>RDXG01000290.1 GCA_004292785.1 Bacteroidota bacterium
GATTGTGCTTCTCGCAAAGTCAAAAACTTTTTGTTTTGCTGTCTGTTGGCGTGATCTTCCCTTAATTTTGCATATTCAATTTTGATTTCTTCTGCCAAAATCGTAGCGGTTTCGGGAGTCATCAAGGCACTTGCCACAGGCACAGATTTGGAAGCATCTAGCACATGAATCACCGTTCCAGAGTAATTTGGGGCAATTTTTACTGCCGTATGAATCCGTGAAGTCGTTGCGCCGCCAATCAACAAAGGCGTTTTGAGTCCTCTGCGTTCCATTTCTTGTGCCACATAAACCATTTCGTCAAGCGAAGGCGTGATCAACCCACTCAAACCAATAATATCAGCATTGATTTCGGCGGCGGTTTTCAAAATTTTATCCAAAGAAACCATGACTCCCAAATCCACAATTTCGAAATTATTGCAAGCCAAAACTACGCCCACAATGTTTTTTCCGATGTCGTGAACGTCGCCTTTTACGGTTGCCAACAAAATTTTTCCTGTGCTACTTGCCTGCCTAAGTTCAGGGTTGTTACGTTTTTCTTCCTCGATAAAAGGAATCAGATAGGCAACCGCTTTTTTCATGACTCTTGCACTTTTGACCACTTGGGGCAAAAACATTTTTCCTTCGCCAAACAAATCTCCGACCACGTTCATGCCGTCCATCAAAGGTTCTTCGATCACTTGGATCGGTCTTGCGTATTGTTTTCGAGCTTCTTCAACGTCTTGATCAATGTATTCTACAATTCCACGAATAAGGGCGTGTTTGAGCCTTTCTTGTACGTTTTGTTTTCGCCATTCGTCATCTTTTACGGCTTCTTTGCCTTTTCCTTTCACTTTTTCGGCAAAATCTACCATTCTTTCTGTGGCATCTGGGCGGCGGTTTAACAGCACATCTTCAATGTGTTCAAGCATATCTTTTGGGATTTGTTCATAGACTTCCAACATTCCCGCATTGACAATTCCCATGTCCAAACCTGCTTTGATGGCGTGATACAAAAAAGCCGAATGCATGGCTTCTCTGACAATATCGTTTCCTCTGAACGAAAAAGAAATGTTACTAACTCCACCGCTGACCCTTGCAAAAGGCAAATTTTCCTTAATCCATTGCGTTGCGCGAATAAAATCTACGGCATAATTGTTATGCTCTTCGAGTCCTGTGGCAACTGTTAAAATGTTTGGATCAAAAATAATGTCTTCCGCAGGAAAATTAATTTCTTTGGTTAAAATATTGTAGGCACGCTGACAAATTTCGATCCTTCGTTCAAAAGAATCGGCTTGACCGTTTTCATCAAAAGCCATAACCACAGCCGCCGCCCCATATTTTCGGACTAAACGCGCTTGGGCTTTAAACTTTTCTTCGCCTTCTTTCAAAGAAATAGAATTGACAATTCCCTTGCCTTGAATACATTTTAAACCTTCTTCAATAACCGACCATTTTGAAGAGTCAATCATAATCGGAAGTTTGGAAATATCGGGTTCGCTTGCAATCAAATTCAAAAATTTGGTCATCACTGCCGCAGAATCCAACATTCCCTCGTCCATGTTTACGTCTATGACTTGCGCTCCGCCTTCGACTTGTTGTCTGGCAATTTCTAGGGCTTCGGCATAGTTTTCGTCTTTGATCAATTTGGCAAATTTTCGAGAACCTGTTACGTTTGTTCTTTCGCCAATGTTCATAAAACGGCTATCGCTTTTGTGAGAAACGGGTTCTAAACCACTCAAACGCAAATATTTTTCTATTTCAGGCAATTTTCTTGGCGGAAATTTGCTTACCAATTCTGCAATCGCTTTGATGTGTGCAGGCGTAGTTCCGCAACAACCTCCGACAATATTTACCAAACCATCTTTTGCAAAACCTTCGAGCATTTTTGCGGTTTCTGCGGGCAATTCGTCATATTCTCCAAAAGCATTTGGCAAACCTGCATTGGGATAGGCACTTACAAAAATAGGCGCAACCCTACTCAACTCCTGTACATAAGGACGCAATAATTCTGCCCCCAAAGCACAATTTAAGCCAATACTCAACAAATCCATGTGCGCCACCGAGTTCCAAAACGCCTCCGTAACTTGCCCTGAAAGTGTCCTTCCGCTGGCATCTGTGATTGTTCCTGAAACCATGATCGGCAATTTTTTGCCTGATTGTTCGAAATAAGTTTGAATCCCAAAAAGTGCGGCTTTTGCGTTTAGCGTGTCAAAAATGGTTTCTACCAACAAAATATCTGCTCCGCCTTCTGCCAAACCTCTGGCTTGTTCCAAATACGCATTCACAAGCTGATCAAAAGTAATTGCCCTATAACTTGGATCGTTTACGTCAGGCGACATCGAGGCGGTTCGGTTGGTTGGACCTAATGCTCCTGCCACAAAACGCGGTTTTTCGGGGTTTTGTGCGGTTATTTCCCTAGCAACTTCTTTGGCAATTTTGGCTGACTCATAGTTGAGTTCGTACACCAAATTTTCCATTTGATAGTCTGCCATCGCAATCCAAGTTCCGCTAAAAGTATTGGTTTCTACAATATCTGCTCCTGCCTCAAAATATTTTCGGTGAATTTCCTTGATAATTTGCGGTTGCGTGATGGACAATAAATCGTTGTTTCCTTTCAAATCGCAGGGGTGATTTTTGAAACGTTGCCCTCTAAAATCCGATTCTTGTAATTGGTATTGCTGAATCATAGTCCCCATCGCACCTTTCTAAAAGAATAATTTTACAAAATAAACATATAAAACGTTAATAATTGTGTTTTAGCTTGTATTTTTGGGAAAAATTGACTTTTTTTGTATTAAATGAAGTTTTTAAGGAAAAGAATAGTACAAAAAATGAAGACAAATTGTTGGGTTAAAAACTAACATTTTTTCAAAAAATGTTAGTTTTGGAACTTTTTAATTTGAAACTACTTATTTTTTTCGCCAATTATCAAAAGCATCTTTGGCTTTTTTGCTTGCTTCGTCAAATTTGTCTTTGGCATTATCTACCACGTCTTTGATCGGGTTGGTGGCATTTTTGATGTCTTCTGAATAAGATTTGGCAGCATCTTTGGCGGTTTCATAAAAATTTTTGTTACCTGTGCTGTAATTTCCGTTCAAAATTTGTTCGTATTCGCCTGTTTGTACCCAATTAATCAATTCCAACACTCTAACCACAGGAAAAGGGTGAGAAGCGTTCAGAATATTCAAAAATTTATAAACCGAATCACTAATAGACTCCGATTTTCTATATTCTTCTGCTTGTTTGATAAATTCGCCTAAGTCCATTTGATCTAATTTGTTTCCGCCTGTCAATTTCATGAGCAGTTTGGTTGCAGTATCAGGGTTTTGCATGGCTAACAAACCAGCTCTGTCGGCACTTAATTCACTTTTTCTGTCCCATTCTTTCAAAGCGGCGATCAATCCTGCCAAAGCAAGTCCTGTTAAAGGAATGTTAAAAACCAAATTGGAAACCTTTAAAAGTACCTGCAACAAAGTTTTGTAAAGCACATGACCACTCATAATATGTCCGACTTCGTGTGCAATCACGCCTAACAATTCTTCATCATCTAAGATATCCACAGTAGCAGAATTGAGTGTAATAAATGGTTTGGTCATACCTACTGCACCCGCATTTAAAAATGGGTTTTGAGAAATAAATAATTCTGGTATCTCATTGACATCTAGCGTTTTACAGGCTTCTAAATGGATAGCATATACTCTAGAAAACTGTTTTTCGTTGGCACGAACCGAAGATGCAAGTGCAATCAAACGAATCGATTTTTCGGTGGTAGAACCAAAAATTGCTTTTAAAACGGTATCCAAAGCGGGAATACTTCGCAGTGAATTAAGTGCAAGCCTATCCGCAGGATGTTCCCACACTTTGGACTGAATATTTTTGAGAATGATTCGAGGTTTTTTACTAATTTCGTTCATTTTTCGTAGTTTTTTTGTTTTTACGTAAAAAAAAGCTAGAAATCATATTTTTAGGAAAAAATTTTCTGGCTTTTTATAATTTTCAAAAAAATGGCATCTCTTGTTGTTCTTTTTTTTCTGAAAACCTAAATATTTTTAAAAATATATAAACAGTTTGTTTTTTTATTCAAAAATGCCTAATTTTGCAACCTCAAAACTTTGAATAGTTTAACAATGGCAATCATTACGAAAATAAGAGAAAAATCAGGGCTAGCCATCGGGGTTGTCTTAGTGGCACTAGGTCTGTTTATAGTGGGGGGTGATTTAATTTCACCAAATAGTAAATTGTTTGGCAAAGGAGAAACCACCGTTGGCGAAATCAATGGCGAAAAAATCCCCGTTCAGCAATATTCGGCAGTTGTTCAAGAACTTGTTGGAAAATATACCATCAATTTAGGTCGTCAGCCTAATGAAGGCGAAATGGATTACATTCGCAAAGAGGCTTGGAACGAACTCATTTACAGAACTGCCTTTCAAAAAGAGTTTGACAAATTAGGTTTAACAGTAAGCAAAGACGAAGTTAAAGATTTGGTTACAGGTAATAACCCGCATCCGTTTATTTTGCGTCAGTTTACAAACCCTAAAACAGGCGAATTTGATAGAGCTGTTTTGAACAATTATTTGCAAAATTTGCCAAAAATGCAACAGGAAGAACGCATCCAATTTTACCAATTTGAATTGAGTTTGACTCCTGAACGTTTGAAAAAAAAATATGCAGATTTGTTTAATTTTTCTACTTACGTTAGCAAACAAGAAGCTCAAAACGAATATAGAACCCAAAACACACGCATAGATGCCAAATACGTGCTTCTTCCGTATGCTTCTGTTTCTGATTCTTTGGTAAAAATAACTGATTCTGATTTGCAAACATATTTTAATCAAAATAAAAATAAGTACAAAGCAGAGGCAACTCGTTCTTTGGAATATGTAGTTTTTCCTTTGAAACCTTCTTCAAAAGATTCAGCGAATACCAAAAAAGAGATTGAGTCTTTAATTCCTGAATTTGAGGAAGCAAAAAATGATACAAATTTTGTGGATCGTAACAATGACGCAGGTAGTCCTTTTAAAGCCTTTCGTAAAGATGATCTTCCAAAAGAATTGGCTAGTTTAGAATTGCAGAAAGGCAAAGTTTATGGACCTTTTATGGCAGACGGCAGACTCAAAATTCATAAATTTATTGACAGCAAAGAAGATACAGCATTTTCTGCAAAAGCAAGCCATATTTTGTTTGAAGTTAAAAAAGACACTAGCAACAAAGCAAAAAGCGATTCCGCTGATGCTATTGCCAAAAAAACCGCAGAAGACATCTTAAAAAGAATCAAAGAAGGTGCTGATTTTGCGTTTATGGCATCTCAATATGGTTCTGACGGTACAGCAGAAAAAGGTGGAGATTTAGGCTGGTTCACGCAAGGTAAAATGGTTAAAGAATTTGAAAATGCGGTTTTTGCCTCAACTAATGTAGGTTTGTTACCTAATTTGGTAAAAACAGAATTTGGTTATCACATTGTTAAAGTTACAAGCCAAAAAACCAAAACAAAATATCAAGTTGCAACCGTAGTTAAAGATTTTGAACCTAGTGAAGAAACTACCGATGTGGCTTATGCTTTGGCAGGTGAATTTTCAAATTGCAAAAATGTAACAGAATACGCAGACAAACTGAAAGCGACCAAGAACATGATCAGTTTGCAGGCTTTGAATTTGAAAAAAGATGCTCGCAGCATCAATAACTTACAAGGTACAAAAGTGAGAGAGGTATTGCGTTGGGCTTTTGACGAACAAACTGGCTTAGGAGAAGTTTCCAAAATTTTCCAATTAGACGACAGTTATATTGTAACTTTGTTAAGAGGAAAAACCGAAGAAGGTGAACCTAAATTTGAAGATTTTAAGGATCAAGTCAGAAAAGAAGTTTTGATTGAGAAAAAAGCAGAATATATTTTTGCTAAAATCAATGGCAAAGCAAATTCTTTGGAAGATATGATCAAAGCATACGAAAACAAAGACATCAATATTGAAACCACAGAAAATTTCTCTTTGCAAACCGTAACTTTGAAAGGCATAGGA
The DNA here is from genome assembly GCA_004292785.1 of Bacteroidota bacterium. GTDB lineage: Bacteria > Bacteroidota > Bacteroidia > Cytophagales > Thermoflexibacteraceae > RDXG01. The sequence goes on from RDXG01000290.1 coordinate 5,994, forward strand.
GCTGCTCCTGTTGCCATTGGAAAAGCAAGTGCAATGAAAAAAGGCGAAAAAACAACTCCTTTTAGAGAAGCAAGCGGAATTGTGATGTTGGAAGTTATTTCTTCAGAAGCTGCCCCAGAAATTGCAGATTTTGCAACTTACAAACAAAAAATTGCTGAACGCAGAACTGCACAAACAGAATATTTTTTGATGGAAGCCATAAAAAAACTAGCAAATGTTAAAGAAGATTTGCTTAAATATAATTAAAATAAAAAAAAGAGATTTGCTTAATTGCAAATCTCTTTTTTTTTATTTGGCATATTTTTGTACCATTTCTGCTAATTTATCCACCATATCGGCAGACCCCATGACTAGGGGCGCACGCTGATGTAAAGACTTAGGTTCTATTTCTAAAATTCGCTGAATCCCGTTATGAGCCTTGCCTCCCGCCTGCTCCATAACAAAGGAAAGAGGATTACATTCATACAACAAACGTAGTTTTCCCTGAGCATCTTTTTTGGTAGAAGGATACATAAAAATACCTCCTTTAAGCAAAATTCTATGAAAATCTGCCACCATTGAACCTGAATAACGAGTTTTATAGTGCTGATCGTGGCAATAATTCAAATAATCTTTTACCCCTTGTGAATAATCGTTCCAATAGCCTTCGTTACAAGCATAATAATTTCCACTTGGTTTTGTTTTAATATTTGGGTGCGAAAGGATAAATTCGCCTAAAGAATATTCGTAAGTAAAACCGTTCACGCCATGCCCTGTGGTATAAACGAGCATGGTGGATGCCCCATACATCACATAGCCTGCTGCTACTTGGTTTTGTCCTTTTTGCATTACGTCTTCTTCTGTTGGAGGCGTTCCTACTTCCGATTTTCTGCGATAAATAGCAAAAATTGTCCCTATTGGCGTATTTACATCAATGTTTGAAGAACCATCAAGCGGATCCATAGCCACAATATATTTGGCATCACAATGTCCTGTGTCCACAATTCCATCTTCTTCTTCAGAAACAATGGCACAAACTTCTTCTCCCCGTGTCAATGCCCTAATAAAACGAACATTTGCCACTACATCCATTTTTTGTTGATCTTCGCCATGAACATTTTGTTCTCCATAAAGTCCTTCAATTCCTGACAAACCAGATTTAACGATTGCCAAATTTACAATTTTAGCAGCCAAACCAATATCACGCAAAAGTTGTGAAAGTTCGCCTTTGGCATAAGGAAATTCTTGCTGTCTTTGGGTAATGAAACGGTCTAAAGTAGTGCCAATAGGTGCAACAAATTGATCTACTTCCTGAACATTTTTTATGTGTGTCATGTGGTGTGTATTAAATAAAAATGAATTATTTGGTTATTTTAACGTAAAATTCTTAATTTTTTAATAAAAAAAAGCAAAAAAATATTTTTTTCGACATAAAAACATAAAATTCTTAATTTTTTGCAAAAAACTTTAAAATCCTAACAAACTTGAATAAAAGAAAAAAGAACGCAAAACATTTTCGTAGATTTAAAAGTTTTATCAGAATTGTAACAAATTTATCATTTTTGAGTTTAAAGAATAAAACACATTTTTATGGGAAATTCATTAGAGGCTACAGAAACAAATTTTGATCAAATTATTGGTTCTGATAAGCCTGTTTTAGTAGATTTTTGGGCAGAATGGTGTGGTCCTTGCAAAATGATCGGACCTGTAGTTGAGGAGTTGGCAAACGATTTTAAAGAAACCTTAGTAGTTGCCAAAGTAGATGTGGATAGCAATCCGCGTTTGTCTGTAAAATACGGCATTCGTAGTATTCCCGCTTTGATGATTTTTAAAAACGGAGTAATCGTTGAAAAAATGATTGGTTTTCAGCCAAAAGCTGAATTGAAAAAAAGAATTGAAGCACATATTTAAGTTTTTGAAGTTCAAAAAATAGCTTTGCCAAATTTTTTGTTGGTAAAGCTATTTTTTTGTTTAAAATACTATTTTTTTTAATTTTTTCAATAAATTTGCCCTAAATTTTATGAAGTAAAATCAAATTTTTATTTCACGTAAACGTTTATCTAAAAAAAACTCCCATGAATAACAAAAAATTACTTGTCTTCGCACTCCTTTTTAGCGTTGCGACCAGCTTATTTGCTCAAAAAGACCCTTATAAAAGAGCCAAAAATCATTTGAAAGAACGCCAATACGTAGAGGCGGTAGTGGCAATCGATGAGGCTATTTCTGACGAAAAACTCAAAGAAAAAGACGATACTTGGTTAATGAGAGGTTACATTTACGACTCTCTTTCTTTTATTCCCAACGGAGATTCTCTTGTTTCTGACCCATTAACAACAGCATTACAATCGTATAACAAAGTAATTGGCATGAAAAAAGGCTCTGCTTCAGATGCCAACAAACAACTCGACATCATGTACGCTAAATTTATGAACAAAGGCGTTGCCGCTTACCAAGCTAGTGATATGTCTACTGCTACTAGATTTTTTGAACGAAGCGCACTCGTAAAACCATCTGATACAGTAGCATTGAGTTATGCACTTACTACAGCGGGCGCTGCGGACAAAATAGACAGCAAAAAAGTGGAGGGTTTTTGCGACAGACTCATTGCGTTGAACTACACACAACCAATGGTTTATTTGTGGAAAATTCGTTTGGCAAGCGACGAAGAAAACTTTGAAAAAGCCATCAAAGTAGTTGCAGATGCTCGTAAAGTTCACCCTACAAACAAAGACATTTTGCTTTCTTCTATCAATGTTTTTGCTAGAGCAAACAAACTTCCAGAAGCAATAAAAGATTTGGAAGAAGCTGTTAAATTAGACCCAACAAACCCTATTTTGTACGTAAATTTGGGCTTGTTGTACGAACAAACAGGCAGCACAGACAAAGCATTGCCTAATTATTCAAAGGCACTAGAATTGCAACCAAACAATTATGACGCAATTTACAGCGTAGGTGCATTTCACTACAATCAAGGTGTGAAAGTGAAAAAAATAGTTGATGGAATGACTTTGCAAGAATACGAAAAGAAAGGAAAAGAAGTAGAAGAACAAACAAAAGTTCACTTCAAAGCGGCTTTACCTTATTTCGAAAAAGCTGCAAATCTTAAAAAAGACGATATGCAAGTGCTTGGAGGGTTGAAATCTATGTACATGATTCTCGGAGAACCTGACAAAGCTGCCAAAATTCAAGAACTTTTGGATAAATTATAATAATAAAAAAGGTAGTTTTGGCTACCTTTTTTTTATAAAAATTTTATAAGAATAGCAAGATTTTTGTACTTAAAACATGATGATAAAAAGAATTGATCTAATATTTCTGTTTTTATTAAAGTTTATGTACGTTTGCGAAATTAAGAATTAAATTTTATGCTTTTAGAAAAAAAATATGCAAAAAAACACAATACAAGGCATTTTTTATGTCTTGCTATGATATTTTTTATGCTTTTTCAGAGCAATAATAGTTTATACTTTACAAGTTCTTTTATCCAAAAAGTAACCGAAAAAAAAGAGGAAAATCAAACAAATAAAGAAGAAAAACAAACAGAAGAAGAAAACAAAATTGGTAAATCAAAAAAAATAAAACGTCAACAAATCTATTCTCTTTGCTTTTCTGGTGATTTACCTCAAATTTCTCATGTTCTTTTTTCATTCACTCATTTATTTTTCAATATCAATGATTTGGGTTATTTGTTGAGAATACCCGATTTATTGGCAAATCTACCTTCTTACCTTCGTTTTCATGCGCTCGTTTTTTACGAAATAGTTTAGTTTGTTACAAAAACAGATTTTAAATTTATTTTGAACAGATCAATTTTGTTCAACAAAAAAACAATTTATTTCTTCTAAAAACATTTCCCGTGCAACAAGCGCAGGGATAAATCTAATATATTATGGATTCTCAAATATTTGAGGAAAAAGTGGTTTTGCAAAATTTGCAACACTATCTTCCTCACCAAAACCCTTTAAAGGATTTTGTGCATCACAATACACTTAATTCTTTTCAAAATTTGCCTTTTCACGAAGCGTTGGAAACTGCATCTTCGTATTTTGGTTATAAAACCTACTTGCAACTCAAAGAATATCGCGCGCTTTATGCACAAAATAAAATTAACCATGCCATTTTAGACCGAATAATTTGTGAGGCAAAAGGCAAGGAAAATTTGGCAGAATGGAAAAAAAAACTCATTGAAGAACATTATGATACCGCTTGGCGAAATCGTTTGGGCTATTTGCATCATAGTTGGGACAGAGCCTATCAGCTAAATATCGAAAAAGAAGTGCATACTTTTTTGTTTCGTTTGGTGGGAAGTTATGTAGATCAGGGAATTTCTATGGAAAAATTTCCTACCGAGTCTTCTAGCTTTTTGGAAGCCATCAAAATATTAGAAGCAAATAGTTTTTTGGTCAAAATTTTTCAAAGCAAAAGAGTCAGACATTTATTGCTTCATACCGAATGTAGCATTACAAGTTTGTTGGATATTTTGGTTGGAGATCAAAGTTTATACGAACAATATCTTTTTGATCAACAATTTGCACACGCAGGCTGGTCGGGCATGGTGGCGGTTTTGGAACATCATCACGAAACTCTGCTTGACGAAAGACAAATTTCTTTAGAAGATTTTATCATCTTCGAATTGTTGTTAGAAATTGATGCCTTAGATCGAAAATTTGGCGAAAAAGGTTGGACTTCTTTAAATAATCATATCAAAACCGTAATTACTCCAATTTTTGCGCCCATTGTCAAACGCCCACTTTTTGAGGTTTACGCATTTTGGCAGGAGGCTTATGAATGGACTTTATACGATCAAGTTTTGTCAGGTTTACAACAAGTTCCAAAAGATAAAAATTTGTCAAAAGAATCAAAATACGATTTTCAAGCCATTTTTTGCATCGATGACCGCGAATGTTCGTTCAGACGTTATGTCGAACAATTTGGAAATACGCAAACTTTTGGCACAGCAGGTTTTTTTAATTTGGAGTTTTATTTTCAACCCGAAAACGGAAAATTTTTTACCAAATCTTGTCCTGCACCTGTAAATCCAAAATATTTGATCAAAGAAACAAAAGCCAAACAGCATCATCACAAACATGATGCACATTTTAGCCGAATCAGCCGAAATTTGTTGGGCGGATGGCTTGTTTCGCAAACTATAGGGTTTTGGTCAGCCATTCAGTTGGCATGGAATATTTTTAAACCTTCCGAAACGCCTGCTTTGGTGTCTTCTTTTAGGCACATGGATCACGATAGCGTTTTACAATTTGAGTGTAAATCTCTGAATGCCCCAAAAGATCATGATTTGCAAATTGGTTTTACGATTGACGAAATGATCAACCGTTTAGAAGCTCTGCTAAAAAGTATTGGTTTGACCAAAAATTTTTCGGATTTGGTTTATTTGATCGGACACGGCGCAAGCAGCGTAAACAATACGCATTATGCAGGTTACGATTGCGGTGCTTGTAGCGGAAGGGCAGGCTCTGTAAATGCCAGAATTGGGGCAGCAATGGCAAACAAACCCGAAGTTAGAGAAGGTTTGGCAAAAAAAGGCATCGAAATTCCTGAAACTACACAATTTTTAGGCGCTTTACACGACACCACCCGCGACGAAATTGATTTTTATGATGAAAATATTTTGTCTGAAAGTAACAATATTTTGCATAAAAAAAACAAAGAAATTTTCAAAAAATCACTTGCTTACAACGCCAAAGAACGATCTCGACGTTTTGCGCTGATTGATAGCCATCAAAGTGCAGAAAAGGTACATGAAGAAGTCAAACTTCGGGCTTTGTCTCTTTTCGAACCCCGCCCTGAATGGAATCACGCCTCTAATGCCATGTGCATTGTGGGCAGAAGGGAAACCAACAAACATTTATTTTTGGATCGCCGTTCTTTTCTGAACTCTTACGATTATGCCCAAGACCTTGAAGGAAAGTATTTGTTAGGCATTTTACAAGCCGTTGCGCCTGTTTGTGGAGGAATAAATTTGGAATATTATTTTTCAAAAGTTGATAACCAAAGGCTGGGAGCAGGTTCTAAACTTCCGCACAACGTGATCGGATTAATTGGCGTTGCAAACGGACTCGATGGCGATTTGAGAACGGGTTTACCTTTGCAAATGCTAAATATTCATGACACTTTACGGCTTTTGGTCGTGGTTGAGCATTTTCCTGCGGTGGTTTTGCAAACTATCAAAAAAAATCCTGCCACTTATCAATGGTTTGCAAATTATTGGGTGCATTTGGTAGTGATCGATCCTGAAACAACGAAATTATATCGTTTTACAAACGAAAACCAAAATGCTCAATGGATTGATTATGAACCTATTACAAAAAAAATACCTAGTGTTAAAAACATTGAGGAAGTCTTTGAAAATACTTCCGAAAATTTGCCTATTTATTTGTTTAAATAAGGCTTAAAAACATATATTTTTATGAATAATTATCTGATTCTTAGTTTTGTATTGGTTCCGTTTTTGGGTTTTTTACTTACCATTTCAACGCCAGAACATCGGGAACGAATCATTTCGAACATTACCATTTTTGCCATCGGGACTACGTTTTTTTCTCTGCTTGGTTTTGTGATTTATTGGGCATTTTCTGGAGCTATTCCTTTTAGTATCAATGAATTAACTTTGTATAGTAGCGAAAAATATATGTTCTTAATCATCTTTTATTTTGATGCCGTAACTGCTACTTATTTGCTTGCAGGAGCTTTTATTGCCTTCCTGATTGTGCGTTATTGTAGCTATTATATGCACCTCGAAAAAGGATATAGGCGTTTTTTTGATACCATTTTGTTTTTTTATTTTTCCTATAATTTTACGGTTTTGTCAGGAAATTTCGAAACGCTTTTTATGGGTTGGGAAATGCTCGGAATTTCATCTTTTTTGCTAATTGCTTTTTATCGTGAACGTTATTTGCCTGTTCGAAATGCTGTAAAAGTGTTTTCTATTTACAGAATTGGCGATATTGGTATTCTTTTGACCATGTGGGCGAGCCATCATCTTTGGCACGAAAACATTAGTTTTATGAAACTCAAAAGTATGAGTTTGGAAGCAGGTTTTTTGGCTGGTCATGATCAATTAGGGCTTTTTATTGCGATTTGTTTGTTGGTTGCTGCCTCTGCAAAATCTGCACAATTTCCGTTTTCGGCTTGGGTGCCGCGTGCTATGGAGGGGCCCACGCCATCGAGTGCCATTTTTTACGGTTCGCTTTCTATTCATTTTGGGGTATTTTTGCTGATTCGCACTATGCCTTTTTGGGAACAGCAACCCATTGCCCGAATTTTAATTGCTTTGGTGGGCTTAACAACTGCCCTCACAAGTTATTTTACTTCAAAAGTTCAGCCGACCATCAAAACGCAAATTGCTTATGCTTCTATTTCGCAAATTGGGCTAATGTTTGTCGAGATTGCTTTGGGTTTTGAAACTTTGGCTTTGGTTCACTTTGTGGGAAATGCGTTTTTGCGTACTTATCAATTATTGGTTTCACCTTCGGTAGTGAGTTATTTGATTCGCGAACAATTTTATTATTTCAAACCACAAGCACCAAAAAAACTACATTTTTTGAGCAAAGGACTGCGTTATAGTTTATTTTTGTTTGCCTTGCGCGAGTTTGAATTGGATACTTTGATGAGTAAGTTTGTGTTTAAGCCTTTCAAAAAAATAGGAAATCGGTTAAACTTTTTGACTTATAAAAATGTGTTTTATTATTTCGTTCCTATTTATTTGCTTGGTTGGCTACTTTTTACTTTAGAACATCATTTTCCTGTTTGGCTCAACGAATCTCTACCTGTTTTGTTTGCGGGCATTGCCTTAATTATGATTATGAGGGCATTTACCGAACATAAATATCCGCGTTTGGCTTGGCTTTTGGTTGCTATGGGGCATTTTTGGATCGCTTTGGCAATTATGCACAACGAGAAATTTGGCATGATCGAATTGGCTTGGTATTTGGGCGGAGTGGTTTTTTCGGCAGGTTTGGGTTGGTTTTTCTTAGAAAAATTAAGAAAACAAGAAAAATTCTTGTTCAAACTTCACCGCTATTATGGGCATATTTACGAACATCCACGTTTAGCAATGGCGTTTTTTTTGAGTACGCTTGGCTTAATGGGTTTTCCGATTACGACTACTTTTATTGGAGAAGATTTAATTTTTAGTCATATTCACGAAAATCAACTAATTTTGGCTTTTTTGGTTTCTTCTTGCTTTGTAATTGGTGGCATTGCTTTGATCAGAATTTATGCTCGCCTCTTTTTGGGAAGTCATGCCAAAGTTTATCACGAAACGCCTTTGCAATCTGCCTAACAAAAATATTGGCAGGATTTTTAAATCTTGCCAATTTTCTTAAAAATCATTTTTTTGGCAACCAACCTTCTAAAATAAACAAATTTTGTACGTCCTCATAAAATTTTTCTACATCAAAAAAACGATTTTTCATGCCTCGAATTTTAGGAATATCCAAAATGGCGCGCAAATAAGCACTTGCTTGCAAAGTATAACATTGGTCTAAAGGCAAATCTCGGATAATTTCCCAATCCAAAGCATAATGATGATGCAAAATTCCTGTTTTTTGGGAAAAATATCTCGGCTGATTTTCCATTGGCGAATTGGGTAAAAGCGCAAGTAAACGTATCCAATATTTTTTTACGTCGGTTGAATAATTGCTTATTTTCAAATTATCTACCAATAACTGCCTTATTTCACCACCCAATAGTTTTTTTTCTATTTCATGCCATGCACAACGAGTAACTCGAAAGTGATCAGCGATCATTTGATTATTTGCGTTCATGAGTTTATTGGATTAAAAGGTGGTCTGCCTAATTTTACAATTCTTTTCAAATTTTCTGGTAATAAAGGATAAGTGGCAATTTGGATTCGTTCTAGTTTCAAACAAGTTTCAATATTGCCTCTAAATTGTACAATATATTCCAAATCATTGTTTAAAGGATTTTTAGCTCCATTGTATCTGCCTTTTTCGCCATTAATAGTAACACCATATTTCCAAACTTCACCTTTAAACAAGAAAACAGAATCAGCGCCTACACAAGTGGCGCAAGGATACCAACCATTTACCTCTGCAATCAAAACATATTGTTCTGCTTGTGAAAATTTGGCGGTATCTTTTTGTAACTGCCTGATTTTATTGGCTTTAAGTTGATACGTTCCATCTGCTTTTTGGATCGTAACCTCTTCAAAACTTTCTTTAATCATCACAACAGTGAGCAAAGTCAAAAAAAGTGCAAGAATTAGCAATTTCCAAAAATTAGGTTTTAGGAACGGTTTTTTGGGTTCGGTTATTTTTTTTATTTCTTCTTCAGTTAGAATCATTGTTTTTTTAAGATTTAAGTTTACAAAAATCATTTCTTAGGCAACCAACCTTCCAAAA
>RDXG01000133.1 GCA_004292785.1 Bacteroidota bacterium
AATGGGAAGGAAAATGATGAGGATTTGGAAGGGCAGGATTATGGGTTTAGGATTTATAAGGAAAATTTGTGTAAGTTTTTGAGTGTGGATCCGTTGAGTCCGAAATATCCTTGGTATACTCCGTATCAGTTTGCGGGGAATACTCCTATTATAGCCATAGACTTAGATGGTTTGGAAGATTTTTGGGTACACACAACAATAGACAAAGATGGTGTGCAAACAGTAACCACCATGAAGGATTTGACTGATGCTGATAAAACCAAATTAGAAGGCTTGTTTGGACGACTAACTGCTTTTAAAGGAGGGACAGCCTACACCACAGAAACAGCAAAAGAGCCAGGAAAAATACAGGCAGATAAATATGAATATGGTGCAGAGGCTACTGTAATGGATATTGCATCAGACAAAGCTACAGAAATGAATGCCAAATTTGTAAGAGGTGTTTCTACTGTAACTGTTACTGGTATGGGATTGTCTGGTAAAGCAGAGTTATTGGGACAAGGTATTGGTGGCAAAATAGAAACCTATAGCACTACTGAAAATAATATAGGTATTATAATTGAAGTAGAAGTATCCTTAGTCCCTTTTTCAGTGAAGTTACAAGATTTTGCACAAACAGTAACTTCTAAGGAAACTGGGAAAAATAGTACAAAATTTGGAACTCCTATACTTCAAAAACTTAGTGAAACAATGGCTACTCTCGAAACATCTTTTGAAGCAGCAGTATATGTTTATGGAAAAACTGGTGAAATTCCTACTAAAAGCAAGGCTACTTCTAAAAGCACAGTAGAAGCCAGTGCAACCATACCAATAGGTGCAAGTAGGTCGTTAAAGGGTGATGTATCTGTAGATGATAAAGGAAATAAAACAGCTAAGGTTGGCGTTTCGGTTGGCTTGGCAACCCCAGCAGGCTCTTCTGTACGTAAACCACAAGAAAAAAATTCTCGTTATGCAGGCAAGGTATCTGGTGGTCAAAAATATGGGGGTAGATATGTTTCAGGCACAGTAAGTATTCCAACAGGAGGTTAATATGAAAATATTTAGTAGTTTAAAGCAAGAAATCAAAGAGTTGAAAAATATATCTTTGGGTGGTTGTGTGTGGTTAATAATATCTTTGGTTATTATTCTGTGTTTCTCCCTATCTAGTGTTTATACCCTCAGTGATTTCCTATATTTAAAGCTGTTTGGTGAAAAAACAGTGGGAATGGTTATTACTTTGGATAAAGATAATCGAAATGCAACTCGTTATACAATTAAATTTCAGGATAAATATAAGAAAGAACACACTACTGAAAACTCTTCAAGTTATGACGATGATAATAGATGGCAGGTAGGAGATAAGGTGGACATTTTATATAGTGCTGATAATCCTTCGCATAGCATAATGAATAATCTATATGAAGGACTTTTTTCACCTATTATATTCTTAGTAATATCTTTTTTAGTGTATAAGCTTTTTTTACCTGTTTACAAAGGGTTTCCCTAACTACGCAGCCTTAACTAATCAATACCTTGATTTTTCGTTAAAGTATTGGAAGTTAAACCTTTAACTGTCAAGGTAAATTGAAAACCTACTTTTGAAACTTTTACAAACAATTTTAGCATTACTTTTATGAAAAATAATTTCCGCTTATTCCACCTTTTTGGCTTTTTGTTACTAAGCCAAAACCATTTTCAGTGTACGCCAGTCTTGGCTGATGTGGACAAAATAAATGCAACAACTATTATTGCAGCAGATAGCATTGATGCTGATAAAATGCCACAAGATTATGGTGTTAGGCTTTATAGCACCAATATAGCAAGATTTATCAGTATAGATACTTTGACTAACAAGGTTACACCTTATGAATTTGTAGCAGCATTGCCTCAAAAATAGGCAATATTGCGAAGATGCGGACTGCTATTCATATTAAAGATGACAATAACAACCCTAAAATTTCTGAAAATTCTATGCAACAACTCATGGCGTATAATTACGACCAGTTGAACCGCATTACCAGAACTCGTAATATAGAATTAGAAAGTGGTAAGTTTCAAATCACAAATAAATACCAAGAAAATTATAGCTATGACCCCAATGGCAATATTTTGACTTTGGACAGGACAAATGGGCAGGGGCAGCTATTTGATAGGTTGCATTATGGTTACAATATTAGTGTAAACAACCAACTACAAGTGGTGGAAGATGAAGGCAGTGATGCTGATGCAGTGCCAAATGACTTGGATGCTTACGAAAGTTATCGATATGACGAAATAGGCAATTTGATTGAGCTACAAACGCCGACTGAAATTTCCCGCATGACGTGGACAATTTATGGGAAGTTGGCAACGGTAGAAAAACAAAATTGGCAACATAATTTAGAAATTATTATTACCTATACCTATGATGCAATG
>RDXG01000028.1 GCA_004292785.1 Bacteroidota bacterium
TAAAAATCAGAAAAAAATAAACTTTTTGCAACAAAATTTTGATACAATCAAATAAAATGTATTTTTGCTAAAATTATTTGCCATTTCCATGCGTTCACCGTATTATTTTTATTTGCCTTTTGCCATCATTTGCTTAGCTATCACATTGATTTTGAATGCTTTGCATCAAAATAATGAGCCTGCAAAAGAATATTTGCAAAAAGTTAATACCAATTTGCAACTCGAAGTTGGCAAAGCCGAGTCTGCTATGACACAACTCAAAAAGCAACTTTTAGACAAAAAAAACCTAAATTTTGGCGAACTTTTGCAAGCAAACACTTATCCTGTGTTTATTTATCAAAACGACGAACTCAAATTTTGGACTGATAACCGTTTTAAAATAGAAAGCGAAAGCATTTTGGGCAAATTTTCGCAAATTAGCATCGAAAACAATCACGGAATTTTTATTGTGCTTAAAGATAGCGCGATTTTGGGCGAAAACCGCTACCAAATGGCAATGGTTGTGCCTTTGTTTGTCAAAGCGCGCGACAACCAATACGTAAAAGCAAGCCTAAATCAAGACATTTTTTTGACCAACGACATCAGAATTTCTTTGGAACAAGACGAAGGCTATCCGATCAAAAGTAAGGAAGGAAGAACGCTTTTTACCATTGCTTTGCCTATTTCTCCGCAGGTTTTGCAAGCCGTTTCTGTGGGTTTTTATCATTCGGCAATTTCGTTTTTTTCCTTGCTAACTTTGCTTTTTACTTTTTTGCAAATTCGTTTGAATCTCAAAGAATTTTTAAGGCAGGAAAAAGTGTTAGCGGGCTTTATTATGCTTAGTTTTTCGGTTTTTTCCATTCGTTTGATGATGCTTTTTTTCGATATTCCTGTCGGTTTAAAGCAGTTTGATCTGTTTGGAATTAAGTTTTATTCTTCTTCTTTTGTTACGCCATCTTTGGGTGATTTGTTGCTAAATATGATTGTTTTGAGCATTTTGGGCGGTTTTATTTACCTAAATTATCACGTTTTGTTACCCATCAAAAAGTTGCTTGCTTGCCCCCAATGGCTACGAAAAATTATTTCTGTGATCTTGGTTTTGTTTACTTATTTGGCTTTTTATTTTTTGTTTGCCAACCTCGAATCTATTTATTTTAGCTCGCAAACTAGCCTAGATATTACTTCCGATATTAATTTTAACACTTTTAAAGTTGCTTGTTTTTTCATTTTTTTGTTGAGTGCTTTGCTGTATTTTTTTACTTCTCATGTGGTTTCGCGCTTGCTTTTTTTCCTAAATTCTTCGCCTAAGCAAATCTTAATTTTGATTATTATTGCCTCCTTGATTTTCATTCCCACTACAATTTTTTTGTCTGTGCCAGATATGCTAATTTTTATGCTTAATTTTCTGTATTTGGCGGTAATTTCTTTGGTAAAATTGCCGAAAAACGTCAAAAAATTAGGTTATACTACTTATTTGTATTTGTGTTTTTCGACCATTGTGGCGGCAATGTTGGGTTCATATTCCATTTATACTTTCGAAAAAACAATGGACAGTTTGAACAAAAACCTGTTTGCAAACCAATTATTGATAGAAAATGACAAACATGGCGAATTTTTGTTAAATAACGTGATTAAAGAAATTAAACAAGACCAAATGATCAAAACCAGAATGGTGGCGGTGCTTTCAAAAGATTTGATTATTCAAAAAATAAAACGCTATCATTTGAGTAGTTATTTCGACAAATACGACCTTAACGTATTGCTTTTCAACGACTTAGGAGAACCTTACAATTACGATCAGTCTTACGATTCGATGTTTACAAAATTTCATTTGGACAAATACAAAACCGATTACAAAGACATTTATTTTGTGCAAGATTTGACAGGAAACACCAAACGCTATTTGGTTTTTATGGAAATTGCCCGAAAAGATCAACAAATTGGAAAAATTGTGTTGGATTTGAGGCTCAAAAAGATTTTGCCTAACAGTATTTATCCAAATTTGTTTTTAGACAAACGTTTTGCAAACATTTATGACGACTCCGATGTGAGTTATGCCATTTACAGAAATAATTTGCTTTCCTACACTTATGGTGATTTTAATTATGAAAAGAAATTTTTAAAATTATTTATTTCTGATAAAAATGAAATTTTAGAACGAGAAATTTTTTGGAAAGATCATCGCCATCTATTAATTGAAGGCGACAATAACCGTTATGTGGTCATTAGTTCTGCCTTTTCGCCAATGCAAAGTTTGCTTTCTAATTTTTCGTTTTTGTTTATTATTTTGTTTGTTTTTAAGTTGTTTATGGCTACTTTGTACTATTTTTATGTGCAAAAAGTATCTTTTCAACTCAATTTTTCTGCCCGAATCCAACTGTATTTGAAAACATCAAAAATACGTATTTTAGGCAAGCCGAAAGCATTAGCGGAAATATTATTGTCGAATTGGAAAGTTTTTACAAAGGTTTGCGAAGTATTGAAGAACTGCTCGAAACGGTCATTCAAACCAGCCGACTCACGCAAACGGACATCAATTTGTTTGATAAAAACGGCTTTTTATTGGTTTCTAGCCAACCTTTTATTTACGAAAGTGATTTGCTTGCCAAACTCATCAACCCAAATGCAATGGAAAGCATTGACGAAAAAGGGCAAAACAAAATTATGCTCACCGAATCTGTGGGGCAACTCGACTACAAATCGGTGTATATGGGCGTAAAATCGTATGAAACTAGCGAATTACGGGGAATCATTAGTATTCCGTTTTTTGAGTCTCAAAAGCGTTCAGAAAAAGAAATTATCGAGGTTTTATCAACGATTATTAACGTTTTTACGCTAATTTTTTTGGCTTTGATTGTGCTTTCTTACATTGCTTCGCACTTTTTGACTGCGCCTTTGCAAATGCTGACCCAAAAAATTAGTTTAACAACCTTAAACAACACCAACGAACCGCTAGATTATCATTCAACAGACGAAATTGGGGTTTTGGTTGGGGCTTACAACAATATGCTTTTGCAATTAGAGGAGAGCAAATTGGCGTTAAGCAAAAGCGAAAAAGAGTCGGCTTGGCGAGAAATGGCGCGGCAGGTTGCCCACGAAATCAAAAATCCGCTTACGCCCATGAAATTGACTTTACAGCATTTGCAAAGGGTTTTGTCTTCCGAAAATCCGCGTGCAGGGCGTTCTATCGAGTCTTTATTGGGTCAAATTGATACTTTAAGCGACATTGCCACTTCCTTTTCGGCTTTTGCGAATATGCCAATTCCAAAAAACGAGGAGTTTGATGTGGCGCACACGCTTCGCCAAACCGTAAATTTGTATAAAAACGACGAAAAGGCACAAATTTCTTCGCAAATTTCAGAAAAACAAATTTGGATCATGGGCGACGAAAAACTGATGAGCAGAATATTTACCAACCTGATTATCAACGGAATACAATCTGTTCCTAGCCAAAGAAAAGCAAAAATTCAAATTTCTTTGTATGTACTTTCAGGCAAAGTACGCATCGAAATTGCAGACAATGGTTCAGGAATTGA
>RDXG01000291.1 GCA_004292785.1 Bacteroidota bacterium
AGCATAATCGGGTAATTGCAAATAATCTTCGAAAGTATAATCTGTTCTGTTTGGGTCAATATTGGCAATTACAAACTGATTTTCTTCTTCTTTCCAAAACAAAATGGTATATTCGTTCATTAAAAAATAATGACTTGCGCCAACAAGTTCGGAAAATTTTGAAGGTTTGTAAATATTGAGCATAAGATTTTTTTTTGTATATTTTCTTTACAAAAATAAAAGATTATTTCGTTTAAACAAAATATTTTTTCATTTTTACAAAAAAATTAGACTTCCCCAAAAAAATACTTTATTCGTTTTTTATATAAACATTTTTTATGAAATATTTTAATAACATCACCGACACCATCGGCAACACTCCGCTAGTCAAACTCAACAATGTAACCAAAGGAATCAAGGGTTTGGTGCTTGCTAAAGTGGAATATTTTAACCCTGGAAACTCGGTTAAAGACCGTATAGGTTTGCAAATGATCGAAGACGCAGAAAAAGCAGGTTTGATCAAAGCTGGGGGAACAATTATCGAGGGAACTTCGGGAAATACAGGCATGGGTTTGGCGTTGGCGGCTATTGCAAAAGGCTACAAATGTATTTTTACGATGGCAGACAAACAATCGAAGGAAAAAATGGATATTTTGCGGGCAGTGGGCGCAGAAGTAGTGGTTTGTCCGACCAATGTAGCCCCAGATGATCCGCGCTCGTATTATTCAATCGCAAGAAAATTGAATAAAGAAATTCCAAATTCTTTTTATCCAAATCAATACGATAATTTGTCGAACAGCAAAGCACATTACGAACACACCGCCCCAGAAATTTGGAACGATACCGAAGGCAAAATCACGCATTACGTATCCACAGTAGGCACAGGCGGGACAATGTGCGGCACAGCAAAATATTTGAAAGAACACAATCCGAATATTGTAACTGTTGGAATTGATACTTACGGATCGGTTTTCAAAAAATACAAAGAAACAGGAATTTTTGACGAAAAAGAAATTTATCCTTACATGACCGAAGGTTTTGGAGAGGATATTTTGCCCGCAAATGTTGCCTTCGATCTCATCGATTTGTTCATTAAAGTAACCGACAAAGATGCCGCAATTATGGCTCGACGTTTGGCAAAAGAAGAAGGTTTGTTTGTGGGTTGGTCTTGCGGTTCTGCGGTTCATGGAGCTTTGGAATACGCAAAAGAACACTTAAAAGAGGGCGACGTGATGGTCATTATTTTGCCCGATCATGGAACTCGATATTTGAACAAAGTTTATAACGATACTTGGATGCAAGATCACGGATTTTTGGAACAACGCACTTTTGCAACCGCCAGAGATATTATCAAAAATAGAAAAGCAGATAGCAAATTGGTTACAATTTCTAAAAATACTTTGGTGGGCGATGCCATAAAAGTAATGAACAAAGAAGGGATTTCGCAAATTCCTGTCGTTGATGGCAAAGAAATGGTGGGCAGTTTGACCGACTCAAAAGTCTTGCAAATGTTGCTCGAAAACGCAGACATTAAAACTTTGTCTGTGGGAGAAATTATGGATAAACCGCTTACTTTTGTAGGTTTGGACAACACTGTGGACTCGCTTTCTTCGATGATCAACAAACATAACAAGGCTTTGTTAGTCAGCGACGAAAACCATCAAGTACATATCATCACACCTCACGATTTGCTGATGGCGATGGCTTTATAATTTTTTGTGCTTGACAAAATTGGTGATTTTGCCAAGCATAAAATCAAGTAAAAGTTGATTATCAACACAAAAAATAGAACACTTTGTGTTTCTAAGTCTTTGCAAAACACATTTTGGCAGGAGATTTTGGAAAAGTTAAATGGCTTTCTTACTTGATAAATTTGTTTGTGAAATTAGAATCTACTTTAAAAAGATAGTATATTACAACAATTTCACTAAATAAAACTTATAAAAATATGAAAAATCTGATACTATTTATCTCTTTTTTACTACTTTCAAGTTGTGCAGAAATACTTTATTTGGATTTATCTCTACAAGGAAAACAGAGATTAAGTAAGCCAAACAAGGATTATGTCAAATCACAAGAAAAATTTACGGCATATATCAATGGCATAAAAATGTATGATCAACAGTTTTTGGGAATTTCTGTATATGACATGAACCAAAAAAAATATGTGATCGATTACAACCAACACAAATATTTTACGCCTGCCTCGAATGTCAAACTTTTTAGTTTTTTTGCGGGTTTAAATTTCATTGGCGACTCCATTCCTAGTCTTCGCTATATTTCTCGTAACGATTCACTCATTTTTTGGGGAACAGGCGATCCTACTTTTTTGCACCAAGATTTACAGGATTCTGTTCAAAAAACTTTTCATTTTTTAAAAAATTCGCCAAAAAAATTATTTTTTTCTAGTAATAATTTTGACGAACAACCTTTGGGTTACGGTTGGGCATGGGACGATTATCAAGAATATTTTTCCGCTGAAAAATCATCTTTTCCAATTTATGGAAATATAGTGCGTTTTGACTTAATTCCAAAACAAGATTTGCAAACTTCACCTGCTTATTTTCGGCAGTTTTCCAAATTGAAACTAGATTTGTCAAAAGACGAATTTAAAGTTAATAGGGATTGGGCAAATAATAATTTTCGTTATTCTTATCCAAATTTGAAGGAAAAAGTCCAAACAGATGTGCCTTTCAAAAGTTCAGACTCGTGGATTGTGCGTTTACTTTCGGACACGTTAAAAAAAGACGTGCAACTAATTGATCTAAAAATGCCCGATTCTGCCAAAGTATTGTATTCAAATTCGAGCAAGGAAATGTATCGCAGAATGTTGCAGGTTAGTGATAATTTTTTGGCGGAACAAATATTGTTGCTTTGTGCGCAAAAGTTAAAAAGTAATTTGATAAACAGCGATTCCTTGATCAAGTTAATAAGCAAAAAAAAGCTAACAGATTTGACCGATCCACCTGTTTGGGTAGATGGTTCGGGGCTTTCACGCTATAATTTATTTACTCCTCATTCTTTTGTAGAAATTTTATTAAAAATTTATGAATTGAAGGCAAAAGATCAAGAAAATGAAACGGAATTATTTGATTTATTGCCCACAGGCGGAAAAACAGGCACAATTAGGAATATGTATAAAGATCACGCACCATTTATTTTTGCAAAAACAGGCACTTTAAGTAATAATCATTGCCTTAGTGGATATTTGCTTACAAAATCTGGTAAGAAATTATGTTTTTCGTTTATGAATAACCATTTTGTAGGTAATTTGGCGGAAGTAAAATTGCAAATGAGCAAAATTATGACTGATTTTTATTTGTATTACTAAAATAATTAAAACTAACATTTCCCAAAGAAATGTTAGTTCTATATTTTTTTTAAGCCTTTGCCAAAGCCTCTGCACCGCCCACAATTTCTAAAATTTCTTTTGTAATTGCTGCCTGACGAGTACGGTTGTAAGTCAAAATGAGTTGTTTTAACAAATCACCTGCGTTTTCCGTTGCTTTGTCCATAGCTGTCATTCTAGCTCCGTGTTCAGAAGCATTAGATTCCAACAATGCCTTATAAAGCTGGATTTTTAATGTTTTTGGGATTAATTCCTTAATAATGTCTTCATTATTAGGTTCAAAAATATAATCCACATTTGTTTTTTTATCTTTGTCAGATACTTTTTTATCTGCGATTGGCAAAAATTGTTCTTCACGAATTACTTGTGTAGCCACATTTTTGAACTCGTTGTAAACAATATCCACAGCATCAACTTCTTGATTCACAAATGCTTGCATAACATATTCTGCAACTTCTTTCACTTTTACAAAAGTTAAACTTGCATAAATTTCTGCATAATCAGCATTTACTTTGTACGATCTTTTTGTAAAATAGTCGCGTCCTCTTTTCCCAACACAAAGTAATTTTACGTTTCCGCTTTTGAGTTGTGAAGCATATTTATTTTGCAAAAGAGACACTACTGCCTTGTGAATATTAGAATTGAATCCTCCGCATAATCCTCTGTCCGAAGTTACCACCACCACCATTACCTTATTTACTTCTCTTTTCGAGGCATATACGCTATTTATTCTTTCAGTATTTGCCAATACATTTGCCAAAATTCCACTCAATTTTTGAGAGTAAGGACGCATCTGGATTGTCTTGTCTTGTGCTTTGCGCAATTTTGCAGCTGCCACCATTTTCATGGCTTTAGTAATTTGTTGCGTAGATTTTACAGAATTAATCCTATTTTTGACTTCTTTTAAATTTGGCATATTTTTTTTGCTTTAAAAAATGAAGAAAACTTTGCTAAACGAATTTAGCAAAGTTTGTATAAAAATTAAGCATATCTTGGTGATAGATTTGCGGATACGGTTTTCAAAACAGCTTTGATGTCGTCTTCAAACTCGCCTTTTGCAATTCTGTCTAAAATTGGTTTATGTTCCAATTCTAAAACTTGCAAGAACGCTTCCTCAAATGCTCTTACTTTATCAACAGCTACTTTATCCAACAAACCTGTGGTGGTAGCAAAAATAATAGCTACTTGTTTTTCAACAGAAACTGGTGCAAATTGTCCTTGTTTCAACACTTCCAAGTTTTTTCTACCCCTGTCAATAGTCAATTTGGTAGAAGCGTCAAGGTCTGAACCAAATTTAGAGAAAGCCTCCAATTCTCTGAACTGTGCTTGATCCAATTTCAATGTACCTGCCACTTTTTTCATAGATTTAATTTGTGCAGAACCTCCTACGCGAGACACAGAAATACCTACGTTGATCGCTGGTCTGATCCCAGAGTTGAACAAATTGGTTTCCAAGAAAATTTGACCGTCAGTAATGGAAATTACGTTGGTCGGAATATATGCTGAAACGTCTCCTGCTTGTGTTTCAATAATTGGCAGAGCCGTTAAAGAACCTCCTCCTTTTACTTTATTTTTTAAAGAATCAGGAAGATCATTCATATTTTTTGCAATATCATCAGACGCATTTACTTTTGCAGCTCTTTCCAATAAACGAGAGTGAAGATAAAATACATCACCTGGATAGGCTTCACGTCCTGGTGGACGGCGCAAAAGCAAAGAAACTTCACGATACGCAACCGCTTGTTTTGACAAATCGTCATAAACTACCAATGCAGGTCTGCCTGTATCTCTGAAATATTCGCCAATGGCAGCTCCTGTAAAGGGTGCATAAAATTGCATTGGTGCAGGATCAGCAGCCGAAGCAGAAACAACTACCGTATAAGGCATTGCTCCACTAGCTTCCAAAGCGGCAACCACACTAGCAATAGTAGATGCTTTTTGACCAATACCTACATAAATACAATATACAGGTTTTCCTTTTTCGTAGAATTCTTTTTGATTGATGATCGTATCTACTGCGACAGCTGTTTTTCCTGTTTGGCGGTCTCCAATGATCAACTCTCTTTGTCCTCTACCAATTGGAATCATTGCGTCAATAGCTTTGATACCAGTTTGTAAAGGCTCATTTACAGGTTGTCTAAAAATAACACCTGGAGCTTTTCGTTCCAAAGGCATCTCAAACAATTCTCCTGTGATGCTTCCTTTTCCATCAATAGGTTGCCCAAGCGTGTTAATTACCCTTCCGCACAAACCATCTCCAGCCAACACGGATGCAATTTTACGAGTACGCTTTACAGTGTCTCCCTCTTTGATGTCGGCAGAACTTCCCAACAATACCGCCCCTACGTTGTCTTCTTCTAAGTTTAAGACTAAACCTTGCAATCCATTTTGAAATTCGATCAACTCACCCGCTTGCGCCTTAGTCAAGCCATAAATACGGGCAACCCCATCACCTACTTGCAACACCGTTCCTACTTCTTCAAGTTCGGCTTCAGTTTTAAAATTGGATAGCTGCTCTCTTAAAATAGCAGATACCTCATCTGGTCGGATTTGAACCATGATATATTAAGATTTTAAATTGATACAAAATAAATTTTATCAAAAAATGGCACAAAAAAGATTAATTTGCAAAAATTCCTCTTAATTCAGCCAATCTATTTTTAATAGACGAGTCTATTTGTCTGTCGTTGATATTAAGTACAAAACCTCCGATCAAAGTATCATCTACTTTTTCTGAAAGCTCTACACTAACTGACCCTGTAATTTCTTTGATCACTTCCAAAAAACTATTTCGCAGACTTTCGTCTAAAGGAAATGGAGTGATTACTTGTGCTACTTGTATTTTTTTAAGTACGTTGTATTGGTTATGAGTTTCTTGGGCAATTTCGTACAGCACCAAATTTCTGTTTTTCCTAGAAATAATATCCAAAAACATTTCACTTAATTTACTCAATTTCGCAGCAAAAATAGCTTTTAAAGACTTTAATTTTCTGTCGCTACTAATGATCGGGTTAGAAAGCATCATTCGCAAATCGCGACTACTTTCGCAAGTATTTCTAACCAACAACATATCTTGATGTACTTCTTCCAAGCAATTTTTTTCTACGGCAAGTTCTATCAAAGATTTAGCGTAGCGCGAAGCAACTCTACTTTCTGACATAAAAAATCATGTTTAATGATTAATTGAATTTAGTATCTTTCAAGAAATCATAAACCAAAGCGGTTTGTGAATCTTTGTTTTGTAATTCTTTTTTAAGCAATTTTTCTGCAATACTCACAGACAAAGCAGCTACCTGACTTTTTACTTCTGCCAAAGCAATTTTTTTCTCATTTTGAATGGCATCTTTTGCTTTTGCAATTTCTTTGTCTGCCTCTACTTGTGCTTTTTCTTTGGCATCAGCGATCATTTTGTCAGCAATTTGTTTTGCCTCTTTCAAAATTTTGTCTTTTTCGCCTTGTGCTTCTCTAAGCAATAATTGATTGCTAGAATTAAGTTTTGCCATTTCAGCTTTTGCTTCTTCGGCAGATTTTAATGCTTTTTCAATAGACGCATCACGTTCTTGAATTGCAGAAACAATGGGTTTCCAAGCAAATTTAGTCAAAGCAAACAAGACAACCAAAAATACAAGCGTTGTCCAAAAAATTAGCCCTATATTAGGAGTTATTAATTCCATAGTTAAATAAATTTTATAGCTATTGAATATTTTAAATGAAAGTTGAAAACCTGATGGCTTTCAACTTTCTTCCACACCCTATTCGTATGGAAAAACGATAAAAATCGGAAAGCAAACCTTTCAGATTTTTTACAAACTATACTCCTGGATTTTTTGCAATCAAGAAACAAACCGCAATAGCAAACAAAGCAGCACCTTCTACCAAAGCAGCAGCGATGATCATACCTGTTTGAATTTTCGCAGCCATTTCTGGTTGACGAGCCATACCTTCCATAGCACTTCCACCTACTTTTCCAATGCCTAAACCTGCACCAACCACAGCCAAACCTGCACCGATACCAGCTCCTAGCGTACTTACGCTACCGCCCATTTCTAACAAAAGATTCAACATAATTGTAATGAATTTTAAGATTAAATAAAAAATACTAAAAAAATGTTTGTAAAAATCAAAATTATTCACACTTGTCAAGGTTTTACAACCATTGACAACGTACAATTCTTTTGCTTATTTATGATGTTCTACTTCGTGTTCGTGATGATGTTCTTCTGTTGCCAAACCAATGTACAAAGCTGACAACAAAGTAAATACATACGCCTGCAAAAATGCAACAAAAAGTTCTAAAAAGTTCATAATCACTACAAAAATACTTACAGGAATACCTACAAATACACTTTTGAAGATAAAAATGAAACTTAACAAACTCAATATAATAATGTGTCCTGCGGTGATGTTTGCAAACAATCGGATCATCAAGGCAAATGGTTTTGAAATGATACCCAATATCTCCACTGGAATCATAATTATCCATAATAATGGCGGAACGGGAGGAGCAAAAATGTGTCCCCAATACGTTTTATTTCCTGACAAATTGACAATCAAACCTGTAATAGCTGCTAAAGTAAAAGTAAATGAGATACTACCAGAAGCATTTGCGCCTGTTGGAATAAGTCCTAACAAATTATTTACCCAAACAAAAAAGAAAACAGTCAATAAATAAGGTAGGTATTTTGCGTATTTTTTCTCTCCAATATTTGGAACAGCAATGTCGTCTTTGATAAAAACCACCAAAGGCTCAATAAATGATTGCAAACCTTTTGGGGCTTGTCCTTCACGTTTTTTGTAAGCACCCGCCACAGATAAAAATATAACTAACAAAATGGTCATGGCGATCATCATAGAAACCACATTTTTAGTGATCGAAAGATCAATCGGTGCTATTTTGTCTCCATTTCCGTCTGTTCGAGCCTGTCCTGAACCATTATCATAATAAATATGTTCGTGATCCATAACAAAACCATCATATACTTTTCCCTCATTATGGAAATTAGCAGAAGAAAAAATTTGTATTCCGCGATCATAAGTATATAAAATGATAGGAAGTGGCATACTTACATGATGCTCCTTACCATTTTCGTCGGTGGTAGTAAAAAAATGCCATTCATGCGAATCCTGAACGTGGTGCATGATCATTTCTGTGGCATCAAATTCTTTGCCTTCTCCGCCTTCAGCATAAGCAAATTGAGTTGTGAATAGGACAAAAAAGCCTAATAACAAGTATCTAAGACTAAATTTTTTCATCGGACTGCGAAACGCTTTTTTGATTGTGTTGCAAAATAGAAACTAAACTACTAATTTCAAAAGATGTAAACAAAAAATATAACACAAAAAATGTGATTGTAAATTGAAGTTGATCTTCTTCGATTTTAAAATAATACGCAAACAAAACGATTGCTGATAACAACAAACGAATAGAAAACGATCCCATAACAGAATTATAAAAATCGTAATTGTCTCCTTTTTGTACTCCTCGCTTTACCAAAAATTCGGTAACAAAAGTTAAAAATACAAAAAATAAATATACTAACCAACTGAAATTCAGCACATAAGCAGGAAAAAAAAATTGTCCCAAGCCAATAAGTGTGCTAACGAAAAGCGAAAATAGTATAAAGTTTTTATATGCAAGCATTTTTTTTCATTTATTTTTAAATTTGAATAGATTTTTTTAAACTATTCATTTTTGAAACTCTTGATTAATGAAAATAAAGAAGCTCCAATTCCCAACAACATTCCGCATAAAGTGGCAATGGGTTGTTCAAAATTTGCATAAGAATCTAGCAAACTTCCCAACCAAGCTCCCAAACCAATAGAGGCAATCATTTGAAAACCCAAACCAGAATATTTTAGAAAAATATTAGATTTTTGGGGCTTTTGGCGATTCTCCAATTTTAGAACTTGTTGATGTATTTTTCAAATTCTCACCCATTTTGCAACTTCCGTTAAAAATTGCACCTGCTTCTACCACCAAACGCATGGCATAAATATCGCCTGTAATTACTGCGGTAGGTTTGAGAACAAGCATCTCGTCTATGCGAATTGTGCCAATAACTTCCCCTTCAATTTCTGCATTTTGGGCAAAAATATCTCCGTCTACCTTTGAACCAATGCCCAAAGCAACTTTTGATTCGGCACGCAAATTTCCTTTCAATTTACCATCTAACCTGATGTTTCCAACGGTTTCTATATTTCCTGTAATTATTGTTCCTTTGCCAATAATATTGCGAACATCACCTGCCGATACTGGTTGTTCTTTTGGTTTTACTGCGGTATCTTTTTTATTAAACATAATTATACGTTTTTAAGTTTTGAACTTTTGATTGGCTGGCTAAGTACATTTATAATGCTAATTTTTTATAATTTATTTTTTTTTGCAAAATTAGGTAAAAAAACATTTATTTCAAAAATATTTGTTGCTCTTAAAATTTCAAAGCCTAGACAATTTGTCCCAAAAACGATCTGCAAAATTTGCCTTCTTGAATAATTCTGATGACTCTTTTGTTTTGCCCGTCTATAAAAACCCATACTCTAACTGCAAGTGATTTGTTCGTAATATAGTGTACACCTTCTCTTTCTTGTTCTTTATAAAAAACTAAATCTTGAAAAGTAATCATTTCGGAAGGCTGCCCCTTGTGCAAAATTTCGGAGTGAAGTTGAGAATCCAGAATATTTAACGGAATTTCTTTTACAAAATAAATCATTTGCTTATCCACTTCTTGGTGTACAAAGCTAAACGCATTTTCGTATTGATTTTGAAGCTGATAGCATTTTTCGGTGGTTTGATCATTCCATGAAAAATGAGAATCCTGAATGATTGCCCAATCATTAAATAATTCTTGTGCTGGCAAAATCCTATCTAAAGGAGTAGAGGAAGCATATTTTGCATGAATGCCTTGCGGTCTTGCTTGTGTTTCTTGTTTGCTCGAAATTCTATGGCGCAAAACCACACTTTGAAGAACATCTTTTGCTAAGTTCGGAATTTGTTTGTTTTTTAAATAATACCAATAGCCCGCTATGCCAATAATTGGATAATACCAATCTGCCATAAAAAAAATACCTGCTCCTGCAATGGCATTGTTTCTACTGTTTACCAGACTTTTTGATTCTAATTCGAATTGAAACTCAAATTCCTCTTGAAATTCTTGAGGCAGAATAGCTAATTGGTTTTGTATTTCTTCAGGCAAATATTTTGCTTCCAAAACAGGAAAAAAAGTTTTTGCTGCAAAAGTTTTTGCTTTTTCAAAGAACTCTTTTGAGGCTTTTAATAAATCATTCCAATCTGTGTTCATGCCTATGAAGTTTTATTTCATGCAAATTTAATTTTTTTTTAATAAAAACAAATAGTTAGTTTTTTAATTGTTCGAAAATTAATTCCAATTCTTCAAAGTCATTGATTCCTACTGAAATTTCCTCGCTACCTTGTAAAGCAATTCCTTTTACGCCTGTTTCCAAAATTTGTTCAATAGACTGATTTTGAGTATGATAATCGAACAAAATTGGATAATGACTCGCAAAATTTCTTAATTCCTCCAAGAAAAAAGGCGGAAGGAGTTGATTGGTTTTTAGCAAAAAATAACTGATATGATGTCTGTATTTTTCAAAAATATTTGCAAATTTGCTAAGTGAATAATCCACATTTAAAGCCAAAATAAGCGGAATTTGGCTTTTACTAAAATGTTTGATGTGTTCCACATTTTGGATTTCTATATAATCCAGATGATATTCTGAAAAATCTTGTTCAGGGATTTGGCTAAACTCGCCTACAATTTTTATTCCTTCAACCCATTGAACAATTCCTTCGAACTTTTTTTGATCCACAAAATTAGGGGATTGTTTATCCAAACAAAAACCCAACATTTCTACGCCCATGCCTGCGCAATAACGAGCTTCGCCCAAATTGCTGATATTTCCGACTTTTACGATTGTTTTTAATGACATTTTGTTTAACAGAAGATAATTTTTGTCAAGGTTTATAAAAAACCCTGACAAAGGTAAATTATTTTTTTGAAGTTGTTCAGAAATTATTTAACTTAATTATTCAATACATCATCTAAACAATTTTTTTAGTTATTTCTACGAATTGGGTGAGAACTTCCTGTTCTTTTTGCCCTAAACGGATTGAAACGGCTTGCTTTTCGAGGATGAATAAAAGAAGCAGGTTGCGTAAGAAAAAATCTAAAACCGGCAGAAACCGACCAAAAATAATTGAATTGCGTTTCCCAAATGGTGGTATTATTCACATAAGAATTGGTATGAATCGCTGTTTTTCCTTCTCCAAAAAAAGAACCGCTACCAAAATTAAAGTCAAAACCCAAACCCACATTGACAAAAGTACCCAAAGACGATTTGCTATTGAACAAATTTGCTTCCGAAACAGAAGGATCAGGAATCGTAGAATTTAGGTTAAGCATGGTCATACTTCCGCCCAATAAGGCATATATTCCGCCTTCTTCGCTATAACCTAGCAAATAATAGTTATAATTGAGTTCCAACTCCATCATTGATGGTTTTGTCGTGATTCCATAATAACCAAAATCAATTTCTGGAGCATAAAAAAAGTAGCTATATCCCATTTGCAAACGGTGGCTACCTTGACTAAATATGCCTTCCAATTTTGCCCCTCTCAAAACGGGAAATAAATCGGGCGTACCTATTGGATAAATGTAGCGACTTCCGTAAAAAGTAGCTTGGTTGTAACCAACGCCAATACTGAATTGCTGTGCTTGTGCAAAATTGCCCAAAAACAACAACAGAAGGCTCAAAACAATAATATATTTTTTCATAGTGTTAGTGAAATATCTTATTTGAAATTCATTTTGTCTTAAATAATATAACTTTTTTTTTGAAAACTTATTATTAAAAAAACAATTAAAAATTTGGTAAGTAATAAATAACAATTATCAGATACCTCAAAGGTGTCGAACAATTTTGATTATCAAGAGTTTTTATGACAAAAAATAATCTAAACTAATTTTGTCTCAATACTTAAAAGAAATTACCTAATTTCTAAAAATCTGTGTCTAAACTTGTTTGCAAATATAAATCTCCAACGCAAAGCTGAAATTGATCTTCAATAATGGCAAAATGATCATTTTTTGAAGTATAAACGCTACAATTCCATGTTCCTAAACTGTTTTTAACAAAGTTTTCAACTCGAATCTGGTCTTGTGAAATTAAAGTATATTGTTTTAAAGTAGGAATTTTTTTGTAATTTTCGTATTTGACGGTTCGATCATAATTTTCG
>RDXG01000029.1 GCA_004292785.1 Bacteroidota bacterium
TCCCATAATATTAAGTTTTTGTTGCAAAAATAGTATAAAAATTTGATAATCAACAAATTATACATAATTAGTTGATTATCAAGCATAAAAAGGTCTATTACAATTTTTAACCTAAATACAGATGTTCAGCGAAAGATTTTACTTGCAAAAAGTAACAAAGACAAATTTTTAAATCTCTCAAATGCAAAATTATCTCATTTGCCTATCAACTTATTTGAGTTAGAACACTTGGAACATCTTATTTTAAGTTTTAACGAACTAACTGAAATACTGCACTCTATTACAAAACTAAGGAACTTAAAAAGATTAGTTTTAACAGGTAACAAGTTGGAGAGTGTTCCTAAATATTTGCAAGAATTACCAAATCTTATTTATTTATCTTTGGCAAAAAACAATATGCGGAAATTTACTTATGAGTTCAAATGTCCAAAACTTCAAGAATTGGCTTTAAGTGAAAATCAACTAACAGAACTACCTGATTTCTTAGACTTTCCTGCATTGGAAGTTCTTGAATTGAGACATAATTCTCTTTTAAGTTTACCTTCGGTTATTTTGAATTTTCAAAATTTAACTTATTTAGGTTTGCAGGACAACAAAATAGCAACAATGTCCAAGAATTTGACAAGCCTGAAAAACTTGCGTAAATTGCAATTAGAAGGAAACCCAATAGATAGCAGAGTATTTGGCAAATCCCCAAAGGAGGTACTTGCCATACTGAACGAAGAATAAAAACTGATGACAACATTGCATTTGTGGCAAGGCGGGCTAAGGTGCTAAAGTGAACTTTGGTGCTTTTTATTTGGTTTGGTG
The DNA here is from genome assembly GCA_004292785.1 of Bacteroidota bacterium. Lineage (GTDB taxonomy): Bacteria > Bacteroidota > Bacteroidia > Cytophagales > Thermoflexibacteraceae > RDXG01. The sequence goes on from RDXG01000029.1 coordinate 811, forward strand.
CTTTGTGGGGCAATAGTGCTATCAAGCCCGCCCTGCACAAATGCTTTTCCGTTGTGGGCAACCTTAAAAAACAAAAACTAACAAAATGATACAACGAGAATTTGCTGAAAAAGCCAAAATGATTTTAGAGCCAGACGATAATGTTATTGGGTTGGCTATTGCTGGTTCGTGGTTGACAAATGAAATAGATGAGTTTTCTGACCTTGACCTAATTCTTGTAACAAAACAAAAAATTTCTAATGACAAAAATCTAATGCTTGACTATGCAAAAAGATTGGGGAATTTTTTATCAGGATTTACAGGAGAACACGTTGGAGAACCAAGAGTTTTAATTTGTCTTTATGACAACCCTTTTTTACACGTTGATATAAAGTTTTTAACTCTTGACGAGTTTCACTCACGTATTGAAACACCTTCGCTACTAATTGACAAAAACGGACAGATTGAAAAAGCAATTAGTAATTCACAAGCAAAGTTTCCATACCCCGACTATCAATGGATTGAAGACCGTTTTTGGACTTGGATACATTATGCCTTACTAAAAATAGGACGTGGTGAATATTTTGAAGCATACGACTTTATGGGATTTTTACGAATGGTTGTTTTGGGACCTTTGCTTCATATCAAAAACGACAACTTACCTCGTGGAGTTAGGAAAGTAGAAACGGATTTAGAAATTGAAGATTTAGCGAAACTAAAACTCACAATTCCAACATACGACAGACAATCATTATTAGATAGTTTGAAAAACGCAGTATCGTTATATAGACAACTAAGAACAGAATTGTATGACAACGACAAAGTGAATTTGCAAAACGACACAGATAAAAAAGTGATGAATTATTTTGACGAAATTGCAAACAGAAAATAAAAAAAGGATGCCCACAACATTGCATTTGTGCAAGGCGGGCTAAGGTGCTAATTTAAACATTTGTGCTTTCTATAAACAGAAGTGCTTTATTCAACTTTTGTGCTTTTAATCCCCCTTCTTCATAAATGCTTTTCCGTTGTGCCTTACCTTAAAAAGAAAACAACGACAAAAAAATACAACACTTATAACGAATAATTCGTAAATTTGCATAAACTTTAAATTTGAAACAAAATGGTAGAGTTCAAGATACAATTAGAAGAAAGTATCGTTCAAACTTTTGGCTATAAAGAAGTAGAGCAATATTTGCAGGATTTTGTAAAAAAAATGATTTTAAGAGCTGCCGTACAAGATATTTTGGAGGATTTGAAAACAATAGACCTTCAAAATGATAAAGAATGGCAAACAGCCAGACATTTAGCTTGGCAACAAGAAAAACATAAATATATGATTGTAAGATGATAGATTTTGTCATTGACGCTAATGTCTTGATGAGTATTCTCATTAGCGGAAGAGCAGGTTACAGACCTATTTTATCATTCAACAACTTTATTCTTCCTGATTTTGCACTCATAGAAATTGAAAAGTACAAAGACATTTTGAGAAGCAAGACAAAAATGTCGCAAAATCAATTTACAGAATGGACTTATTTTG
>RDXG01000292.1 GCA_004292785.1 Bacteroidota bacterium
GGTTTGGTAAAAAACGACACCAGAAATTTCTAAACTCAACATATAAATCACATGGAACAATCAAATATTTTTGAACAAGTTTTTCAGGCAATTTTCAAAAATTCTTTTGGATTTTTATTTGTACTTTTTGGCTTTTTCCTGATCGTTATGGAAGGAGAACCGAAAAGAAACTTGCAAAACGGAATCGATACCGAAGTTTTGGCAAAAGCTAATTCTTTCGAAAGGCAAAAAATAGTTTCAGAACAAGACATTGTATTTGCAAAAAATCAGGTTATTTTGAAAAAAGAAAAACAAACAAAATTCAGACAAAAAACAAAAGTTGTGTTTTCGAATGAAGCAACAGCAGTTTCAAATTCGAGATCAACTTACGAAAACTTATTTGCAAAAAAATAAAATGATTTGGTTACATACGCTTTAGCGTGTGAAAATTGACAATCAATAAAAACCGAAAAGTATGTTTGAATTAGATCGTTGGCAGGAAATATGGGAAACCATGAGCAAAAATAAATTGCGAACTTTCCTTACCGCATTTGGAGTTTTTTGGGGAATTTTTATGCTGGTGCTGTTGCTAGGCGCAGGCAAAGGTATGCAAAACGGCATACAAGGCGAATTTGCAGGAGAAGCTGTGAATGGAATGTGGATAAATCCTGGAAGAACAACCATGCCACACAAAGGAATGAAACCTGGTCGTTGGATCAAATTTACAAACGAAGATTTGGCAACCATTCGCAGAGATGTGCCAGAGGCAAAAATTATTGCCCCAAGAAACAGGCTTTTTGGCGAATATACGATCAACTACAAAGCTAAAAATGGTTCTTATCAAGTATTTGGAATCGAACCCGATTTTGTATTATTGAATGGCGAAAAGCTAAATTCGGGCAGAATGTTGAACTATCAGGACATTGCAGAAAAAAGAAAAGTAATTGTAATTGGCGAAAAAGTGCGAAAAGTGCTTTTTGGAGAAGAACAAGACAAAGGAATTGGCGAATATGTGCGAGTAAGCGGAGTTTATTTTAAAGTAATCGGAACATTTACTTCTAAGGCAAATCAAGGCAGAAACGAGGAACGAGCATTGACACCTTTTAGCACTTTCCAAACTACTTTTAACCAAATGAATAGCGTGCATACCATTGGTTTAGTGCCAAAAGACGGAATCAAAGCAAAGGTTGTCGAGGATAAAGTTAAAGCTATTTTGGCACAAAGACACACTTTTGCAGTAGAAGACAAACAAGCACTTTGGATCAACAACAACGAGGAGCAATTTGAGCAATTTCAAGGCTTATTTAGCGGAATCGAGATTTTTGTTTGGTTTGTAGGCGGTTGCACTCTCATTGCAGGAATTATTGGCGTAAGCAACATCATGATGATTATTGTTAAAGAACGAACAAAAGAAATCGGAATCAGGAAAGCAATCGGAGCAACTCCAGCATCGATTGTGAGCCAAGTTATTCAGGAATCAGTAGTAATTACGGGTTTGTCAGGCTATTTGGGCTTGTTTTTGGGTGTGGGTTTGTTGGCATTGATTAGCAATGTAACCAAAGACATAGAATTGCCTTTTTTCAAACAGCCAACCGTAGATTTGTATGTGGTGGCTACTTCGGTGGTAATTTTGGTTTTGTCCGGAGCTTTGGCAGGTTTGATGCCCGCCTTGAAAGCGGCAAACGTAAAACCGATTGAGGCTTTAAATGCAGATTAAAGTAAAAATACAAAACCAACGTTGTCAAACAAGAATATAAATAGTCAGACATTTGTCGGACAGTTTTACAGAACTGAAAAATTGCTAAAAGGTAAAAAAATAAAAAAATATGTTTGATTTAGACAAATGGAACGAAATTTACCTCACCGTAAAGCAAAATAAGTTGCGAACTTTTTTGACGGCTTTTGGGGTTTCTTGGGGAATTTTTATGTTGGTTTTGTTGCTTGCTGCGGGCAAAGGATTTCAGAACGGAGTTTTGAATAGTTTTGATATTGCCAAAAATTCCTTGTTTGTCTGGTCGCAACGCACAAGTGAACCTTATATGGGGCTAAAAGTTGGGCGTTTTATTCAACTCAACACAGACGATGCCGCCGCCATTCGCCACGAAATTCCAGAAACAGATGCCATCGTTCCGCAAATGTTCTTAGATGGAAATTTTACGGTAAACAGAGGCACAAAAAATTCGAGTTTTAACGTTTTTGGTTCTTCACCAGATTATACCAAAGTAGAACCTTTGAAAATGAAAGAAGGGCGTTTTGTGAATGAATTGGATTGGAGAGAAAAACGCAAAGTTGCTGTTATTGGCGAAACAGTCCAAAAAATGCTTTTTGATGAAAACGAAAGCCCAATCGGTGAATATATTAAAATCAAAGGCGTATTTTTTAGGGTGGTTGGTGTGTTCAAAATCAAAGGAAAAGGCGAAGATGCCGCAGAAAATGGTAAAAAAATTATGATTCCTTTACCAACTTTGCAACAATCTTTTAACAAAGCAAATAAAGTAGGTTGGTTTGCATTTACGCCCAAAAAAGGAATTCCGACTGATGTGGTAGAAGCCAAAATTAAAACTTTATTGGCAGTCAGACACAAAATTTCGCCTACAGATTTAAAGGCAATTGGGTCGGCAAATGTAGAAAAAGAATTTAAACAAATACAAGGTCTTTTTACAGGAATCAGGGTTTTTAGCTGGTTTGTGAGTATTTGTACCATTGTTGCAGGAATTGTAGGGGTTGGCAATATCATGCTCATTGTAGTTAGAGAACGTACCAAAGAAATTGGAATCAGGAAGGCTTTGGGAGCAACTCCGTTTTCTATTGTGAGTTTGATCATTCAAGAATCAGTAGTTATTACAGGAATTGCAGGTTATATGGGTTTGGTTTTTGGGGCAGGCTTAGTCGAGTTGATCAGTGTTTTGATGAAAAAATACGAACTAGAAGGTCAGTTTTTCATGAATCCCGAAGTTGATGTAGAGGTAGCGGTTACAGCAACCATGTTGCTTGTGTTTACGGGTGCGTTGGCGGGAATGTTACCTGCGATCAAGGCTGCAAATATCAATCCTGTGGAGGCTTTGGCGGATAAATAGGAGTTTTGTTTTAATTTTGTGAAAAATAGTTGATTTTTTTAAAACAACAAAAATGCAAATATCTGAACAAATTGAAATTCAAAATGAAATAATAGCAGGAAATAGTTTGGCGGTTTTGAAGACAATAAATTGCCAAACTGTTGATCTGGTGGTTACTTCTCCACCTTATTTTCAACAAAGGGATTATGGGAATGGAAGTTTTGGTGTCGGAAATGAACAAACAGAAGATGAATATTTAAAAAATTTGTCGGCTATTTTTGTTGAGTGTGTGCGAGTTACCAAAAATACAGGAGCTATTGTGTTCAATTTGGGCGACAAATATGTTGATGGAGCATTATCTTTATTACCTTATAAATTTGCCATTAAAGCCACCGAAAACAAGCAGGTTTTTTTGGTAAATCAAATTACTTGGTCAAAGCTAAATCCGACTCCAAGACAAGACAAACGAAAATTGATACAAGCTACAGAGCCGTTTTTTATATTTGCAAAATCTAAAAATTATCATTTTGATTTGGATAATTATTTAAAACATTTGGACGATCAAAATAAAAATAACAGAAGTAAACCTTCTGAAAAATTAGGAAAACAGTATTTTGAGTTAATTGAAAATTCGGATTTGACAGAAATACAAAAAGAGCAAGCAAAAAAATCGTTAAAAGATGCGATCATGGCAGTTCATAATGGCGAAATTGACAGTTTTAGAATGAAAATAAAAGGCATTCACAAGGAGGCATACGGAGGAATGGAAGGAGGTAGAAACAATCAAATCCGTAATCAGGGTTTTACGATAATCAAAATTTTGGGCAATAAACTCAAAAAGGATTTGATAGAAAGTCCCGTAGAAATGACCAAAGATAATGCACATCCTGCGGTTTATCCTTTGTACATTATTCAAGAATTGATTAAATTATTAAGTAAAGAAAATGATTTGGTTCTCGATCCTTTTTGTGGCAGTGGCACAACTTGTTTGGCGGCTAAAAACTTGAAACGCAACTATTTAGGAATTGAAATCAATCCTGAATATGTTAATTTGGCAAATAATAGATTAAAACAAACTGATTTTTCACAGGAATTATTTATATGACAGAAAAAGAAATTTTGGCAAAAGCCTACACAAAAGCTCAAAATTTGGATTTAAGCACCGTTTCCGATCTTGTTAAACAAGATGTAGATATTTTGATCGAAAAAATTGGTAGCAACAAATCTATAGTTTCAGCATTGGTTACGAGTTTAACCAAAAAGATTTATGAACCTAAACAAGACATTCGTTTGCACAGAACAGATTTTGAAAATGGTTATTCGGCTAGAGTTTTGGATACGCAAGTAATTTCGCCCTTTTTTAAAGATCATTTTCCAAAATATGCCAATAAAGAAAGCTCTTTTTTGACTTTGGCAACAAGGGAACGTATCAAATGGACAAAAGACGAGGGTGAAAATCTGAAAATAAGAGATAAAAAACTAAAAACAGCTTTTTTGAATATTTTTGAACAGATCGAAATTGAAAAAGTAAATCCAAAAGATTATCTGAATTACATTTTTGCCAAATTGATTGAACTTTCAGAAATAGAAAAGGTACTTTTTGAAAATACAAATTTGCAAACTACAAATTTAGATATTTTAAATATTCATTTGATTATCAAGATGTTAGAGGAACATTTTGAAACTAAACAAAGTTCTCGTTTGCCTGTAATTGCGATTTATGCAATTTATGAAATGCTGATGTCCAAATTTGAAAGATATAAAGGCAAAAAGCTAATTCCTTTGCAAGTTCATACTTCGTCAGACAAGCATGGATTTGGGGATATTGAAGTCTATCATATTGAAAGTCAGCCTTTTGAAATTATTGAAATCAAACACAATATTCCAATTGATAAATATTTGATTTTTGATATTGCCAAAAAAACGCAAAATATTTCTATAGATCGTTATTACATTTTAACTACTTTTCCAAATACTTTTATCAACTCATAAAATGAGAAAGAAGTAATGGATAGTATTTTGGAACTCAAAAAAACGCAAGGAATTGATATTATAGCAAACGGCATTATGACGACTTTAAAATATTACCTACGTTTCATTGACAATTACAATGATTTTGTAAAAGTCTATTCTCAAAATTTGATAAAAGATGCCCAAAATTCCACTGAAATCAAAAATTTTCATATAGAAAAATGGACGGAAATACTCAAAAAATATGAGATCAAATAATAAATAAAACACAAAAGCCAACAAAAATTGGCGATTTTTCAAATATATTTCAAACAATCATTTATTTTTTTTATGAAAAAAACAATTTTCATTGGTTTAGGGGTACTTTTTTTGGTTTCTACTGCGATTTGGTTAGGAATGTATTTTTATGGAAAAGCCAATCAAGCTCCAGAGGTTTTTAAAACAGAAAGCCCTTTTGTGGCAAGCATCACCAAAAAAACAGTTGCCACAGGTTCAATTGTACCACGCAGAGAAGTTTTGGTAAAACCGCAGGCTTCAGGAATCATCGAGGCAATTTATGTGCAAGCAGGAGAGGTGGTAAAAGCAGGGCAGTTGCTCGCAAAAGTGCGTGTGGTGGCTAATTTGGCGGGTATCAACAACGATATGCAAACCATCAACAACTCTAACAACCAAGTAGAAACTGCTAGAATCAATTTTCAGAATGCGCAAATTGAGTTAGACAGACAAAAGAAATTGTTAGACCAAAAAATGATTTCTCAACAAGAATATAACCGCTTTTTGTTGGATTTTAACGTCAGAAAAGAGGCAGTTTCTGCGGCTGAAAAAGGATTTGCTTTGACAAAAGAAAGAGTTTTACAAAATTCTGGAAAAATTGCAAACGATATTTATTCAACTGTGGACGGAATGATTTTGGATATTCCTGTAAAAGTGGGAGGGTCAGTTGTAGAAAGAAATAATTTTAACGAAGGAACAACCATCGCAGCCATTGCAGACATGAAAACTTTGATTTTTGAAGGAAAAATTGACGAGTCAGAAGTAGGAAAACTCAAAGAAGGCATGGATTTGAACCTCACCATCGGAGCTATTGAAGGCAGAACTTTCAAAGCCAAACTCGAATACATTGCCCCAAAAGGAATTACAGAAGAAGGAGCGATCAAGTTTTTGATCAAAGCAGAAATTTTGCTAGACGAAAAAGACTTTGTAAGAGCTGGTTATAGTGCCAATGCAGACATTGTTTTGGACAAAAAAGACAGCGTTTTGTCTATCAAAGAAAGTATGTTGCAATTTGGCGGAGAGAAAAAAGACAGCGTTTTTGTAGAAGTGGAAGTTACTGAACAAAAATTTGAAAAACGTTTGGTAAAAACAGGAATTTCAGACGGAATCAATGTCGAAGTCTTGTCGGGAGTAGTAAAAACAGACAAAATAAAAACGCCAGAACCTAAAAAAGACGAAAAAGACAAAAAACCTGAAGAGAAAAAAGGTTAATTTGAAAGCGGTTAAGATTTCTTAACCGCTTTTTTTATATCAAAAAATACGTTCTTCTAGTAATTTACCCTTTTTATCATAATAAAGCCATTTTCCTTTGGGAATTCCATTTTCAAAATTACCAATAATCTTGTTTTTTCCGTTTTCGTAATACCAAAAACGGCTGCCTGTGCCATCTTTTAGGTTTCCTTTGAACCAAATCTCACCTTTGGGGGACAAAAAATTTCCTACGTTTTGCAATTTGCCATTTTCCCAAAATTCTTCTTGCTGCAAATTTCCATTTTCATAAAAATAAAGCCAACTTCCGTTTTCTTGTCCGTTGATGTAAGCTCCTTTACTTTCTACCAATCCTTTGGCAAAATGTTGAGTCCAAATTCCGTTTTTAAGCCCTTCAATGAAATATCCTGAAGAGATAAAATTGCCTTTTTCGTCATAAAATTTCCATTTTCCAAAGGGTTTTCCTTGAAAAAAATCGCCTTCTTCTGCTACTTGTTCGTTTTCGTAACGGCTTTTCCATTCGCCTAACCTAAGCCCTTTCTGATACGTTCCTTCTTCCCATAAATTGTTGTTAAATTCTTTCCATTTGCCATGTCTAATGCCGTTTTTGAAGTTTCCTTCTGCCAAATCTTCCCCTTCTGAATCGTAATATTTCCATAAACCTTCTGCAATTCCGTTTTGGTAAAATCCTTCTACGGCAAGCTGCCCGTTTTCGTGAAATTCTTGGTAAAATTTATTAGGCTTTTGGTCTTCAAAAAAGCCTGTTTGATAAATTTGCCCATTTTTGAAAAATGTTTTATAGGATAATTGGTTTTTCAAATACACAATTTCTGCATACAATTTTTCGTCTTGTAAAACTTGCAAAATTCCTGAAAAATTGCCTGCTTCATAATTGGCTTTGGCAATCATTTTTCCTAATGAATCATAAAAAATACGTTCTCCTGCGCCATTTTTAAGGTTTCCTGTGGGCAAAGAATCTCCGTTTGGCAAACAAAAAGCCGAAACTCTGTCCAATTTTCCGTGAATATAAATTTCGTTTTGTTTAAATTTTCCATTTTTGTAGAAATGAGTCAAACTTCCATACAAATTGTGTTTTTTGAAATTTGCTTGACAAAAAATAACATTTTTTTCTAAAAAAATCCAAGTTTTATGTGCTTCTCCGTCTTGAAAATGCCCTTGAACCAATAAATTTTCTAATGAATCAAATTTTTTGTAATCACTTTCTGGCAAATTAAGCAAATAATTGATCTCAAAATTAAGTTTTCCATTCGCATAAAAACCTGTCCATTTTCCATGTTTTGAGCCACCCAAAAAATTCATATTGAGTGCAATTTTTTGGTTTTCATAAAATTCTGTCCAATTTTTGGCGGGCAACTTGTCCTTAAAAAATGCTTTGATTTTTGGTTTTCGGTTGGCATAATATTCGTTCCAAATACTATCTCGATTTCCATTTTTGAATATGCCTTCGGCAATGATTTCGCCTTTGTCTGCTTGCTGAAAACTTCCCTGTAAAACTCCTTTTTTGAAAAACAATTTTTGTTTCATTTTGCCTAATGAGTCGTAACTTGTCCATTTTCCATCTTTTACGCCTTTGATATATGTTCCTTCTAGCAACAATTTTCCTTCAGAAGTATAATATTTCCAAGAACCTTCTTTTTGGTTTTTGACCAAATTTCCCTTGTTTCTTAGCGAGTCGAATTGTGCCAAAGAAGGAAAAGAGCAAAAAATAAGCAAAATAAATAAGATCATTTGATTTAGAGGTTAGTTAGGAAAACCAAATCAAAAATTAGGCAGTTTTTATAAAAAGATTAAAATATTTAGGTAAGAAACGAATACTTTTTGGAGGAACTTATTGAAAATAAAATTTTAAAAGTCAAAACAATATTTCATTTTTTGAAATATTGTTTTGAAAAAATGTATTTAATTTTTTTTGATAACCCTCGCCAACCATCTTGGAACGGCAACCACGCCAATAATCAGATAGGCGTAATAAGTGATCAAACGCCACAAAATAGCTACAATGAGTACAAAACCGCTTTGGAAAAATTCGTTAAAAAACAACTGAAAAGACCATTCGGCTGTGCCAGAACTTCCAGGAGTTGGCGAAATGAGCATGATGATCCACATAATAATTTGCCTGCAAAAAATGAGTAAATGATTTGCGCCATTCAAATCGGCAAAAGCTGCGATCAAACAATTTAACATAAAATATCTGGCACTCCAAACTACTATTGTCGATAAAATGGCTTTTGACCAATAATTTAATGAATTTCCACGCAAGATTTCGGAAGCCAAAATCATGTCGTCGCCTGTTTGTGCTGCGTCTTTTTCCCAACGTTTAAACAAACGAAAAGAGGTTAATTTGATCAACATCCAACGAAAAGCCTTCGGTTTGACAAACAAGCCAAACGCCATAAAGAAGGTATAAACGGCAATTAAACTCACGCTAATTGTAAAAATACTTTGTAAGGACAGCGCATAACCCGCCAAAACTATGGTATTATTCCCATCAGGAAAAATACTAAAAGGCACAAAAAAGATGACAAAAAGCGAGGCAAAAACAAAAAATAAATTGTCTAAAACTGCAGTCAAAATGACATAAGCCAAAGATTTTCCAAAAGCAACGCCTTCTTTGTTAATGATAAAAATTGCTACAGCCGTTCCGCCCACCACCGAAGGTGTAATAGCAGAAGAAAACTCCCACAATAAAATGGTGTAAAGGCTTGATTTCCAGCTTAATTCACGGTTTGTAAGGTAACGAATACGGTACATATAACCCAAATCTCTCAACAAAAGTACCGCAAAAGCTGCACCAATCCACCACAATTTAGCATTTTTGAGGTTTTCAAGTACACGATCAAAATTGATGTTATCACTTGTAAAAATAAGGTATAAAACTGCCAACAAACCCACAGCAATAGGAATTGCGATTTTGTTTGGGTTTAGGTCTTTTAATGCTGATTCGTTATTGTTTTCCACTTCTTGCGTTTTTTTATAAATATTGCTTTTTTCTGAAAATTTATGCAAGCTAATTTTTTTTTATCAATTTTTACACTTTTCTGATCCAAAAATTGTTAAAACCGATTCCGATCTGCAAACTGATCAAGCCTAATTGTAACAATTCCAAGATTGCCAAAAATCTAAAAATTACCAACATTTTGCTTGGATATTCTTCTAAAATTTCGATAAAAGACAAGTAATTTTGTGCTTGGATTTGTTCTAAAATATGGTTTTTTTGTTCGTCAATGGTGTAAGGATACATGACAATGGTATGTTTTGGGCGTTGTTGGGCAAATTCAAATCGTTTGATGACTTTCAAATAAACCTGCAAAATTTTGTAAAGATCAAGGCTTTCCATTTCGGCTTCTTGATCGGATTTGACTGCCAAATTTTTGATTTCTTCTTTCACATTTCCCCGCGCTTCTTTCAATAATCTTTCGTTTTGCAAAAAAGTGAGTTCTTCCAAAACCGATTTATATTTTTTGTATTCCAAAAGATTTCGCACCAATTCCTCACGCGGATCGACTTGCTTTCCTTGTTCGTCAATGACAGGTCTGGGCAAAAGCATTTTTGCTTTGATTCGCATCAAAGTGGCGGCTACCAAAATAAATTCGCTGGCAACTTCCAAATTCATTTGCTCTAATGTTTGCAAATACGTCAAAAAATCGTTGGTAATGGTTGCTATCGGAATGTCGTAAATGTCCAATTCATCTCTTTGGATAAAAAACAAAAGTAAGTCAAAGGGCCCTTCAAAAAGCGGTAAATTGATAGAAAAACTCATAGAAAATGCTAAAATATTGGCAAAATTAAGTGTTTTTTTGGAAAAAAAAGCTTTTTAATGTGTTTTTTATTTTTGACTGTTTCTATAAAAATAGTCAAAAATAAAAAAGACCTAAAAAATGTCTTTATGTGCAAAAGAGTTACCGAAAATCCATTACTCATAAAAAAATGCTCGGCTTGCATAACATTTTTTTTCTAAAAATTCTTTTTTTCCTAAATTTTCATTTATTTTTACGCAATCAAAACCATCTTTAATTCAAAAAACACATGAAAATATTGATGTGTATCAGCCACGTACCTGATACAAACGCAAAAATTCCTTTCAAAGACAACCAACCAGATTTGGCAGGCGTTACTTTTGTAATTGCCCCTTATGACGACTTTGCATTGGCTAGAGCCGTAGAAATCAGAGATGCCGCCAAAGGCAAACTTACCGTTTTGACAGTCGGATTGGCAGATGCAGACCCGACCATTCGCAAAGCATTAGCCATAGGCGCAGACGACGCAATCAGAGTGGATGCAAAACCCGCAGACGCATTGTTCGTTGCCAAACAAATCGCAGAAATTGCCACCCAAGAAAAATATGATATGATTTTGATGGGCAGAGAATCTAGTGACTACAACGGCGGACAAGTGCATGGCATGGTTGCTGCATTGCTTGGAATTCCTTGCGTTGTGCCTTGCATGAAACTCGATGTAGAAGGCAATAAAGGCATTATGCACCGCGAAATTGAAGGCGGAAAAGAAATTGTAGAAGTTGCAATGCCTTTCGTGGCAGGTTGTCAAGAGCCAATTGCAGAATGGAAAATTCCAAATATGCGAGGAATCATGACCGCCAAAACCAAACCTTTGAAAGTGGTTAAAGCTGTTGAAGTTGCACCGCAAGCACTTGTTAGCAAATACGAAGCTCCTGCTCCAAGAGGAAAATGTACCCTTGTAGATGCTGGAAACGTAGAAGAATTGGTTAATTTGCTCAAAAACGAAGCAAAGGTATTGTAAAATTATCATTGTAACATAGACTTCAAGTCTGTGTATAAAACTAAAAAAACTAAAAAACACATAAAAATATGACTGTTTTAATTTATGCAGAAACCGAAGATGGCGCAGTAAAAAAATCCTCTTTCGAGGCGATTGCTTACGGTGCGGCGGTTGCAAAAAACTTTGGTGGTCAGGCGGTAGTGCTTGCCATCGGAAAAGCTGATAATTTGGCTGCTTTGGGAAATTACGGAGCAGACAAAGTGTTGCACAACGCCACAGAAACTGTAAATGCAGAAGTATTGGCAGATTTGTTGAATCAAGCAGCAGCACAAGTTTCGGCGCAAACGATCATTATTTCAAAATCAATTGTTGCCGATTTGGCAGCTTCTTTTTTGAGCATCAAATTCGATGCGGTTTTGGCTACAAACGTAATTTCTTTGCCTGATTTTAGCAATGGTTTTACCATAAAAAAAGGAATTTTCTCTGGAAAAGCATTTGCAGAAGTGAATTTGACTGCAAGCAAAAAAATATTGACTATCAAAAAAAATGCGGTTACTGTTCAAACTACTGACAAAACTGCAAGCGTAGAAAGTTTTGCTGTTACGGCAAGCGCAAGTCCTGTTATTGTCAAAGAAGTGAAAAAACAAACAGGCGAATTGTTGCTTACAGACGCTGACATTGTGGTTTCGGGAGGCAGAGGTTTGAAAGGCGCTGAACATTGGGGAATGATTGAAGATTTGGCAAAAACGTTGGGAGCTGCAACAGGTTGTTCTAAACCCGTTTCGGATATTGGTTGGAGACCACATCACGAACACGTTGGACAAACAGGAATTAAAGTTAGCCCGAATTTATACATTGCCATCGGAATTTCTGGTGCGATTCAGCATTTGGCAGGCGTAAATTCGTCTAAAACCATTGTGGCGATCAACAAAGACCCAGAAGCACCGTTTTTTAAAGCAGCCGATTACGGAATTGTTGGAGATGCTTTTGATATTGTGCCAAAATTGACTGCGGCAATCAAAAAAATGTCTTAAATCAAATAAAAAACTTTCCAAAAAATATGTTTTTGGAAAGTTTTTTGTCCAAAATAATAAAAATAGTAGTTTTAATATTAAAAATTTACCATTCAATTGGTTTTTTCCCTACAGATTCCAAATAGCTATTTGTTCTGCTGAAATGTTTGTTCCCAAAAAAACCTTTGCTGTGGGCGTATGCTCCCCACAAAATAAAAACGATCTGTTCTTTTTGTTGAGAAATGATTTGAATAACGGCATCAGTAAATTGTTCCCAGCCCTTTTTTTGGTGCGATCCCGCCACATTTGCCCGAACTGTTAAAGTTGCATTCAACATCAAAACGCCTTGTGTTGCCCAACGTTCCAAATTTCCGCTTTTAGGAATTTCTTTACCCAAATCGCTTCGTATTTCTTTAAAAATATTAAGCAAAGAAGGAGGTATATCAATTTTATCATTGACCGAAAAACACAAACCATTTGCCTGCCCTTCTCCATGATATGGGTCTTGCCCCAAAATAACGACTTTGGTGTCATCAAAAGTACATTTTTCGAAGGCATTGAATATCAATTTTCCCGCAGGATAAATACTTTGGTTTTGATATTCATCTTTCACAAACGCAGTTAGTTTTTCAAAATAAGGTTTTTCAAATTCTATTTGCAATTTCTCTTTCCAAGAATCTTCTATTTTTACTGTCATGGTTTTTAAGATTTGATTTTCATAAAATTAGGTTTATTTAAAGAAAAAATCAAATTTTTGGCAAAAAAAAACCACTCTCTTTTGGAGAATGGTTGTTGCTGTAGGGGAAGGAGTCGAACCTTCACAAAGCAGTTAGATAATGTCGGAGATTGACATAAAGTGTTTTAGAATTTATCTAAATCTCCGATATCATTTTGTCCTGAACTCTTTGCCCTCGAGATAGGAGGGTATGTCTGCCAGTTTCATCACCCCACAGTGAGGTAAAATATTTGTTCAAATGTAAATTACTTTCTTAGGAATGTTTTGTGTTTGAAAAAAATTAAAAAAAGGGTATGCTAATCAAGCATACCATTTTCAACCTTAACCAATAAACAACACATAAAAACACATGCTTGCTGTAAGGGAAGGACTCGAACCTTCACAAAGCGATTAGTAACGTTTATCAATTCAAAAACCTAGTTTTTGAGCCAATAAAGGCTTTTTATTTCGAAATCTTTGCCCCCGAGATAGGAGGGTATGTCTGCCAATTTCATCACCTTACATTATGAGTATTAAAATTTGATGCACTTTTGCATCAGTAAAAATTAATTGCTGTAGGGGAAGGACTCGAACCTTCACAAAGCGGTTAGTTGGGTTTTTAAAATCAAAAGAAATTTTAATTTTAAAAAAGCAATTTATCCCGAACTCTTTGCCCTCGAGATAGGAGGGTACGTCTGCCAATTTCATCACCCTACATTATGAATGATTTTTGTTTTAACTTGATGTTACAAAGGTAACAGCTTATTTCAATGTTTCCAAATTATTTATCATATTTTTTTCAAAATTTTAATACTTTTACTGAAATTTACAATATTTGCAAAAAAAAACTATTTTTATTAGAAATTTAATAATTTTACTTTCCTTATTAAAGCCTTTTTTTCGATAATTTTAAAGCAAAAAATAGGTGTTTTTTTTCACAAACGCAAAATTAGGCTATTTTTTTTTACTTTGAAAATTTTATTAAAAAAAAATAAAAAAATTAAACTATTTGTAAAAAAAATTATTATTATTGCAAAATTTATAATAAACAACCATGATTATAGATAAAAATTTAGATATCGATAATATAGATATCAAAATCATAGCGGAATTGATGAAAGATGCCAAAACTCCTTATACAGAAATTGCTGAAAGGGTTTATGTATCAGGAGGAACGGTTCATGTACGTATGAAAAAGTTGGAAAAACTCGGCGTAGTCAAAGGTGCTTCTTTGATTGTTGATTTTAGTAAATTGGGCTATGATATTACTGCTTTTTTGGGCATTTATTTGCAAAAAAGCTCTATGTATGAGGCAGCAGCAGCCGAATTAATGAAAATTCCAGAAATTCTTAGTCTAAATTATACCACAGGCGCGTACAGTATTTTTGCAAGGCTGATTTGCAGAGATACTAACCATTTGAGGGAAGTTTTACACGACAAAATCCAAAATGTGCCTGGCATTGAACGCACAGAAACATTTATTTCTTTGGAAGAAAAAATTAATAGACCACTTATCTTTGATCCAGAATCAATCGCTAAATTTCCAAAATTATAGAATTTATTTGTATTATTTTAGCGTGTAACGCTTGAATTACACGCTAAAAATGCCTTAATTAAGCCAAATTTATTTCCTTTTGCCCGAATATTCAGTAAAAAGAACCACATTTTTCCTTTTATTTTTTGTTTCTTTGGTATTTCCCATGTTATTTAAATACGAGAAAATAATTAATTTACATTATTTTACTGCTGTAATTCATTGATAATCACATTTATTGGACACATTTGACTGATCCGATAATTATTTTTTATTACTTAAAATAATTGAATTATTGTTTTGTCTAAAAAATTGTTAGTTTTGTGTAAACCATCAGAAAAAAAAATCGAAATTTAAACCAAAACCGCATGAGCAGAACTTTTGAGCATGGTTCGGCTTGGATTCGTGCCGATTTTCATTTGCACACCAAAGCCGACAAAGAATTTGACTACAAAGAAAATGATTTTTTGGATAAATATATTGAACGCCTAA
Organism: Bacteroidota bacterium; assembly: GCA_004292785.1. Lineage (GTDB taxonomy): Bacteria > Bacteroidota > Bacteroidia > Cytophagales > Thermoflexibacteraceae > RDXG01. Next base: position 15,001 of record RDXG01000292.1, read on the forward strand.
AAAACGAACAAATCCAAGTCGGAGCAATTACGAATCATAACAAATTTGATGTAGAAGAATTTAAAAACCTGCGAAAAAAGGCACTCAAAGAGGATATTTTTCTGTTGGCAGGTGCAGAACTTTCCGTTAATGATGCCGCAAGCGGAATACATTGTTTGATTATTTTTGACTACGAAACTTGGTATGTTGGCGGCGAAAATTATATCGAAGATCACTTCTTAAAATCTGCTTTCGAGGGAATTGCGAACCGATACCATGAAAATACAAGTTGCAATTATAGCCTCAAAGAAGTGTTACAAAAACTCGATTTGCACCGAAAAAAAGGTAGAGATAGTTTTGTGATTATGGCTCATGTAGAACAAAAAAGCGGTTTTTTGAAAGAAATGGGCGGAGGCAGAATAGAAAATTTCGCTAAAAACGCATTGTTCAAAGAATTGGTGTTGGGTTTCCAAAAAGTCCGAACTTTTGATCTGATGCAAAAACTAAATGTTTGGTTCGAAAACGCAGTTCCTGCTTTTGTAGAAGGTTCAGATTGCAAAAATTTGGAAGAAGTGGGCAAGGCAAAAATCCAAAAAGACGTAGAACGCAAATCGTTCATAAAAGTAGGCGAATTTAGTTTTGAAGCCACAAAATATGCCCTCATTCACTCAAAAACGCGCCTAAAAAACGAAAAAAGCATTTCTAAAAAGCCTTTTTTGCGATCTGCTACTTTTCAGACAGGCAAAAAAGAGAAAAAAGTTTTCTTTAATTCAGGTTTAAATACTTTGATCGGAATTAGAGGAAGTGGTAAATCTTCGCTTTTCGAAACCTTGCGTTTTGGTTTGGGAATTGACCTAAACGACCAAGAAAACAAAGACGATTGGCGTTACAAAACCGATATTGTCCAAAATATGCTCGGAAATGGCAAAGTTACGCTAGAAATTTTTAACGAAATTGAAAACAAAAACTATTTTATTCAAAGAAAATCTGATGGAAATTGGCAAATTCTCGATTCACAGCAAAAAGCAATTCCAAATTTGCCGATCAACAGTTTGTTTGAAGTTATTTATTTTGGGCAAAAAGATTTGGCTGATGTAGGCAAAAATTTTAACAAAAACCTGATCGAAACTTTGTTAGAAAAAAAACTAAAATCTACCAAAGAAGACATCGCAAAAACCGAATTTAATCTAAAAAAAGCCGTTGGAGACGTTAAAAACCTTAAAAAATTTCTGGAACAAAAGGCAAATGTAGAGGCAAATATTGCGACTCTGAAAGAAAATATCAAAAAGTTTGAGGAATACAATTTGGAATCGAAACTAAACAAACAATTAGGTTTTGATCAAGATTTTCATCAAATTCAGTCCATGCTTGCCTTCGAAAACGAAGTTTTAGACAATTTTAAGCAATTATTAGACGCAAGTTTGGATCAGTTTTCACAATACAACGCCTACGAAAGTGCAGAAAATATGGAATTTTTTAGAGATGAAGTTTCGGAACGTTTTGGAAATTTTGAAAATAACATTCGCAGAATCAAAAAATTGATTGATAGTTCGCGCCAAGATTTCGAGGATTTTGTGCTTGCAAAAGATGATTTCGAGCAAAAAATGCAACATTTGCAAGCCGAATTTGATCAGCTCAAAGTAGAAATTAGTATTCCGTTTTTGAACATCGAAGATTACAGAAAGTTTAAAAATTCTTTGGAAAACGAAAAAATTAAACTCAAAGATTACGAAAAAAAGGCGGTAGAATTGCAAAAAATTCAACATTTGTTCGAAAGCAGTTTGCAAGGAATTGTTAATTTGTGGAAACAAGAATTTGATTTGATCAACAAAGAAACCCAAACTTTGAACGCACAAAATTTGTCCATCAAAATTCATTTGGATTATCAGGGCGACAAAACTACTTTTTTGGAAATGCTAAAAAATTGTTTTCGGGGAAGCAATTTGATTGAGAATTTGCATTTGAAAAAAATCATTGAAAATTACCAAAATTTCGTAGAAATATACAATGATTTATACAAATCCGACAGCGTTTTGCACCAAATTTTAAGCGGTGGAAATTTGTTGGCAAGTTTTCAGTACAAATTTAACGAGGCGATGGGAAATTTGCTCACTTTTCGAATCCCTGATAAATATATTTTGGAATATAAGGGCAAAGAATTGCAAAAACATTCGCTTGGGCAACGCGCAACGGCTTTAATTTCTTTTGTGTTGATGAACCAAAACAAACATTTGGTCATGATCGACCAGCCTGAAGACGATTTGGACAACCAAACTATTTTCAGAGATTTGATACAAGAAATCAATCATTTGAAAGCAGAAACGCAGTTTATTTTGGTTACGCACAACCCAAATATTCCCGTTTTAGGCGATTCGGAGCAGGTGGTGGTTTGCAATTTTTTTGAAGAACAAATTAGTTTTGAAAACGGAAGTATCGACAAAAAAAGTATTCAGCAAAAAATTGTGGACGTGATGGAAGGCGGAAAAGAGGCTTTTGACAAAAGAAATAATATTTATGGCATTTGGAAACCGTAAAAAAATTCAAGTTTTTCAAAAAAACGTATCTTTATAAAAACGAAAACAATGTATTTTGAATGAACCCATTTTTCAAAAAGCCTTTTTTACGCGGAATCGGTAGGTTTAAGTGCCGAAAAGAAAACGTAGTTTTGAGATTGCAAAAAAACTCATAGCTTTTGGTTTAGATAACCATTTAAGCGGAAAGCCCTGATCTAAGCCTAGAACAACTAGAAATTTTGCGTTTGGAACTCAAAAACAAATAAATTATGATAACTCATTGATAAGCAGAGATTTCTAAAAAACATAACTTTTTGGTGCTTTCCCTGTCCAACGTTTAAAGGCTCGCCTAAACGTACTTGCTTCGGTATAACCCAACATATACGCTATTTCATTGATATTGAACTGTTTGTATCGGATCAAATCGATGGCTAAAACTTTTCTGATTTCTTCGCTAATTTCCTGAAAATTAGTGCCTTCTTCTTTCAATTTTCTTTGCAAAGAACGGTTTGTCATGTGCAAATGTGCAGAAATTTGGTCGAGTTGTGGAATTTGTTGTTTGAAATGTTGTAAAATGGTTTTCTTTACTTTGTTTTCTGTACGTTCTTGATTTTGTATTTTTTGCAAAAGTTCTTGTAAAAGTTGCTCAAAAGTTTGCATCAAAAATTGATTATAGCCAATGACAGGCAAATTAAAATCGGAAACTTTAAAGATCAAACTATTTTCTTTTTGTTCAAAAAACAAATTTCCTTTGAGAACTCGTTGATATTCATTGGTATTTTTTGGGCATTTTTGCGTAAAATTAATGCGAATCGGGCATAAAGATTTTCCTGTAAGCAATTTGCAAACGTGCAAAGAACCCGACATGGCTTGTTCTACTGCCTGAATTGCCGTTTTTGGATAATTGATTTGCCAAAAAGAAATAGGCGTATAAATAATTTTACATTCTTTGTCTAACCTTTGAATTTCATAAAAAAATACGTCTGTAACTATTTTGCTAAATTTTTGTAAATGCTCGAAAGCGGTATGCAAATTTGGGCTAGTTTGCATCAAATGACCCACCAAACCTACAATAGATGGATTTGTTTGTTCGCCGATATGCAAACCCAAATGTTGATCTTGGGTAAGTTTTAGGGCTTGTTCCCAAACTTGATGTCCTTGTTCTAAATCAAGCGAAAGTTCGGTTTGATTGAGTTCGTTTACCGACAAATTTACATTTTTACAAAGCTCGCCCAAGTCAGCTCCATAACGAACCGCCCCAAAAATAATATCTCTAATAATAGACATGGAAATTTGCATGGCACAAAAAGTATGTTTTTTGTCGCAAAATACAATATTTAGATCGGAAAACAAGCCCTAATTTTGTAAAAAATTTAAAACAAAATTTTATGAAAACGATAAATCGTGTGGCACTTTTTTTTCTGTTGTTGATGGGTTTGGCTTTTGCCAATGTTGGCGTACAAGCCATTGGTAATCCGCAAAGCGTGATGGATAATGTTGGAGTGGTTTTGAACAACAACAGTGCATTGAGTTCTATCAGGGCTATTTATGGTGGAATGCACTTGTTTTTTGGTTTATTTTGTGTTTTTGGGGCATTCAAAATGCAAAAAGAAGCCTTAATTTTGTTGGTTTTATATACTTTTGGTTTTGTGGTGGGCAGGTTGGTGGGCATTGCGATTGATGGTTTGCCGAACGAATTTGTAACGACTTGGCTCATTACCGAAACGGTTTCTTGTATCATGGCTTCGGTTTTGTTAAAATTATCTTGGAAAAAAGAATAAATTTGAGTTTGGCTTATCAACTTTTACAAGGTTTAAAGCCTTATAAAAGTTGAATTATTCTAAATTTATGACTTTATTCTCTTGTCTTCATACATTTTCAGAAAAGGATACGCCAAAACTGCCAACAAAATAATAACTGCTCCTCTATAAAAATCGGTAGTCATTTGCTCGTGTTCGCCAAAAATCATAGCCGCCATCGCAATTCCGTAAATAGGCTCCATGTTGATAGACAAATTCATGGCAAAAGCAGAGATTTTTTTCATCAAATTTACGGCTATAGAATATGTCCAAACCGTACAAAAAATAGACAAAAACAGAATATAAAAAACGTCTTCAAAATTAATAAGCAAATGCAAACTTTGATCTTTTGCAAAGAAAAAGGCATAAAAAGGCATAAAAATAAGTACCAACAACCAAGAAGCCAACATTTCGAAAGACATCATTACGTTAGAAGTAAAACGAGCCACATATTTGCCGTTGAAAATGGTAACCAAAGCTCCCAAAAAAGCCGATCCCAAAGCCATAAACAAACCCAAAAACGTATTATTCCCCGCTTTTTCGTTTCTGAAAATAACAAAAATTCCTAAAATAATGATCAAACCCAACAAAATTTCATACCATTTGACAGGTCTTTTTCTGATCAAAGGTTCAAAAATAGATGCCCACAAAGAAGAAGTTGCCATGCCAATCAAACAAATAGAAACCGTAGAAACCTCGACAGCACCATAAAAAAGCAAAAAATGTGCGCCCACCAAAAAACCATTTCCCATAAATCGGAGAATATTTTTAAAACCTATGTTTAGATTTTCTTTTTGGAAATAACAAATGATAAAAAAAGCTACAAAAGCAAATAAACTTCTATAAAAAACCAATTCTACCGCAGGAATCGTAACCAATTTGCCAACCAGAGCCGTAAAACCCCAAGTCAAGACAATAATTTGCATTTGTAAATATTCTTTAAACATAAAATTTTGATTTGTGTGAAAGGAAAATTTATAAGAATTTGAGCCTTATAAATTTTGAGTTTGGAAATATATAGATATATTTTAGAATTTAAAACTTTTCTAAAATTTCGAATTAAAAATATGGCGTGTTTTGAGAAAGCATTAAATATCAAAGGATTGTAATTTTATAAACAAGTTGCGCTACAAATGAAAAATATATACTTATAGACTGTTTTTGGACAAAAAAAGCATATTTTTTTAATTCAACATCAATACACATTGTAGCACAACTTTTCTTTAAACAATTATTTTTCTCAACTGAAACATTGCCAAAATCAGAAAAATAATCGTCATTAATAGTATTGGCAAAAGTTTTTCTGCCCAATGGATTTGAAATTGACTCTTGAAAAAATCTAATTTCCATTGTTGCCAATTTTCTTGTAAAACAGGTGCATCACCAAAAATTTTAGGGTAAAAATGTAACTTCTGTTTCTCGTGAAATTGCTCTAAGGCTTCCCAAAATTTGAGTTGATTATCCAAATCGGATTGGGCTACTTGATTAAAAACAAGTTGCGTATGAATAGTCGGAAAAAAGTAGCCAATGTTTTTGCTTAGTTCTTCACGTTTGGCTAATTTATTTTTGAATTGCTTGACTGCATTTTGGGCTTCGTCATCACCCATTTGTTGCATAGCATAGTACCAAAGCCAAGAAAAATCTTTGTTTTCAGGGTGTTGAAAATCAGCAAATTGCGGATAATGTGCCTTAAATTTTTGTAAAGTAGGCTCTTTTGGTAAATCCCATTTTTTGTGGTATCCGTCCCGACTTTCTATTAGGGTTTCAAAAGCCTCTTGTGTAGGATAGATATTCGTGATAAAAGCATTTGCTGATGCAGGCAAAACAATCGTGAGCAATACCCAAGAAATTAACAACAAAAGGGCATTTTGATTAGAATTTTTTTGAAAAGAAACTATCCAAGTACATAATGCAAACCAAAATAATACATATAAAAAAGCCACCAAACCAAAAATAATCCAAGAAATATTAAAAGGAATTTGCAAATAAATTTGGGCAATACATAACAAAACCACCAAAAGAATTTCCATAATTACCCAACGAATGGCTATTTTTTGAACAATTACTAAAAAAGGTTTGTCGGTTTGGCTACAAAGTAGTTTCCAAATGCCACTTTCTTTTTCTTCGGAAAGGGAATTGAAACAAAAAGCAATAATAACCAAAGGAAAAAAATAGATAAGGACAAAACCAAAATCCATATTCCCCAATAATTGATACATTGGGTTGTGCAATTCGGTATTATATTTTTGTTCTTCCAAATTCCGAATCGTTACACTCATTGTACTTGGGTTGATGTCGCGTTGCCCAATACTCAAACCTGCCAAATTTGGCATTTCATTGACCAAACCAAACTTCAAATAGTACAACAACAAACCCATTTCTTTATTTTCAAATTTCACGTAACGGTCTATGGTTTCTTGCTGTGCTTGGGCGGTTTTTTGGATATTTTTTTGGTGCTTTTCAATGAAAGTTTTACCAATATACAAACTCAGCAAACTTGCCACAACAAGCACGAATAAGGCAATAATAAAGCCTTTTGCTCTTATAAAATTCAAAAAAAGTAATCTTGTGATGTTCATATTTTTAAATGATTTTGAACCATTGGTTTGCGTATCGAATAGGAAAAAACAACAGCATTATCCAAAAAAACAAGGCTGCAAAAGATACTTTTTCGGCATCAAGAGCCGATTGAATAGATAAAAAGTGATGTTTAAAATCAGGAAAATTTACCCATTCTTGGCGGTCAAGTTTGGCTTTTTTGTCTGCCGAATTTTTGACTCTATTGCTGATATGTTTGATTTGCAATTCATTCATTGTTTGGGCTAATTGATACCTAAATTTTTCGGCTTGTGCTTGAAAGTCATTGAAAGTATAAAAATCTGTGCCTGTCAAAGCCATTGAAATATTTTTTACCGCTATAAAAGGATTAAAAAATGCGGTCAAACGAAGTACATTTTGTTGATTTTCATAAATTTCAATTAATCGGGCTTGATGACGATTATAGGTTTCTGCACTCAATTTTTCGCCTTCTTTCATTACCAAACCCGAATAATTAAAAGGCAATTTGTGGGTAGAATCCACTCCGTAAGCCTTCATTACTGAATCTTTGAAGGCTTTATAATGCAAGTCATCAGGATTATGGCTGTCGCCTTGTTTGATAAGTTCGGCTTCTACGTTTTTGTCAAATTCTATTTTGGAAGGTGCAGGATATACATTTTGTCCTGTTACTTGTGCAATTCGGGGTAAAATAAGTATCAAAAATAACCAACAACCAATCAATTTCATCAAAGAAGATTTAGCCGTTTGGCTTTGTGCCGAAACCAAAACCGCCATCAATGAAATAATGAAAAAATACACTGTATAAGCCAAAATAAGCAATCCGTAACGCAAAAGTATATCCATTTCAAAGGCATTGGATAAAAGCAAAACCAATCCAAACAATGCCGTAGGCAATAAAATAAAAAGGCTTGCTAAAAATAGTCCTACTGTTTTGCCTAAAATAAGTGTCTGCCAAGAAATGCCTTGCGTAAATAAAAGTTTCAAAATGCCCTGTTCTCTTTCTTTGGCAATCAAATCGTAGCCTAAAAAAAATAGAAATAAAGGCACTAAAATTTGTAAAATCATTGCTGCCGAAATTTGCCCAAATCGTAGCAAACTGCTCGAATGTCCTGCTTCCGAAAAATTAACGGTATTTTGTTTGTGTGCTTCCAAAAAAACAGATTTTCCTGTGTAAGCGTCCATTCCAAAATCAAAAAAACTCAACGGAAATTTTTGCCGAAAGGCTACATAACCATAATGTGCCATTCGGTGTGGGTGTTTGTCGGGGTTTGCTTCCCATCTCTGACGTACTTCTTGGCTATAATGCTCGGCTAATTCTTGGTGATTTAGCATTTCTTGTACGCCAATTTGCAAGGCAAAACCTAAAAAAATAATAAAAAAAGCGAAAAGTCCTCTTGTATTTCTACTTTTAGCAAATTGTTTTACAACTTGTTCCGCTATGATAATGGCATATTTAATGGTCATAATTTTTGCTTTGTTTCTTTTTAGATAAAACTAACAGTTTTTTGAGAACTGTTAGTTTTTAATTTTAACCAATCATTAAAATTTGTAAGTTGCTGAAAGCATAAAATTTCGTGGTGCAGCAGGAAACAAACGGGTGTAATTTTGCGCCCCTAACCAATAGGTTTCATCAAACAAATTGCCTACATTTAAGGCTAATTGAATATTGCTACGAACAGGATTATAGTAAATAGCAGCATCAAAAACGGTAAAAGCTGGCACTTCAAAATCTCTTGTGAACCAAGGAATACGGCTACTTTGATGTTGTACGCCCAAGCCTATACCCAAATCTTTGAGGAAACTATTTTCAGAAAAATTGTAGCGTGTCCAAAGATTTGCACTGTTTTGGGGTGTATTTTCTTTTCTTAATCCTACCAAATTGGCGTTTGCATCATTGATAATAATGGCATCTATGTAAGAATAAGAAGCATATACTTGCCAATTTTTAGCAAT
>RDXG01000293.1 GCA_004292785.1 Bacteroidota bacterium
TTTCATAAAACTACGGATTTAAGTGCTTTTTGGTGTTTTCAATTCAAAAATACAATTTTTCCGTAGCTTTTTCTGATCTATTATCCCGAGTTTACGTTACTTTAAGGCAATATATTTTGATTTCCCAAGACAAAATCCAAGTTGAAAATTTCGTAAAAAATACTTTTGGGCAATGGGTTTGTAGCGTTTATACCTCAAAAAACGATTATTTTGCAATCATTGAAGATCAATTTCAGCTTTGCGTTGGGGATTTGTATTGGAAAACAAGTTTGTTAAAAAAATAGTTTTTTTGCTTTTCTGAAAAATAAAATTTATTTTTGTAAAAAAACAATATGAATTCCGAAGACACAATTACGATAAACGGCAAAAATTATACATTGGATTTTGACAATATTTTTCAGAATCACATCAATATTTCTGTTGATGAATTTTGCGAATTATTGCAGCAAAATTTATTGTTCAAATTCGAATTATCTGAAGGAATTTTAATTTTACAGCCCATGACCAGCAGAAATCATACTTTAATCGAGGTAAATTTATTGGGTGAAAGCAATAATTTATTCAAAAATAGTGATGTTTATGAAATTCTTTCGGATTCTATTGCCATTACTTGCCCAGATTTGGATTCTTATTATTTGCCTGATGCAAGTATTGTCATTTCAGAAGACATACAATATACAAAAGTTGGCAAAAATAAAGAAGTAGATGCCATTTCGAATGCCGTTGGAATTATCGAGATTCTTTCGCCCGCCACAGAAAATTATGATAGAACCACCAAATACGACAATTACCGAAAAATTCCTACTTTAAGGCAATACATTTTGATTTCCCAAGACAAAATTCAAGTTGAAAACTTTAGAAAAAATGCTTTTGGGCAATGGGTTTGTAGCGTTTATAGATCAAAAAACGATTATTTTGCAATCATTGAAGATCAATTTCAGCTTTGCGTTGGGGATTTGTATTGGAAAACAAGTTTGTTGAAAAAATAGTTTTTTTATTAATAATTCCTTGATAATCAAATTTTTAATCCTTACAAAACAAAAATTTCATAAGGATTAAAATAGATATTACTTCAATTTCGCCAAACTCACTTTCATTCTGCGCATCGCTTCGGTCAAACTTGCATCAGAAGCTGCACAAGAAATGCGGATACAATTTGGATCGCCAAAAGCATCACCATCAACCAAAGAAATATGGGCATCATTCAACAAATAAATGCACAAATCATAAGAATTTTTGATTTTTGTTGTGCCATCAGATTTGCCAAAATAATAACTTACGTCAGGAAAAATGTAAAACGCACCTTGTGGAACGTTTGCTTTTATGCCTTCAATGTTATCCAACAAAGATTTTACCAAATCTCTGCGTCTTAAATAGGCTACTGCCATTTCTTGTGGAGCAGTCAAATCGCCTAAAATAGCCGCTGTAGCCGCTTTTTGGGCAATCGAGCAAGTGCCAGAAGTTACTTGTCCTTGCATTTTGTCGCAAGCGTCTGCAATCCATTTGGCAGCGGCAATGTAGCCCACTCTCCAACCTGTCATTGCAAAACCTTTTGAAAAACCATTTACTGTAATAACTTGATCTTTGACAAAATCCAAAGAACCCATGCTAAAATGGCTGCCTGTGAAGTTGATGTATTCGTAAATTTCGTCTGCAATGACATAAATATTTTCGTGTTCTGCCACTACTTTTGCAATTTCAGTCAATTCTTCTTTATTAAAAACTGACCCTGTTGGATTACAAGGCGAAGAATACATGATCGCTTTGGTTTTTGGCGTAATTGCGGCTCTCAACTGCTCGGCAGTTACTTTAAAATCGTTTTCGATAGTTCCGCTAACAATTACAGGCACACCTTCAGCCAATTTTACCATTTCCAAATACGAAACCCAATAAGGTGCAAAAATAATGACCTCATCGCCTGGGTTTACCAAACAAAGCACCACGTTTGCCAAAGATTGTTTTGCACCTGTAGAAACCACAATGTTTTCGGCTGCGAAATTCAAACCGTTTTCGCGCTTGAGTTTTTCGGCAATTCCTTTGCGAAGTTCAGGCGTTCCAGGAACAGGAGTGTAAAAAGAAAAACCATCATCAATGGCTTTTTTGGCGGCATCTTTTACGTGTTGCGGGGTTTGAAAATCTGGCTCTCCAAGGTTAAGGCTGATCACATCAAAACCTTTTGCTTTCAATTCTCTGGCTTTTTTTGCCATTTCGAGAGTTTGCGATTCAGACAAAGAGTTAATTCTGTCCGATAATTGATTTTTTTCTGCTACCAAAGACATATATAAATTAGTTTTTTATGATTGAAAATTCAAAACTTCGCAAAATTAGCTAAAAATTAATAAAAAAAACATAGAATTAGCTTTTTGGAAGATCAATATTTTTCAAAAAAAAAGCCTAGCGAAAGTTCGCCAAGCATTTCTTTATCTTACAACTTAACCCTATTGATTTGAAAAAAAGAAGAGTTTTTCATAGAAATTTTAAATCTCTATGAATTATATTTTTAGAGAGTAGTGTTTTTATCTTTTATAATTTAGGCAAATTTTGCAAAAAAAAACTTAATTTCATAATATTTTACGAAATTAAGTTTACAAAGTTTCAAATAAAATTATTTATTTATTCATATATTTTGTGAAGATCAGAGTTTTGGGCAACTTTTGCAATGTTTGCCTTTGCGTTTATATTTTTCGCAACAGCTTTTTTTGCCACAGCAAACGCTTTTTTCGGCTTTATTTTCGGCTAACGAACTGAATAACAAAAATTTAGGATTTTCTGAATAAGATTTCATAATCATGGGTTTATGATTACAAAATAAACACTTATTTAGAATTAATCCAAATAAAAATAAGAAAAAAATAAAAATAAAAAAAAGTCAATTCTTTCGAACTGACTTCTTTATTAAAAATTATCTTTTTAAGTTTAAGCTCCGACTTTTAACTTCTGTCCAATTTTGAGTTTATTGGTAGAAATATTGTTGATTTTTTTGATTTTATCAACTGTAAGTCCATGCTTTGAGGCAATAGTCCACAAACTATCTCCGTTTCTAACAACGTGATATTTGTCATTGTTCTTATCTTTTGAAACAACGTTTGTGGTTTTGTTTTCTGTTTTTGCCTTTTTGCTTGCAGGAGCAATTTTTTCTAATGTAGGTTTTTCTGGCAAATTTTTAGTCAAAAGTATCACATTTTCAGGCTTTGTTTCTGTCTTTTTTGTGCTAGCAACTAATTTTTCAGGCGAATTTTCTAACTTTTTAACAGCCAATTTTTGTCCTGCGTGAATTTTGTTAGAACTCAAATTATTCCACTCTTTAATTTCTTGAATGGTTGTTTTGTAACGTTTGGCAATCATGTTCAGGGATTCGCCTCTTTTTACTTTGTGTTCTTTCACTGCATTTTCAACAGATTTTGTCGGTGCTTCTGCTTTTTGAGCAAGTTCTTTTTTTGCTTTTTTCTCTTTTTTGCTAAGTGAAGGAGTAGCGGAAGTAAGCAACATTTTTTCGTAATTGTCATTACTAGCCAACAGTTGATCTTCTTTTTTAGAGAACATTGCCAAAGTTTCTGCAATATTCATTCTTGCCGAAGGAATATTTAGGACATAATTTTTAGGAACTGTTTTTTTGATCAATTCTGGGTTAAGTTCCGCCAAATCATCTTCACAAACTTTCAATTCTTTGGCAATATTTTTTAGCGTAGTGCCTTGATTTACCAATATTTTGGTTGATTCTATTGGAAATTCGGGTTTATTTTGGATCAAATTATGTTCTTCTGCATAGTGCATCACATAGGTAACGGCAATAAACATAGGCACATAGGCACGAGTTTCTTTGGGCAAATTGTTATAAACTTCCCAAAAATCTGTTTTCCCTGTTTTTCTGACCGCTTTTTGAACACGACCAGGTCCGCAATTATAAGAAGCTAAAGCCAATTCCCAATTTTGATTATTAAATTCGTACAAACTTTTGAGATATTTGCAAGCTGCAATCGTGGATTTTTCGGGGTCTAATCGTTCATCAATCAAATTATTGCGATCCAAACCGTATAATCTGCCTGTGCTAGGCATAAATTGCCACAAACCTGCTGCTCCTGCATGAGAATAAACTGAAGGTTTTAAAGCTGATTCTACAATTGCCAAATATTTGAGTTCGTCGGGCAAACCATATTCTGCCAAATATTTTTCGAACAAAGGGAAATACAAATTCTTTCTTTTCAAAATTGTCAAAGAATATTTGCGTCTTTTGACAGACATATAGTCGATCCATTCTCTAACATCTTCATTAAAATTCATTGGAAATTGAGTTTTAATACAAGACATTCGGTCGCGAATAATGTCGTCGCTCACCATTGGAATATGTTCGTAATTTACATCTTCGGACTGTATTTTTTGATCGGAAGTGTAGAAAAAATCTTTATTTACTTCTATTTCAATGTCCTCTTGTGCGGCGGATACGCATAATTCGTCAGTAAACTTTTGAAGAGAAATTGGGGAAATGTATTGTTTGAAAAAACCACCAAATAAATCAATAGCAAGATGATAATTTCCTAAAGCATACAAAGAATCTTTTACAAATTTTTGTTTTTTTTGAGGATCATCAACTACCTTTTTCGCCAAATAAATTGAATCTGAGGAATGAATGAGAGGTATTTTTGGATAAAGGTGTTCAAAATGCGTGGTCGGTTCGTTGGTTAAACCCGATTTTGCTTCTTTTGAGGCTTTATCTTGTGCAAAACTTATTTGGCTACACAAGCCAAATGCGATTGCTACTGCTATTTTACGCCATAATACCATAATCTTTTTTTTTGTGAAAAAATTGCCCTTCGCCTCGTTCTTTCTGCACTTTTTTCTGTTCAACAATTAGTTTAACGAAACAACGCTAAAACTCTGAAAATTAGATAAATAAAACAAGAAATTTTTAGTTTTTTTTCTTATTTTTACCAAAAAAATTTTCGCAAGTAATGATTTTTTTTGTAGAAAAACAAATTTATATCAAAATACTTTTTGTAGGAAAAAATTTTAGGCGGTTTAAAAACAGATTAAAACCTTCCTACAAAAAAAAATTATGCGCATTAAGCGGTCTGTTCTGCCAACAAATACAAGACTGCCATTCTGACTGCCACGCCATTTTCTACTTGATTTAAGATGATCGAATGTTCACTGTCGGCAATTTCACTAGTAATTTCCACTCCTCTGTTGATCGGGCCTGGGTGCATGATCGTGATTTTTTTGTCCAAACGGTCTAACAAAGACTTATTTACTCCAAAATACAAGGCATATTCTCTCAAAGACGGAAAATCTCTGGAATGTTGGCGTTCCAACTGAATGCGCAACACATTTGCAACATCGCACCATTGCAAAGCCTTAAAAACGTCATGTTCAACCCTAATGCCTAGTGATTCTATGTATTTGGGAATCAAGGTTTTAGGTCCGCAAACGGCAACTTCTGCTCCTAATTTTTTGAGTGCAAAAATATTAGACAAGGCAACCCTAGAATGAGCAATATCTCCAATAATGACCACTTTTTTTCCTGCAATTTCGCCATGTTTTTCACGGATAGAATAGGCATCTAAAAGTGCTTGCGTAGGATGTTCGTGAGTGCCGTCGCCTGCATTGACAATGTTTGCTTTGATGTGTTTTGCCAAAAAATGTGGCGAACCAGGGCTGCTGTGCCTCATTACAATCATATCCACTTTCATTGCCAGAATATTATTGACCGTATCAAGCAAAGTTTCGCCCTTTTTTACGGAACTATTCGAGGCAGCAAAATTGATAATGTCGGCAGACAAACGCTTTTCTGCAAGTTCGAAAGAAAGGCGAGTGCGAGTAGAGTTTTCAAAAAACACGTTGGCAATCGTCAAATCCCGCAAAGAAGGCACTTTTTTGATGGTCGGACGGTTCAGAACCTCTTTGAATTTGTCTGCGGTTTCCAAAATTAATTCTATATCCTGAACGGTCAAATTTTTAATTCCTAACAAATGTCGGACACTAAGCTGGGACATACGGCTCTGTTTTTTTTCGCAAATATCTTATTTAGCGAGCATAATTGAAAGTTTTTTGGGAAAATTAATTATTTTTTTTGTATTTTGTGCAAACAATTTTACATTTTAATAGTCTTAACATTAGTATTTTTACCAAAAATATTAATTTTTTTTATTATGATCAAACGTAAAGCAACTGCCATTTGGAAAGGCACAGGCAAAGAAGGAAAAGGTGTTTTAAATACGCCAAGCGAGGTTTTTAACAACACTCCTTACTCTTTTAACACTCGTTTTGAAGACGGGAAAGGCACTAATCCAGAAGAATTAATTGCTGCTGCGCACGCAGGTTGTTTCAATATGGCTTTGTCTTTTATGCTTGTTGGGGCAGGTTTTGTGGCAGAAGAATTAGATTGTACTGCCACTGTAGTTTTGGAAAGCAAAAATGGTGGTTTTGATGTTACCAGCATTGTTCTAGACTTAAACGCAAAAATTCCAAATATTAATCAAGCAAAATTTGACGAATTGGCTGCCAATGCAAAAGCAAATTGCCCAATTTCCAAATTGTTCAATGCTCCGATTACTTTAAATGCCAAATTGTTATCATAAAAAAAATTACCACACATATAATTAATTGTGTGGTAATCTTAGCAAAACTATTCGTTTGAAGCACTTTTATAAAGTTGGTTCAACTGTTTCATTTTCAGGTCTTTGAGTTTTTTTTCGTGATCATTAACCCAATTAATGATGTGGTATTTGCCTCTTGGGTGAGCTTCTGAATAATACACATATTTCACCTCAAATTGTTTAAAAAGTTCATTGTAAAGGTCTTCGATAAGCGAGAAATTTTCGTTAATATTTTTTTTCAACTCATTTAGGTTGGTGCTTTCCTTCAAAATGATGGCTTCCATGCCTAATAATTGAGTTTTTTTGTAAAGTGGTTCTTTGTTTTTGCCTGTTGGTCTGGTTACATTTTTATTTGCTAATTCTTCTGCCTTTAAAGTCCTCACGGTTTCCATGAGTTCGTTGAATGCAAAATCATCAATAAAAACACCTCCACCATCTCCACCACCAAGATTAAAACCTACCAAAGATTCTTGTTTGGCAAGAACAGTAAGCATTAATTGTTGTTTCCAATCTCCAATTTTTTTGAGATCTTCGGTAGTCATTGCCGACCAGTTTTTACCATAATAATTCGACCATGTGGCAGAATCAGTTGGGTTTTCACCAAGTTTTTTCCAAAGTGCTGGAATTTTTAGTGGATCACGCGCTGTGCCAATTTCGTTTTGGGCAAACAAAGCAGGAGCAGTACCCAACAACAACACACACAAAACAGACTTTATAAGCAGTCTGTTTATTTTAGTAAAGAATAGATTTTTCATATATCAAGCCAAATTTTAATTTTTCAAACAATGGTAGAATTTTTGATAAGCAAGGTGTTTTTATAAAAAATACTTTTTCAAATAAACGTTTTTTTTTATAAAAATGTAAAAATCAAAATGAATTTAACACATTATTAACAAAAAACGAAATGAATAACGCAATTATTATCTTTTATTGCAAATAAAACACAAATTTATATTTCCTTAAACGTAATTGTTATGATTTGTTTGTACTTTTCCTAAATTTGCAAAAATTATTTTTAATTTATGAATATTTTATCTGCCTCTGGCTTATCCAAAAGTTTTACTGAACGCATTTTGTTCGAAAACCTTACCTTAGGCGTTAGCTTAGGCGAAAAAATTGCGTTGGTGGGCATCAACGGTTCGGGCAAATCTACTTTACTTACGGTTTTGGCAGGGGCAGCTCGCCCTGATACTGGTGAAGTTTCGCTAAGAAAAGGAACTAAAATGGCATATCTTTCTCAAAATCCTGAATTTGAAGATCATTTAACGGTTTGGCAGGCTATTTTTGAAAGTGAAACCCCAATTTTGCAAACCATCAGAGCCTACCAAAAATCGATGGCTGAACCTGAAAAATATCAAGACCAAATCCCTGATATTTTGGAAAAAATGGACACTTTGCAGGCTTGGGATTACGAAAATAAAGTAGAACAAGTGTTAAGCAAATTAAGTATTACGGATTACGAACAAAAAGTAAATTCTTTGTCTGGAGGGCAAAAAAAGCGAATTGCCTTAGCGAAAATGCTTTTGGAAGAAGCGGACTTGTTCATTATGGACGAACCAACCAATCATTTGGATTTGTCAGCAATAGAATGGCTTGAAAATTATTTGAGTAGTAGTCAAAAATCTGTGATTTTAGTGACTCACGACAGGTATTTTTTGGATAGTGTTTGCAATGTTATTTTTGAGTTAGAAAACGGAAATATTTATCGTTATACGGGTAAATATGGCGATTTTTTGGAAAAAAAAGCAGAACGTCAAGAGCAAATGAACACCGAAATTGACAAAGCCCAAAATTTGATGCGCAAAGAATTGGAATGGATCAGAAGGCAACCCAAAGCACGCGGAACAAAGGCAAAGTACAGGGTCGAAAATTTTGATAAAATCAAAGAAAAGGCTAGTCAATCTACCAAAACCGAAGAATTGTTGCTTTCCACAGGTTTTAGAAGACAGGGCAAAAAAATCATGGAAATTGAGAAAATTAGCAAGTCTTTTGGCGAAAAAGTGCTATTTAAAGATTTTTCTTATGTTTTCCAAAGATATGACAGAATTGGTATTGTTGGCAAAAACGGTGTGGGCAAATCTACTTTTTTGCAAATGCTCACAGGTACTCTCCCACCCGATTCTGGCGTAATTGACAAAGGGCAAAATACGGTTTTTGGTTATTATACGCAACAAGAACTGATTGTCAAAGAAGACAAACGCATGATTGAGTTGGTCAAAGAAGTGGCAGAAGTGATCAAAATGGATTCTGGAGAAGTAATTACGGCTTCGCAATTACTCACACATTTTCAGTTTTCGCCAAAAGTGCAATATACGCCTGTTTCCAAATTAAGCGGTGGCGAAAAACGCCGTTTGCAGTTGTTGATGGTACTCATGAAAAATCCGAATTTTTTGGTTTTGGATGAGCCAACCAACGATTTGGATATTTTGACTCTGAACATTTTAGAGGATTTTCTGATCAATTATTCAGGCTGTTTGTTATTGGTTTCTCATGATCGATATTTTATGGATAGAGTAACCGATCATTTGTTTGTTTTTGAAGGAAACGGAGAAATTAGAGATTTTGGTGGCAATTATTCCGATTACAAGGAAATGCAAGCCTTAGAAAATGAAACGCCCAAAATTAAAGAAGCTCCTGCTCCCAAAATAGCTGAACCTGCCAAAATAAACAAGGCAAGTTTCAAAGAAAAAGAAGAATACAAACGTTTGGAACAAGAAATTGAAGGTTTGGAAAAGCAAAAAGCCAAAGTTTTGGAAAAACTGAATCAAGGAATTGGCAAAACAGAGGAATTGATTGCTTGGAGCAAATCGATAGGGGAATTTGACAAAGAAATTTCTAAGAAAACAGATCGTTGGCTGGAACTTTCAGAAATATTATAAAATAAAAAAACCTATAAGAGAGTTTCTTATAGGTTTTTTTACAATCAAATTTTCACTAAACTACTGGAACTAATACCCAACGATAGTTTACCACAGATTTACCAGGGATGGCAACAGACCAAGTCAAAACCAATTGGTTTCTGCTGAATGTACCTTCTACGCTAGTAACCACTACATTATCAAAAGTAATTCCTGTAGTAGAACCACCAATCGTGGAACTGCTACCTTGAACAGTAAACACGCCTTTGTCTTGAGTATTGCTTCTGTTGATGTTGATTGCGGCTGAATTTGGTCTTACCAAAGAGTAAGTTCTGTCTTTTGCAAAACGAATGATGTATCCGTCATACATTCCAACAGGTGCATCTTCGTTACCAAATTTTGCAGAAGTTACTTTCCAACCATTTACAGAAGTCAAAACCGACTCCAAAGTTTGAACGGCATCAATTCCTCCGTTGTCATTAGTGCCACAAGAAGTAACGACTAAAAGTAAGAAGGCGATTATAGCTAAAAAATGCTTTTTCATAATATCTTAATTTTTTAAGAGTTTAGAGTTTGGTAAAATTTTAGAAATGCTTTCCTAAATTTTGGTTTAGGAAAGCAATTTCAAGAAAATGTTATCGGTTATTTACAATTACCACTTTAGTTCTGTAAGTGCCTTTGTCAGTATTGACGTTCAACAAATACATACCTGCTGGCATTTCGTCTATAACGATTTCAGTTTGGAAATTACCAGATACGCTACCGAACTCTTTGTTGTAAACTTGCTGTCCAGCTACATTTGCAATTCTTACATCTACGAATTTAGAATCTCCTTCGTATTTAAGAGTAAATGTACCGTTGCTTGGATTTGGATATACATTGAATTTCGCAGAGAAATCAATTTCTTCCACACTGTTTACAATAGAAGGTCTGCCTGTAACTGCTGCTGAATAAGCACCTGGATCACCGTTATAAGAACCATCAGCTTTCAATCTTACTGCTCTGATTTGGAAGTTATAAGTAACTCCGTTGTCTAAGCCTGTAACGTTAAAGCTAGTTGCAGAAGTAGTACCTACTAATTTACGTCCTCCACCTAAAGTGATTACATAAACTTCATAAGAAACGCCTGTTTCTGCCAAAGGTGCCCATGTCAATAATACAGAATTGTTACCTGCATTTGCAGTCAAACCTGTAACAGTTGCAGGAGTAGTTACTACTGTAGTACCACCACCAGTGCTAGCTGCACCGTTGTCTGTCAAATTGAAGAACAATGATTGCGTTGTAGCAGGAGCTAAAGCAAATCCGTTCAAAGAATAAGAATTCACAGCATTAGAGTATTTGTCTGCACAAGCACCGTTTCCAGTACCACCAGCAATTGCTCCTACCATTACTTCAAATATTCTATCACCAGCTTTAGCATTGTCATCAGTACCAGTTACTGTTACTGTTTGTTCAATGTTCCAGTTAGTAGGACCGAAAGTAACTAGATTTGTAGAAAGTCTTGCTGCTGCTGCGAAACCTGCTGTTGTTTTCACTGATACTGGAACAGTTACATTCGTTTGTGGTTTAGAACTCAATCTTACACCAAAAGTAGTAGTTACTGTACCTGTTTCATTAACCACATTAGAAGTTCTAGTCAAGCTCACACCTGCTCTATCAACGTTCATAACTTCGATACCAAACAAACCTGTATTTACTGCTTCCAAAGTATTCAATTTAACAGGAGTTGCACCAGTTACGGCAGTTACAAAGTTTACAGTCAAGAATTGAGAACTTAAATCGATGTTATCGTTCATGCTTGAAACTGTAATGAACACTGGCGTTGCATAATTTGCAGGAGTGAATGTTACAGTATTAAGACTTGCTGTAATCATTGCATCAGCACACAAACCAGAAACTGCACCTCTCAATGTTACATCAGCAATTGGTTGAGCATCAAGTCTTACACTAAATACCAACACTTTGTTAGCATTCAAAGTAGTAGAACCTTCTTCGATCATGTTGTTATTTGCAACTCTAGCTACTACCAAACCTACAGCTGTTTCATTGTCTTGATTTCTCGCAACAAAAGCAGCAGGATTAGGATTAGTACAAGCAAAACTTGCTAACGCAGGATTCAAGTATTCAGCAGCAGAACCAACAGCAACCATAGTAGAAATGCTATATTCTGTAAAGCTTCTTCCTAAATTGCCCGCAGCATTTGCTTGGAATACCAAATCGTTTTGGCTATACACAGTTACGAATTGAGAAGTTGCCCAATTTGCAGTTGTGAACGTCAAGTTTACAGAACCTGTTCTAGTAACACCGTCAAGGCTTAACAAACCACCTGCAGAAGTAGTGAAATCTGTGTTTGAACTCATTACAGTTACAGTTACAGGAGCAGTTGGTTGTTTCAACAATCTATAACCAATTTGATCTGTAGAAGTTGCACCCGCTTCTGTTTCCATTGTAGAAATGAATGTAGCAGTAGCACCACCTCTTGACAAACTCAAATCAGCAGTAATTGCAGGACAATCATTATCCAAAATGTTCATCGTTGCAGATTGGAACATGGTGTTTGAATTGATAGTATAACCACCAGTAACATTTTGCAATCTCAAACGAACAGGTTGAATTCCTTCTACCAAATTATCTTCTATTGGATTAACAGAAATAAATGTTTCGAAAGAACCTGCTGGTAAAGTAACAGACATAAATGCAGTGTTACCCATGCCTGAACTTACAAAAGTGTTTCCTATTGAAGCCAAACCGTAATCTGTTCCATAAAGAACCGAAGCAGCACCTATTGTGTTATTAAACTCGGTAGTACCTTCAATGCTCAAACCAACTTGTACAGGAGTAGTACCAATTTGTGGATAAGTCAATTTGAAACCACCTCTGTAAATGCCTGTTCTAACGCCGTCTTCCAAAATATCTGGATTACTGTCATTAGGACTAGCCAC
>RDXG01000294.1 GCA_004292785.1 Bacteroidota bacterium
ACGGCATTAATTAAAGACAAAAGAATGTCTTTGTTTTCTTCTGAACCAAAGAGTTTTTTGAAAACCAAATCTATTTTTGGATTGATTCTGCTCATTTTTCGTAGGTTTTTTATTTTGCAAAGTTATAAATTTTGTAGGATTTTTCTTGTTTTAAGGCTGTATTTTTTAAAACGTGAAAAAAGCCTAAATCTATTAAAGATTCATAAAATTTGCTTGAAATCATTGCTTTGCAAATATTTATTAATTACGTTTACAAAAAAATTTAACAAATTAAAACCAAATACATTTATGAAAAACATATTTTTAATTCTTTTTTGTCTAAGCAATTTTTTTGCTTTTGCACAAAAAACCGACAGCAGTAGGGTTTTGCCTAAAAATTCGGTCTATGTTGAATTATTGGGAAACGGTATTTTGGGTTCATTGAATTATGAGCGCATTTTTTGGCAAAAAAATAATTGGCGAATGGCAGGCAGAATAGGAATTTCCGCATTTCCAAATTTGGATAAAGATAGTGATAACCTGAAATATTTTCAGTACACTGTTCCTACCGAATTAAGCCTTTTATATGGTAAAAACCGACATTTTTTGGAATTTGGCGCAGGAGTTACGCTTGGTTTTATGGACAGATTGATGTTCACTTATAAACGTACAACTGAAATTAATGGAGTTAGAGTTACAGACACAGATGAACATCATGAAAGGTACACCATACTT
Source organism: Bacteroidota bacterium (assembly GCA_004292785.1). Taxonomy (GTDB): domain Bacteria; phylum Bacteroidota; class Bacteroidia; order Cytophagales; family Thermoflexibacteraceae; genus RDXG01. The sequence goes on from RDXG01000294.1 coordinate 715, forward strand.
GTGCCTATGTTTCGTTTGGGCTATCGTTATCAAGGTAAAAATGGTTTTTTGTTTAGATTTGGACTTTTGGGTGGTATTGCAAAAGGAAGTATTGCAGGAGGCAATGATTTATATGTTTTTCCTTCGCTTGGTTTTAGTTTTGGCAAAAGTTTTTAGTCTTAAATTTTAAAGCTATAAGGTTTTCAAAACCTTATGGCTTTAGAAAAAATTTGGATTTTTTTTTATTTCAAATCTTATTTCTTTTCTAAAAAAAATCATTAAACTTGCATAAAATTTCATAGCCATTTTACAGCAGTTGTATGATAGTCAAAGATCGAAAATTCAAATCTTTTATTCCCAAAGAAGCCATTGCCAACAGAGTTCAGGAATTAGGCACTCAAATTTGTGCGGACTATGCAGACAAAAACCCGCTTTTTGTGGTCGTTTTGAACGGTGCGTTTATGTTCGCCGCCGATTTGATGCGAAAAGTAGTCATTCCTTCGCAAATGACTTTTGTTAAATTTACTTCTTATCAATCTATGGAATCTACTGGAAAAGTAGATGAACTTATTGGTTTTCAGGAAGATTTGATGGGCAGGCACATTGTAATTATCGAAGATGTGGTAGATACAGGCATTACAGTTTCTGAAATTATGGCAGAAATTAACAAATTTTATCCCGCCTCTGTCGAAATTATTGCCTTGCTTTACAAACCTACGGCTGTAAAACGCCCTGTAAACATTCGTTATAGCGGTTTTGCCATCGAAAACAAGTTTGTGGTCGGCTACGGACTCGATTATGACGGTTTTGGCAGAAATTTGGAAGACATTTTTATTTTAGACGAAAGCGTTTAGTTTTTGTTTTTTCTACTCATTATGTCAGACATTTGTCGGACAATTTTATAGAATGATATTTTTGATTTTTGTAAAACAGATTTTAATCTGTTAAAAATAAACAAAACCTTTTTTGTAAAATAATCATTTTTTAGATCAATAAATCAATGAAATATTTAGATCAATTTAATTTTTCGGGCAAAAAGGCGGTTATTCGCGTAGATTTCAACGTGCCTTTAAACGACAAAAACGAAATCACTGACGACAACCGAATCCGCGCCGCCTTACCAACTATCAAAAAAATATTGCACGACGGCGGTTCTGTAGTTTTGATGTCCCATTTGGGAAGACCAAAAGGTGGTTATGAAGAAAAATTTTCTTTGAAACATTTGGTTAATCATTTGGGCAAATTGTTGAATAAAAATGTACTTTTTGCAGACGATTGCATTGGCGAAAGTGCCAAACAAATGGCTACAAACCTCAAAGCTGGCGAAGTCTTGTTGCTCGAAAATTTGCGTTTTTACAAAGAAGAAGAAAAAGGTGATGTAGAATTTGCCAAAAAATTGGCTTCTTTGGGAAATGTGTATGTCAATGATGCCTTCGGAACGGCGCACCGCGCACACGCTTCTACGGCTATTATTGCAGGTTTTGTGGATGACAAAATTTGCGGTTATCTGATGGCTTCCGAAGTGGATAATGCCCAAAAAGTCATGGACAAACCTGCCAAACCATACACAGCAATTATGGGCGGCGCGAAAATTTCAGACAAAATTTTGATCATCGAAAACTTGTTGGACAAAGTGGATAATTTGATCATCGGCGGCGGCATGGCTTATACTTTTTTTAAGGCGCAAGGCGGAGAAATTGGAAATTCTTTGGTAGAAATGGATCGTTTGGAGTTGGCAAAAGAGTTGATCGAAAAAGCAAAAGCAAAAGGAGTAAATTTGTTACTTCCCGTAGATTCTACGATTGCCGATGCCTTCAACAATGACGCAAATCGCAAAGAATCAAGCAGTTCGCAAATTCCTAGCGGTTGGATGGGCTTAGATATTGGCACAGAAGCCAAAAAACAATTTGCAGAAGTGATCAAAAATTCTAAAACTATTCTTTGGAACGGACCGACAGGCGTTTTTGAAATGGCAAATTTTGCAGGCGGAACAATTAGCGTGGCGCAGGCAGTAGTTGATGCCACCAAAAACGGCAGTTTTTCCTTGATTGGCGGAGGCGATTCGGCGGCGGCAGTCATTCAATTAGGTTTTTCCGACTCGGTTTCCTATGTTTCTACAGGCGGCGGAGCTTTGTTGGAATTGATGGAAGGAAAAATTTTGCCAGGCGTAAAAGCATTGGGTTAATAAATATTAAACCTTGAAGCCTAAAATCTTCAAGGTTTTTGATTTTTAATAAAAATTCTCCCCAAAATAATAAAAAATTCAAACCCAAGTCAAGACTCACAATTTTTCCTAAATTTTCAATAAAAGGAATTATTTTTTGCTAAATCCAAAATTTTTATCATATTTGCAAAAAAACTCATTTTATTTATTCAATACAATGCCGATCATGATCGAACCAGAAGATTTAGAAGACATTATACAAAATATTAAAGACGAAAAATGTTTGCTTTTTGTAGGACCACAAGTAGGATTACTTGATGGCGAAAAACCTTTGCAAAAAATTGTGAAATTATTGGGAGAAGAATACAAACGTGAAGTGGAATATCATGAAGAAGAACAACTTTTTTTCTTTCGTGAAAAAAAAATTAAAAGCAAATTTTATAGAAAAATAAAAAAAATATACGAAGAACAAACCATTCAAAATATTCATGAGCAAATCACTGAAATTCCTTTTGATGTGGTCATTTCTATTGCGCCCGATATGCTTTTGAAACAAACTTATGACATTTATTTGGGCGAACAAAGCTACACTTACGAATATTATAACTACAAATTTAATCCAAATAATTTTGCAAAACCTCACAAAGATACACCTTTGCTTTATCATTTGTTTGGCTCAATGCAAGACGTGGATTCCTTGATTTATTCCCATGATGATCAATTAGACTTTTTATTTGCCTTGCTCGGCGACTATAAACTGCCTTTGCAACTGCGAAATGAGTTAGAAGAAGCCTATAATTTTATATTTTTGGGTTGTAATTTTGATATGTGGTATATGCGAATCATTTTGAGAATGTTTAAACTTCACGAAGATCGATTCATTACTTATGCCTCAAACAAAGAGGATTCGATGCAAGGGCATCTCAAAACTTTTTATATCAATCAGTTCAAAGTCAATTTTGTAGAACATGACATTGCAGGTTTTGTAGATGAACTTCATAAGGCTTGCAAAAAAGAAAATTTATTGCGTCAGCCGCATTCGGATAGCAAAACTAGCCCAAAAAGAAACCTTTTGATGGCGGTTGGAAAAGGGCAAATTGGCGAAGCAATAGAAAAATTGATGGCGTATTTTCAGCAAATTAGTGATAACGAAAAATATACCGAAGCCATATTTTTGTCAAGTCGGTGGACAGATTTGCAAAATAACATCAAAAATGGAACAATTAGCGAAGAAAATAGGCAATTACTCAAATCCCAAATTACGCAGGCTTTGTTGGCTTTGATCAATTTGTTGTAAAAACAAAAAATCAAGCTGACAAATATCAAACTTGATTTTTTGTTAAAAATATCTTAATTTTTTTAAGACATTTCTGCCAAATATTGATAAAAATAAGGAATGGTCTCGATGCCTTTTAGGAAATTGAAAATCCCAAAGTGTTCGTTTGGCGAATGAATGGCATCAGAATCCAAACCAAAACCCATCAAAATAGAATCCCTTTGAAGTTCTTGTTTGAACATGGCTACAATCGGAATACTGCCTCCGCCACGCATCGGGATCGGTTTTTTGCCAAAGGTTCGTTCTACAGCTTTTTCTGCGGCTTGGTATGCAACCGATTGCGTATCAGTTACATACGGCTGACCGCCATGATGAAAATGTACCTGAACGTTTACACTTTTTGGTGCAATGCTTTCAAAATATTTTTTAAATAAATTTGCAATTTCATTAGGCTCTTGATTGGGTACTAAACGCATCGAAATTTTGGCGTATGCTTTGGCAGCAATAACTGTTTTTGCCCCTTCGCCTGTGTAGCCGCCCCAAATTCCGTTTACGTCTAAAGTTGGGCGTATAGAAACGTGTTCTAAGGCAGAAAAACCTATTTCTCCGCTTAATTCTGGGGCAGAAATATCGTTTTTGTAAATATTTTCGTCAAAAGGTGCTTTGCTCATTGCCAAACGTTCCGCAGGACTTACTTCGAGGACTTTATCGTAGAAATTTGGTACGGTAATGCGGTTTTTATCGTCTTTTAATTTGGCAATCATTGCTGCCAAAGCATTGATCGGATTTACCACAGCACCGCCATACAAACCCGAATGTAAATCCCGATTTGTGCCTGTAACTTCCACTTCCACATAGGCAAGCCCGCGCAAACCAACCGTAATCGAGGGGCAATCGCTGGCAAGCATATTGGTATCCGAAATCAAAATAACGTCAGATTTGAGTTTTTCCTTATTTTCTTTCACAAAGGGAGTCAAATGTTCAGAACCAATTTCTTCTTCGCCTTCGATCATGAATTTCATATTGCAAGCCACTTTTTGATGTTTGACCATCATTTCAAAGGCTTTGATGTGCATATAAACCTGCCCTTTGTCGTCGCTTGCTCCGCGTGCATAAATGGTTTCGTTTTTGATTTGCGGTTCGAAAGGTGGCGAAGTCCAAAGTTCCAAAGGATCGGCAGGTTGCACGTCATAATGCCCATAATAAAGCACCGTAGGCAATTTTGGATCGATCATTTTTTCGGCATAGACAATCGGATTTCCTGCGGTTGGACAAATTTCTACTTTGTCCGCACCTGCCAAACGCAATTTTTCGGCAACAAATTCGGCGGCGCGCAGCACATCATTTTTAAAATTTTTATCGGTACTAATGGAAGGAATCCTTAGCCAATCCATGAGTTCTGCAACGAATCGGTCTTGATTTTCTTGGATATAATTTTGCATTTTGATCAGTTTTTGCAATTTTTTATAAACATAACAAAAAAATTGTGTTTTTGATAAAAATGATCAAAATTTTGGGTAAAACTTTATTTTTTTTTTTAATGATTTACCTTTTCAGTTTGTTTTTCCAAATCAAACAAATTTTTCAGCATTTCGGATACATTTTCGGCTTCTCCACGTTTGCAAGCTGCTTTTAGTTCCAAAACAGGATATTTAATAATTTTTTGCAAAATATTTCGCGTAATTTTATCGACCACTTCGGTTTCTTGTGGGTTCATTTGTTTGGCAAATCTCGACATTTCGTCTTTTCTGATGTTTTCTAGCACATTTTTAAATTGTTGAATCACAGGCGAAACCAAAATTTCTTGAGTCCAATCTGCAAATTCTGCCATCGCTTCAGCAATAATTTCTAGCACCGCAGGCACAGTTTCTTGGCGTTTTTGCATGGTTTCGCTTACTTTTTGCTCAATACTGTCCATATTATACAACAAAACCGCAGGGATTTCCTCAACTTTGCTCTCCACACTTCTAGGAATAGACAAATCTACAATAAATTTGAAACTTAAAATCGGGTTTTGTTCTAGTAAGTCTTTGCTAATCAATGGTTTAGACATTGATACTGACGAAATAATAATTTCAGATTCTGCAATGTATTTTTCAATTTCTTCAAAACGAACCGCTTTGTAATTGAGTTCTTTTGCCAAAGATTCTGCCTTTTCAAAGGTTCTGTTCGCCACCAAAATATTCATAAAATTTGTGTTTTTGAGGTTTCTAAGCACATCTTCGCCAATTTCGCCTGTGCCAATAACCAGCACTTGCGGGCTTGTCATGTTTGCGGTCAATTCTTCGAGCATCGATACTGCTGCATAAGAAACCGAAGCCGCACCATCTCTAAAAGTAGTTTGTTGAACAATTTTTTTGTTCGTAAAAAAAATAGTGTGCAAAAGTCTGTGCAAAAACGCCTGCGCCATATTGTTGTCCGCAGAGGCTTGATACGCTTTTTTTACTTGATTAATAATTTGCAAATCACCAAGCACTTGCGAATCAATTCCTGTGGCAACTTCAAACAAATGTTGAACAGCTTTTGTACTTGTAAAGTGTTCAAAATCAAGTTTATAGCTATCAATGTTAGACAAATTTTTCTCAATTCCCAAAAGTGAAATCAATCGATCAAATTCGTCATTTTCGGAAACATAATAAAATTCTGTGCGGTTGCAAGTAGAAATAATGAGCATTTCATTGATTCCCAAAACTTCCTTACTGCGTGTCAATAAATTTCGCATTTCACTGTCGGACAAGGCAACTGCCTCGCGAATTTGGATCGCAGATTTTTTATAGGACAATCCAAACGCTTTAAAATGAATGTTCATATTTTCAACAAAATTCAGGCGTAAAAAGCAGGTTTTACTCAAAAAGTTCACAAAATTAGCATAGAAAAACATTAATTTCAAAAAAAAAGTATTAGTTTTGCTATTTAGAATAATTCCATATAAGATGTTAGAAATACTTAGTCAAAAACACATACAAAAATTTATTCGAGAAAACTTAGACTCGGATACTCAAAGATTATTACTCAATAGCCCAAAATTCCCCGATTTGCCTATGCGCGAAGTGGTGCAACAAATAGAATCTTTGCGAAAAATACGCCTAAAAATATCTTCTTGGGCAGAAAAAAACATCATTTGTCCACCTGTTTTGTCTGTGGAGCAGGCTTCGTCTGAACAAACGGCAATTTTTAAAACTTCTTTTTTTTCAGGAAATGAATTTGTTGATTTGACAGGCGGAATGGGCGTAGATGCCTATTTTTTTGCCCAAAAATTCGAAAAAATTACATATATTGAACAAAATAAGGCTTTATTTGAAACCACCAAATATAATTTTGAGCAATTAAATCTAAAAAATGCCTCTTTTTTTTGCGAAAAGGCAGAAGTTTTTTTGCAAAATTTGGATCACAAAGTAGATTTGATTTATATAGACCCTGCGCGGCGAGATCAAAATCAACAAAAAACGGTGCAACTCTCTGATTGTGAACCGAATATATTAGAAATATTGGATTTACTTTTGCAAAAAGCCGATCAAGTTCTGATCAAAACTTCGCCTTTGTTGGACATTGCTTTGGCACAAACGCAATTAAGAAGTTTAGAAAAAATAATTGTGATTTCGCTAGAAAATGAATGTAAAGAAGTTTTGTATTTGTTGGGACAACATACTGAAAACCAGACAGTTGAATGTTATAATTTAAAAAAAAATCAGATTCAAAGTTTTGTTTTTGACCTAAAAAAAGAAAGAGAATTGCAAATAGATTTTCATTTTCCTGAAAAATATTTGTACGAAGCCAATTCATCTGTTTTGAAAGCAGGAGCATTTAAAAGTATTGCCAAGCAATTCGATCTCAAAAAGTTGCACGCAAATAGCCATCTTTATACAAGCCGAAGCCTAAAACTCGATTTTGTGGGCAGAATTTTCGAGATTTTACACATTTGCAAATATGATCGCAAGGAAATTTTGAAGTTTTTGCCCGATTCTAAGGCAAATATTACAGTTCGCAATTTTCCCGATTCGGTGGCGCAAATTAGGCAAAAAACCAAAATCAAGGACGGCGGCGAGCATTATTTGTTTGCCACAACCGATTTGCAAGATCGCAAAATGGTTTTGATTTGTAAGAAATTATAATTTTTTTTAACATTTTTGTTTTTTATTTGTTTTATAAAAGATTACAAAATATTGAAAAAATGGACGAAATTATCAATAGAGTTGCCCAAAGTGCGTTGATTACGCTAGATTTAGAAGATTTTTATCCAAAAGGAAATCGGGTAGCTTATGATTTGAAACAAAATCTTTTTCAAGAATTGATCTTGCGGGAAAAAGATTTTAGACAATTTGTTAGCGAACATTCTTGGAAAGACTATCAAGACCAATTTGTTGCCATTTATTGCTCTGCTGATGCCATTGTGCCTGTTTGGGCGTATATGTTGGTCAGCATTCATTTGACTCCTTTTGCAAAAAAAATCGTTTTTGGCACATTGGAAGAACTCGAAAAAGAATTGTTCAGAGAATCGTTGCAAAGCATTGATATTCAAGCGTTTAAAGATAAAAAAGTGGTCATTAAAGGCTGCGGAAAAATACCTATTCCTACTTCTGCTTATACCGAAATTAGCCGTTTGCTTTCGCCTGTGGTGGCAAGTTTGATGTACGGCGAGCCTTGTAGTACAGTTCCTTTGTTTAAAAAAGCAAAAAAATAATTTTAAAATTGTCCGCCAAAAGTCTGACAAGGTATAAAATAAAAAATTATAAACATTTGATAATCAAACCTTTATAAAACTTAAAGCCTTATAAAGGTTTGATTAAATAATATGAGTTGCGCAAAACAAAAAGAAACTTTTTTACAAAAAAAATAAAAAAAGCCTGTAGAACGGATTTTAATCCGTTTTATTTTAACGGGCTAAAAGCCCGTTCTACAGCATATAACGCAAATACATTAAATAAAATCAGGCTTTTACAGCAAACAATTCTTTTACCTTCGATTTTACCACTTTGTTCATGGCGTTGTGAGGCAAATTTTCTACCATTAGCCAAACTGATGGAATTTTGTAGTTGGTCAATTTGTCTTTTGCCCACTCTTTGATGGCAATTTCGTCAAAAGTTTGTCCTTCTTCCAAAACAAAAGCAACCGCAATTTTTTGTCCCCATTCTTCGTCGTCTAAGCCAACTACTGCACATTCGTCAATGGCAAGATTGCTTAACAAAACGTCTTCCACTTCCAAAGCAGAAACTTTGTGTCCACCTGTTTTGATGATGTCGATGTTGTGTCTTCCAATGATTTTGAAATCGCCATGTTCGTTTTGGATAGCAATATCTCCTGTTTTGAACCAACCGTCTTGGAAAGCATTTTTTGTAAATTCTTCGTCTTTCCAATAACCTGCAAAAACTCCTGCACTTTTTACCTGAATTTCGCCTTGTGTGTTAATTTCTGTAATTACATTTTGCTGTTCGTCAACTAAACGCACAAAAACATGAGGCAACGTTTTTCCGACCAAACCAATGTGGCGTTTTCCGTGCAAAGAATTAGACAAAATCATGCCTACTTCGGTCATTCCGTAGCGTTCTAGCAAAATATGATGACTGATTTTGTACCATTTTTCCAAAATTGTGGCGGGCAAAGCAGCAGAACCAGAAATCATCAAACGCATTCGGGCGCAAGCCTTAGAAATTTGTAGTTGTTCTTCCAAAGGACATTTTTCCCAAAAATCAATTAGTTTATGATAAATGGTAGGCACAGCCATAAAAATGGTCGGATTGTCATAAATCATATAGGTACAAACCACTTCGGGATCGAATTTGGTGAGCATTTCGCAAGTTGCACCTGCCCACAAACAGCAAGAAAGCACGTTGATCACGCCATGAACGTGATGCAAAGGCAACACATTCAAAATCACGTCTTTTGATGTCCATTCCCAAGCTTCGATCAAGATTTTTACTTGTGCTTTGATGCTTTTATGCGTATGAATAGCTCCTTTTGGTTTGCTCGTTGTACCGCTTGTATAAAGAATAAGTGCAGCTCGGTCTTCATCAACTTTTGGAACGTCAGCAATATATTCGCTGTACATATCTTGAACTTTGAGTAAAATAATGTTCGGTTTTGCGATCAAATCTTTTACTTTGGGTTCAAAATCCTCGTGAATAATCAACACTTCTGTGCCTGTATTTTCCAAAATATGTTGTATTTCGGCTTTTGGGTGCGTAACTGCAATTGGTACGGCAATGGCACCTGCACGCCAAATTCCCCACAAACACGCCACATAATCAAAGTTTGCATGAACCAAAAACGCCACAGGTTGATCTTTCCAATCTGGTTTGATTTTGAGTAAAGCACTTGCAAAACGTGCCGAATGGTTGATCAAATCTTCGTAACGATAAATTCCACGCTGATCCATGACTGCATCTTTTTTTAGGTGCGAGAAAACTCTATCAATAATTTCAACGCCTGAAAAGTCGTGAATACATTCAACTTTTTGTGTTTTTTCGTAAAAATTACTAATCAATTCGATCAATTTTGGCAAACAATCAATTAAAGGGGAATATCCGCAGTCTTTCAAAACGACCAGTTCTGCATTTTCTCCGATTCCTTGTACAATATTTTCACTCATTTTTTGAGAGACAACCAAATCTCTGTCGCCTTGTAATACCAAAACAGGCATTGTTAATGCATCGACTTCGCCTGTTCCTTGACTAATTCCACTGTGTTGATGTGAAATATTAAAATTGACTAAGGCATAATCAATATCCACCAAATTTCTTTGGGTGAGCATATCGTCTAGGTATTCCTCGTATTTTTCTGGACTTGGTTTTTGATGAGTGTAAATGCTAAAATCCCAAATTGTTCTTAAAAAATTCTTGTCTTTTTTTGCGTAAGCGTCCAAAATAGGCTTTACTTGTATGGGGTCATTGGCAATTTCTTCTTTGCTTTCCAACAATTCTCCGTAGACGTGTTTGCCAAAAGCATCTTTTTTGAACATCGGATATCCTTTAATATCCACTGATTCCAACAAAATCAAACTCTGTACTTGTTCTGGATTTTGACTTGCAAACTGCATGGCAACTCCCCCTCCTGCTGACCAACCCATGAGCATAAATTTTTTCAAATCTAAGGCGTCTACAAATTCTTTGAGGTCTTCTGCCAAATCTTTGAGAGAATTGATGGGATGGTTATAAGTAGAAATGCCAAATCCTCGCATATCAATAGCATAAAGTTGATAATCTGCAGGCATTTGTTCCATAAGGATGTCCCAATGTTTTGAGGAAGTGAAATTTCCGTGTATCAAAACAATAATTTTATCACCTTTCCCGCTAACCCTGTAACCCAATGTTTCGCCATTAGGCAACAAAACAGATTGAAGTATTATTTCTGACATGGTCATAGCATCTTTGTTTTCCATAAATAAATTTTTTAAAATTTAAGAAATAGTTCTACAACTTTTTCTAGGAGTTTTTCCAATTAGAAGCGCAAAGTTAAATGTTTTTAATCGATAATAAAGGAAAAAAGACAAGGATCAAAAAGGAAGAAAACAATTTTTTGATTTTAATAAAATAAGTGTTAAATTTTATTAAAAATAAAAAAATAAAGGATAAATATTATTTTTTTTATATTTTTAAGAAGTAGTTTTTAATTTTTTTTGGGTAATATTTAAAATTATAGATTTACCAAACTTTAAACATCTGATAAATCTGTAATTTGGATCGAATTTTACATTTTTTGGAGACTATAAGCAATTTTGCTTGCCAAATCTTGAGCAGTTTGATCATCTTTTTTATACCAAACCACAGCATAAAAATTGTGATTTGTTTTTGGGTCAACTACACCAATGTACCAAAAAAGCCACTCTGGATGGCTTGCTTTTTCGCAACGCGCCCAATAACCTTCATAACCTCCTGTGGTATATTCGCCTTCGCTGGCTACTTTGATGCCCTCTTCTGAAACTAATTTCTGAATCATTGCCTGCGAATTTTCTGCTGCATCTTTATAAGGATAAATTTCTAACCAAGTATTTTTATCACCTGATTCAAAGGCATCTGCCGTATTCGATTTCAATTTGTGTGTGTTTGGAATCGCAAAAGAAAGATTTGATCCTTTCCAATTTGTAACTGTGGTTTGTGCAAAACTTTTACTTACACAAAAAAATAAGGCTACAAAAAATAAAGTTAAATAAAATGACTTTTTCATAATTTTAAATTGAAAATTGGTATACAAAAAGAACGATTTTTTTTTAGAATTAGTTTAAGGAAAGTCAAAACAAAATTGAAAGCTGATTTGTCAGACAC
>RDXG01000295.1 GCA_004292785.1 Bacteroidota bacterium
GAACTTGTTATTTTCCAAGACAATTCGTTTTTTTCTATGTAATCCAACAACAAATAAATGAGTACAGGAATGATTAGTTCGTGGTTTTTCATAAAATCGTATAGATAAGTTCCCCAAGAAATGATGTAACCTTGATGATATTCGATCCGATATTGGCAAATTTCTGTCATTGCCAAATAATCAGAAATTTCTGCTTGACAAGCTATATTTTCGGGCAAAAGAAGACGTTCAGCCAAATTTGTAGGCATCAATTCCACATATTTTACAGAAAGATCGTTCATATCATCAAATTTTAAAACGAACAAATGTATCAATATTTTTTATTTGAATAACAAAAACAATTAATTAATTTTTTTGAACTATTTTAGCGCACACAAAGTTTGAAATGTAATATTAAAAAAAAATGATGAAACGGTTAAACATATTTTTGCTTTTTTTATTAGCAAACGGCTTTATTTTTGCCCAAACAGATTCTTTGGTGATGCTCGGTTCTTCTGTTCAAGATGTCATGTGTTTGCCTGTTTTAAAGAAAAATAATGTAAGTATTGCCTCTCATGTTATTTCCGATCAAGACAAACAACCTTCCGCAATTACAACCATTAGCAACGAACAACTACGAAATTGTGGGGCAAGAACCTTGTCTGATGCCTTGACTTTGTTTGTGCCAGGTTATTTTGCCGTAGAAGATCAAGATGATGTCATTGCAGGTTTTAGAGGGCTTGCCGCAGATAATAACTCAAAAGTTTTGTTGCTCATCAACGGGCAAAATATGAATACCGAGTTTTTTTTAGGTCCACCAGATGCTATTCTGAACAGCCAAGATTTTGAATATATCGACAAAGTAGAAGTAATTAGAGGACCTGGTTCGGTTACTTTGGGGCAGGGAGCTTTGTTGGGCGTGATCAATATCATTACCAAAAATGTTTCTTCGCAAGATTCGGGGGCGGGTTTTAGCGTTTCCACAGGGCAAAACGGTTTGTTGTATGGCACAAGTCATTTGAAAACCAATTACAAAGGACTAAAAGGCTATTTTTATGCCTCTGCACTGCGTTTTGATGGACAGCCCATGCGAAACGAAGGTTGGATCAAAGACAAAACAAACGAAGGAGTTGCAGGCGGAAAAATTTATGACATGAACCACCACCTCAAACGTTCCGAAATTACTACTTTTCATGGAAATTTGCAATATAAAAATCTCAATATCAGTCTGTTACAAACTTCACAGAAACGAGATTTATATAATTTTTTTAGAGATAGGGAAGTAGGAGAACAAAAAACATTTGCCATTGATGTAGATTATAGTTTCCAAATCAGTCCAAATATTCGCAACAAAACAAGCCTCACTTTTATCAATGATAATTTTGCACTTTGGTCTTTAAAAGGCGTTTCTATGGGCGGAACAGCCGAACAAAGATACGGTTTCAAAAGCATTTTTAACTTTGACAATCTTTGGAAAAACAACAAAATGGCAGTCGGCGTAGAATTGCGCTATTTTGATATGGGCAGAAAAAACAGTTATAACAACAACTTTATTGCCAACGTAGTCGGTACTTTCGATGCCCAAACCGCCAACGACCAACTCACGATGGTTTATGCCAAACAGCTACAAGTGGCAAGTATTTTTATGGAAAATTTTTATTCGGTCAATTCCAAAATAGATTTATTTGCGGCGGTTCGTTACGATCAGCACCCTTTTTGGGGCAATAATTTTACGCCTCGTTTGGGAATGATTTATTCGCCAAACAAAAAATCTTTTTTCAGATTTTCTTACCAAACAGGTTTTAGGGGAGCGGCAGGTTTGCATTATGCAGGCGGTTATCGTCAGGATGGTTTTTTGAGGGCAGAAAACTATCAGCAAGTAGAAAATGCACACATTCCAAATGAACAAAATATACCCAAAATTACCCCCGAAAGTATGCAAAGTTTTGAAATTTCTGCCACTTACAAACCCGCAGACGCATGGAATTTGAATGTGGTTAGTTTTTATACTTTGGTGAACAATGTGATTGACGTGCGCGCCATTTACAGCGATCCTGCCCAATTCAAAATGACCAATATTGGCACTGACATTGCAGGCGATTGGAACGGATATTGGTATTTTAAGAACACAGCAGGCACTTTTGCACAATTTGGCACAGAAGCTACTTTGCAATATCACAGCAAAAAATGGAATGTCCAAACAAGTTACGCACTCACAAAAGTAGCCAACGCCACAACAGAACAGCGAATTTTGGCAGAAAATGCAAACAGTATGTATTTGGCAGCCGATCCTTCTGGAAATATCAATTACAAGGCGTTTCCTGAACAAACTTTTAGGGCATATTTGCAGTTTTCGCCTGATAAAAAATGGAATATGAGTTTGACAAATTTGTATTATTCGGCTTGGTATTCGCCGAGTGCTACAAAAACTTCGGGCGGTTTTTTGTTAAATTCGAGTATTTCTTGCCAAATTAGTCCCATTTTCAATTTGTCGGTTTTGGTAAAAAATTTGACAGGCGAATCGGTTTTGTACCCCATGAACAGCAATGCAGGCGGAAGAGACAGTTCGGCAGGCACTCCTGCTTGGGAAAGTCGAAGTTTTTGGGCAGTTTTGAGAATTGAGTTGTAGAAAAAAGATTCTCTAATCAAAATTTTCTTTAAATTTGATCAAAAAACCAAAAACACATGAAATACATCATTGCCATCGATCAAGGTACAACCAGTTCGCGCGCCGTACTTTTTGACGAACAAGCCAATTTATTAGCCTTCGAACAACAAGAATTTCCACAAATTTTTCCACAATCGGCTTGGGTAGAACACGATCCGCTACAAATTTGGGATTCGCAATATGCTGTTTTGGAACGTTTGATCCATAAAAATCAAATTTTGCCCGCAGATATTTTGGGAATTGGCATCACGAACCAAAGAGAAACTACGGTAGTTTGGGAAAAAAGTACCTCAAAACCAATTTATAACGCCATTGTTTGGCAGGACAAACGTACAAGTCATTTTTGCGAAATATTGAAAGAAAGAAATTTGGCAGAATACATCCAAAATACCACAGGTTTGCTGATTGATACTTATTTTTCTGCCACCAAATTGCATTGGATTTTGGAAAATGTACCACAAGCTCGACAACAAGCAGAAAATGGCGAATTAGCCTTTGGAACGATTGATTCGTGGTTAATTTGGAAAATGACAGGTGCAAAATCGCATTTGACAGACGACACCAACGCTTCAAGAACGATGTTATTCGATATTCACAACAGGGTTTGGGACAAAAAACTTTTAGATGAATTACAAATTCCTGAAAGTTTGTTGCCAAAAGTTCAAACTTCGGCTTCTTTTTACGGAAATTTTGTGTTTCAAGGCGTTTTTATTCCTATTTTGGGCGTAGCAGGCGATCAGCAGGCAGCACTTTTTGGGCAAACTTGTTTTGAGGCAGGCATGGCAAAAAATACCTACGGAACGGGTTGTTTTATGCTCATGAACACGGGAAATAAGCCGTTTTTGTCTAAATATGGTTTGCTTACTACTTTGGCTTGTACGCTAAAAAATCAGGTTCAATATGCTTTGGAAGGCAGTATTTTTGTGGGCGGAGCAGTAATTCAGTGGCTTAGAGATGAACTCAAATTTATTCAGACCGCAGCCGATTCCGAAAAATTGGCTTGGCAGGCTTCTCCAGATCACGGAATTTTTGTAGTGCCAGCTTTTGCAGGTTTAGGAACGCCTTATTGGGATATGTATGCCAGAGGAGCAATTTTTGGGCTAACGCGTGCCAGCAGTCGAGCAGATATTGCGCGAGCTACCCTCGAATCTTTGGCGTTTCAGAGCAAAGATGTTTTGAACGTGATGCAACAAGATTCGGGTATTTCTTTGAAATCTTTGCAGGTAGATGGCGGAGCTTGCGCAAACAATTTTTTGATGCAATTTCAGGCAGACATTTTGAATGTGAAAGTAGAAAGACCGCAATTTGTGGAAACAACGGCAATCGGAGTGGCGTATTTGGCAGGGATTCAGTTGGGAATTTGGGACAAAGATTTTTTGCTTTCCAAACGAAAAATAGACCATATTTTTGTGCCAAATATGTCCGAAAACAGGCGAATTTTTTTGTACGAATATTGGCAGGAAGCCGTAAAAAGAAGTATGGGTTGGCTAAAACCAAATAAAATAACTACTTGATGATCAAGAACTAACAGTTTTTAAAGAACTGTTAGTTCTAAAAATTGAAGTATGATTTATAATTTTTTAATACGCCAAAATCTTAATTTCTACTCGCCTGTTGAGTTGTTTACTCGCCTCATCTCTTGCTTTGGTTATTGGCTTGGTATCTCCGTAGGCAATTGTTTTAATTTGAATTTCTTTGACTCCTTTCAAAATCAAATATTGTTTGATCAAATTGATTCGGTCTTTGGAAAGCTGCATATTGGCTGCCGAATTGCCATCAATATCCGTATGTCCTGAGATTTCTATTGCCATTTGCGGACTTTCGTTCATCATTTTGCTCAAACGTTCCAATTCTGGATAAGATTCGTCTAAAAGTTTTGATTTTCCTTGCGCAAAAAATACATTGTTTAGCCTTACATATTGCCCAATTTCAATCGGAGTCAAATACAAATCTTTCACAATTTCCTGATAATCCGAAGAATCATTTAAGTTAATATTTTCGTCAATAGACAAAAAACCTTTTGCTTTTGCCCAAAAACCGTAACGTTTTTTGAGTGGCAACACAATTTTATATTCGCCTGTGCTTGGGTTTGAACTTGCCTTGCCTGCTTCCTTTCCTTCGGGCAAAATTTCATAAACAATATCGGCAGAAATGGGCTTGTTTGTTTTGGAATTAATGACTTTTCCAGAAATCAAAACCACAGGATCGGGGCGAACTTCTTGGTACAATTTGGCACGAAAAATATCACTGCTGTTGTTGTTTTGGTCGTAAGAAACAAAATATGCATATTCGCCTTTGGCATCCAACGAATAACCTGCGTCCCAGCCTTTGGTATTTAGTTCTGAACCCAAATTTTGAGGCGCAGACCAATTTTTCCAACTATCGTCGAGTCGTTTGGTCAAAAAAATGTCTGAATCTCCAAAGCCACTATGTCCTCTCGAAGAAAAATACAAACTTTTGCCATCGGCTGCCAAAAAAGGCGTAATTTCGTCTTCGGCAGTATTGATAGAATCGCCCAAATTTAAAGGTTCAGACCAACTATTATCTGCTTCCTGATGACTCACATACAAATCTCTTCCGCCTTTTGAGTCTTCTCTTTGCAAAGCCAACAAAATTGTTTTTCCATTATTTGCCAAAAAACATTCACTAAAACGGTTCAAATTGTAGTAATTTTTTATTTTTAATTCTTCAGGAAAACTCCATTGATTTTGGGCAATTTGTCGGCTCATAGACAGCCCTGCAAAACAATTTCCGTCTTCTGTGTAGCGATTGGCAAGCAACAAAGTATTTCCGTCAGGAGTAACTGTAAAAACTGCGTTTCGGCTTTTGTTATTCAAGGGAGAAGGCATTTTTTCGGCTTTTTGCCATGTTCCATCTACATTTTTCGAAAACCAAATATCGTCATTATTCCCATTCGAAGATTGCAAATAAGAGAATTTTCCTTGTAAATCTTCGGCTGTAACTGCTGTATTTTCAGGGTGATTGGTTCGGCTAAAATACAAGGTTTTTCCATCAGGCGAAATCAGCGGCAGCACTTCTTCGTACAAAGAATTAAGGCTATTTCCCAAATTTTCTTTTTGGCTAGGTTTGACCAAATGTTTGACCAAATTAATTTTGTGTTCAACCGTATTTTTATTTTCGCTTACGCCAATGGCATCAATATGACTCCAACCCAAACGATCTCGGTTGTTCATCACAACCTTAATTTGCTGTACTTTATAGTTTGTTTTTGGGACAATAAAATTCGATAATTCGCCTTCTACGCGGTGCGGTTGCAAACTTTTGTTCTCGAAAACCAAATATTCTGTACCTTTAGAATCATACAAAAAAATTTTGAAAATTGCTCCTGCATTGTAATTTTGTGCAACCAAAACCTGCTCGATTTGCACAGGATTTTTGATCGTTACCCAAATCCATGCTTCTAAATCGGGTTGATAAATATCAGGCGACCATGCGCAGGCGTTAATTTCGTGATTTGGCAACACATTTGGCTTTCCTAATGCTTGTGAACCAGAAAATTGATTGGCAGAAAGCTCGTTTGCCTTAAAAGAAGACGAAACTCCGAGCAATTTGTCCGCCCATTGTACCTGCGAAAAAACGTTTTGTGAAAGTAAAAAAAGGATAAAAAAAATATTTTTTTTCATTGTTTTTCTAAGAAAATATACACAAAATTAGCAAATGAAAATAGGATTTGTGCAGGAATTACGTTTTTAACAAAAAAATGATTGTTTGGGGGTTTTATTTTGAGTAAGTAGTAAGAATAAATTAGTTTACATTATTTCATTGTTATAATTGATTGATAATCAAAATATCCGACATCTTAAAATCAAAAATAATTCTGCTAAAAATAATATCTTTGTAGAAAATAGTGAAATTTATATCCTAAAAAAACAGATATTTGCAAGAAAAAAAATAAAACCATGCTTAATAAAGCCAATAAACAACAAATTATGCAAGCCGCAGACGTGCTAGACGTTTTAGGCGATTTTTTGACTCTCAAAAAAAAAGGAAAAGATTGGTGGAGTCCTTGTCCGTTTCACAACGAAAAAACGGCTTCTTTTTCGGTCATTCCTGCCGACCAATATTATTATTGTCATGGTTGCAAAAAAACAGGAAACGTCATTACTTTTTTGATGGAACACGAAGGAATGAATGCTGATGAAGCCCACAAATATTTGGCGAAAAAATACAACATAGAAATTCAAGAAAGCCAAGAAACACCCGCAGAAGTGCAAGCCCAAAAGTTGCGCGAAAGTGTGCAAATTGCGATGAGTTTTGCAGGAAAATATTATCAAGAAGTTTTGAATGAAAGTTTGGAAGGAAATATTGGCAAAAGTTATTTTCAGGAAAGAGGTTTTTTGCAGCAAACCATTGCCAAATTTGGTTTGGGTTTTGGCAAAACAGAATGGAATCATTTTTATAATCACGCCTTAAAAAAAGGTTTTAACGAAGAAATTTTAGAAAAAGCAGGTTTAATCATCAAAAGTGAGAAAAATGGACAATTTTATGACCGTTTTAGAGGCAGAGCCATGTTTCCGATCCAAGATTTGCAAGGAAAAATTATTGCTTTTGGGGCGAGAACGCTAAAATCTGACGAAAATCCGAAATACCTGAACTCTCCCGAAACGCCTGTTTACAACAAAAGCGAGGTTTTGTATGGCATTTTTTTCGCCAAAACTGCGATCAGAAATTTGGATAATTGCTTGCTGGTTGAAGGTTATACAGATGTTATTTCTTTGCAACAGGCAGGCGTGGAAAATGTGGTGGCAAGTTCTGGAACGTCTTTGACCGAAGCACAAATCAAATTGATCAAGCGTTTTACGGAAAATATTACGATTTTGTATGACGGAGATACGGCAGGAATCAAGGCTTCGATGCGTGGAATTGACATGATTTTGGAACAAGGAATGAACGTAAAAATCGTCTTTTTTCCTGAAAAAGAAGACCCCGATTCTTATATCAAAAAAATTGGAGCAGAGAGTTTTAAGCAATATATTCAAACAAATGCGCAGGATTTTATTGGTTTTAAAGCAAAATTTTTCTTGCAAAACGACGACCCAATTCAGCGAGCAAACGCTATAAAAGAAGTGTTGAACAGTATCGGAAAAATTCCTGATGTGGTGAAAAGAACCGTTTTTGTGCAACAAACTAGCCATATTTTGAACATTGACGAAAAAATATTGCTTTCGGAATTAAACAAAATCTTACAAAAAAATCATCATCAACCGATTCCGATTTCTGAAAAAAAACAAGAAAATTCTGTTGAAACAGAAACAAAAAAAGAGGATTTTAAAGAAAAAATTAGCGAAAAAAAGACTTTCAAACTTGTGCTAGAACCTACGGCTTTACAGCAAGCAGTTCAAAAACAAGAAGAAAGAAGTATGGAATTGCTGTTGAAATACGGACAAAAAATGTTGGATTCGCAACAAAAAGTTTGGCAATATTTGTTCGAAGAATTGTTGCACGAGCTAGATTTTCATACGGATTTATACAAACAAATTTTAGAAATTTATGCCGAAAAAATGGAGTTGGGCATCGATTTGCCTTCCGATTTTTTGCTTACTCATGACAATCCAGATTTTGTAAATATTGCTCAAAAAATTGCGCAAAACAAGTTTGAAATTAGCGAAAATTGGGAAAAAATGCACGAGATTTTTGTGCCAAACGAAAGCCATAATTTGATCAAAACTTTGTTTGAAGACGTGTTGAGACACAAACAAATTGTGATGCACGAGCTAAGAAAAGAAATTGAGCGCGAACTAAATTCTGCCACAGACGATGCCCAAACAGACGAATTGTTGGAAACTTATATCGAAATTAAAAAAATAGAAACAGAAATTGCGGAAAGTTTGGGAAATGTGCTAAACCGTTGGGGTTTTTTATAGAAAGATATTTGGCTTGTGTTATTTATTTTCTAAAATTATTCAACAAAAATCAAAAATTTTAGTTCTTTTTTCGTTATTTCGTTAAATTTTTATTTAAACACAACAAAATGATGCACAAACTTTTTTTCATTTTCATTTTTTTATTTTTTGCGAATGTTAGCCAAATTTTCGCCCAGTCAGAAGAAACTTTGTCTATCAAAACTTCGGCTGTTTGCGAAATGTGCAAATCCAAAATCGAAAAAGAAATGTCTTTTGCCAAAGGCGTAAAATCGGCAGTTTTAGATGTGGAAAGCAAAGCCTTGACAGTGGTTTTCAAAAAAGACAAAACCGATGCCCAAAAATTGCGTCAAATTGTAGCCAACATTGGTTATGACGCTGATGACGTAAAAGCAAACGAAAAAAAATACAAAAAACTGCCTGCTTGTTGCCAAAAAGGTGGAATGTAGAAAAAAATAGCATTTTTTAGGAAATGCTATTTTCAAAATCATTTTTAAAAGGTGAATGAGCCGCCCATTCTGTGGCTTTGAGATGCGAAAAAATAGGTTTTATGAATTTATGCAACATACAACTTGGCAATTTGACATAGCAAACCAAATCTTGTGCAACTGCGCCAACTGTACTTTTGATTTCTAAAGCTGTTCTACCAAAATAAATTTTTTCTGTATTCGCTGCTATTCCTAGCTTTACAAAATCGTATAAAATTCTTGGATAAAGCAAATATTCGTGGTTTGTTTCGTTTTCAAAACCAACAAAATGCGCTTCGAGAAAATCTTTTTTCAAAAAATAACTTGCAAAAGAAAGCAGTTTTCCGTTGAGAAAATAGCCTCGAACAAAAAATTCGTTGGGCATATTTTTTTTTAATAACCTGAAATAAGAAGGATTAAGTGTTCCCAATTTGAAATCGGCGCGGGCGTGTACTTGCTCATAAAGGTCATAAATTTGGGCTTCAAATTCGACAATTTCCTGATAATTAAGTTCTCGACAATCCAAATCGGCACTTTTTTTATACACTCTTTTTGCCTTTGTTCTGTATTTGTTGGACATGGCAGCCAAATAATGTTCGAAAGTAATCCAATTTTTATCCAAATTCAACACCATATTTGGGTCGACTCTGAAAGCATGGTAATTTTCTTTTTTTAGTCCAAAACCTTGTTTTTGATTTTCGTCAAAATCTTTTGCCAAAATTGCATGAATTTTTTGAGTTTTAGCAATTTCTAATGCTGTTTGATGTAAAATTTTTAGTGCCAAAGTTTCGCTAATTTCTTGGGAAAAACCAAAACCATAATTTCCACTTACAAAAGCCTGTCCGCAAATAAGCACCGTAAATTTTTTCTTTTTCATCAAATTGACAAGCAAATTACCCATATTTTGAAGTACATTTTCTACCAAATGCTCGCTTTTTTCCTGCTTGATTTGGTAATGAATGGAATCAGAAGCAAATTCGTAGCTTTGAAAACAAGCCACCCAAACGGCTTTTTTTCGCAAATAAGCTACACAAAAATAGAATTTCATGTTTTTTGGTGGAGATTCTAGCAAAGTTTGCAAATAAGAAAATTGCAAAAAAAGTTGATTTGTTTGCAGAACAGAATGCCAATCTTGGGCTTCAATTTCTTTCAAATCGGGATAAATCAAAATTTCTAAATCTTTGCCAATTCCAAAAGTTTTTTTTTGTGAATTGGCTTTTTCTTTGTAAAAATGAATGGAAGATGTCATAAAAAATTCACGAAATATAGGTTTGAACGTATAAATTTAGCAAAAGGTTAAAAATAAAGCCTTGAAATTGCTTTTTTACCAAATCCAAGATTTTCCTTTCTCTTTTTTTGCGTCTTTTTTGGCTTGTTTTTGTTTTTTCTTTAATTCTTTAAAATAGGTTTTTGCCTCTTCCAAAGTAGCGTGTTTTTTTGGAGCAAATTCCTTGATTTTTTCATAATAAAGCGTTGCAGTTGCCTCGTCTTTTTCCAAAATTGCAATTTTTGCTAAGGCACTCATCGAATGCAAATAATAACCTGCCTCTTTGTCGCCTTCCAATTCAGAAAAATCTACGCAACGTTTGTAAAATATTTTTGCTTGATCGTTGTTTTTGTAGCGAATCTGAAAAATATATGCGATATAAAAACTTGCATATCTGCCGCTAACTTCTTCATAACCAAACACTTTTTCATCAACTCTTTTTACAATTTCCCTTGCTACTACTTCTAGTTCCGTAAAATATCCTTGCGTGTATAACATTCGGGCATAAAACCTATGAAAATAAGGATTATTAGGATAAGTTTGGTACAAAAATTTGGAAATTTGGAAGGCTTTTACCTGTTCGTTTTCGTCGTTGGCATAAATTCGCATCAAAAAATATTGTGCTTCGGTTCGGGTATAAAAAGCGTTTTTGATGACCGTTTCTAGTTGTTCGATGCCCAATTTTTTGTTTCCTTTCTTAAAAAAAAACAATACAGGTTTAAGCATCGGATAGTTTTCAGGCACCCAAATTGCAAAATAATTATACAAACCATCACCAAAAAGCAATTCGGGACTAAGTTCGTTTTGATCACTTGCCAATTTCATATATTCTAAGGCTTTTTTGCCCACAAAAGTTGCTTTTGTCCACTGTTTTCTTTCGCCATACAAACGCCCTTTAAAGCCATAAGCCGCCGCCAAAAAAAATGATGCCTCTACATTTTTTGGATTTTTTTCGTACATTTCTTTACCAAAAGCAATGGCGGTATCCATGTACGCCAAAAATTTCTTGTCATAACTTGTTATTTTTTCAATATTTGGCACAATTTTCCACCATTCGGCAAGTCCAAGCAAAAAATAAGGCAGCGGATGCCTACGATAATATTGTCTTAACCACAAAAATTGGCTTTTAGCTTTGTCAAATTGATAATTATAAAGTGCGTTTACGCCTTCGGTACACTCAATTTGGACAGGCATACTGGTTAGCAACATATCCACGCTATCCAAACTCGGCAAATCGCCTTGCGCAAAATTATTTTTAGGGAAAAAAACAAAAATAAATAAGAAAAAAGCAAGAATAAATTTCATATTTTAAGTATTTTTATGGCAAAATTTGTTTTTTTGAACAAATTACTTGTTCAACGATTGAAAAGTAAAACAAAATTACGCAAAATATTTGTTACTTTGTGCTTTAAAAAATCATAAAAAAATAAAAATGACTAGACCGAGCAAAACTGAATCTTTGGCAATTATTCAGGAATTGATTGTTAAGTTTGATAGATTTATTAATTTTGTAAGCGAAGAAAAAATTAAAATGATCGAATCAAAATGACATTTTTGGAAGGCTGGCAGGAGTTTTTGTGGCACAATTCCCCGAATTTAGAGAGGCTTATGGCATATATTACCCCCCTGAATACATTGTAGAAAACATTTTGTGCATAAAAATCAAAGAAATTGAAGCCAATTTTCTTGCAAAATTAGCCACTGATAAAATTACAAAACTCAAAATTCTCGTTCCTGCTATCTTTTTATCACCTATTTTTGCTACTTGGCAATGAGGGCAGTTTATTTTTGTTAAGTAGTGAGGATAAATTGGTTTACATTATTTCATTGTTATAACTCATTGATAATCAAATATATCAGACACCTTTGAGGTGTCCGATAATTATTTTTATTACTTATTATTTCACACATCATACAAAACGATGCCCATTTGCTTTTTTTACAAATCATATATTCTAATACACAACCTAAATGGCAGGCACTAAAACCAATGTATAAGTCGGTTCAGTTTTGTCGATGTTTTTGGGCATTTTCCATTCTATGGTAAAACCTGTTTCGGCAATACTTCCGAAGTGCCTTGCCCGTTGGTGGTAAAGGCAAAACTAGCCGTAGCACCGCCCAAAGAAACTGTATAATTGCTTGCCGTGCCGCTTGCATCAGACTGAAAACTGACGGTGGTATTGGTAAACATATTGCTACTTGTGCCATTGATTTTTGCAGATTGTACCTTCCATTTTTTGGAGATTTTCTGTGCCAAAGTCAATTCGGGCTGATGCACAAGCACATCATGGCTAAAAAAGAGAGATTTAATTTCATAGATTTTGTTTAGGTTAAAAAGGTTGGCAATGGTCGAATGACCTTGCCAAACCTAAAATTAAAATTCTTACCAATGTCTACAAAAGACGATTGGCAACGTTAATAGATTTACTCTTTCACAATTTGCTGTTTGTGATTTCCTTTTTCACTCAAAATTTCGAGCAAATAAGTTCCTGAAGGCAAATATTGCAAATCTAAAACTTCTT
>RDXG01000296.1 GCA_004292785.1 Bacteroidota bacterium
ACATAAGCAGGATCAGTAGGGTTGATGTTTGGCAAATCCAAATTGATTTCTGCAAAAGGCAAATTGGCGGTGCTAATGATTTGAATTTGCTTTGTACCTATAATTTTTTGGGTTTCCTCAACGGTTTTCGAGGAAATAACCAATTTCAAACCTGCCTGCTCTGCCATAACCGCATTGCGTTCTGGGGGAAAATCGGAATGTAAAGGCACATAACCCGCACCTGAAAACAAAATTCCAAAAATACCCGAATAAGTTTCTATATCGTCAAAAATTACCAAACCGATCAATTTTTCGGAGCTACTTTTTTGTGTAATTGCTTGGCGAATATTAGAAATTTGTTGGGCAAAATAAGTATAAGTATAAAATTTTTCGTTGATAAAAAACGCATTTCTATCAGGAAATTTTAGGCAAGAATTTCGTACTTGGGCAATCATTTTTTAGTTTTTTTGTTTGAAAATAAACGGTAATACATAATGTAAGATAGACTACCTAAGTCAGACGCAAGTCGGACAAAATTTTGCAGAAATTGTGCTAAAATAATTGTCCGACTTGCGTCTGACTTAGGTTTTATTTTATCTAGAAATAATTTTGATCGTCGTTCGCCGATTGATTTGATGTTCGGATTCGGTTTTGGCAACTTTTATTTTTAGTTCGTATTCGCCATAACCTTTGGCTACAATCCGTTGAGAATCAATGCCTTTGCTAACAATGTAACGCACTGCCGCCTCTGCACGTCTTTGTGCCAATTTTTCGTTATATTTTGCCGATCCTCGCGCATCTGTATGCGAACCCAATTCTAAGGTTTGATTAGGAAATTGCTCAAAATAATCGACCAAAAAGTCCGTAAATTCGTCTAATTCTACTGCCGCAAGGCTAGTAATTCGGGAACTATCGTATTCGTACAAAATTTCGAGTTCAGGAATTGCGCCATCCAAAATATTTTTTTGCAAAACAACTAAGGTGTCAAACCAAATTTCGTTATCGCGTTTTGGCAATTTGGAAACGTCTTTGACTTCACGCCCTTTTGTTGGAAATTTGACGCTGTGATGCAAATAACTTGCTTTTTCGCCAAAAACAGTATAAGTTTGAGTCATGTCTAAAGCAGGCGTAAATTTGAATTTTCCGTTTGCGTCAGAAGTTTGTGTATCAACCGTTTTACCTTGATTATCAATGAGTTTCAAAGAAGTATTTGCTAAAATTTGTTGCGTAGTTCCTTTGCGTTCCTTGACTGTGGCGTAGCTTGTACCTTGCAAATAATAGACAACTTTTTTATTGTTGGCAGAGTCGTTGTGAAAGGAAAAAATATCGTCATCGCCTTGTCCGCCAGCTCGATTTGAGGAAAAATAGCCATCGTTTTTGTTTCTGAACACAATCCCAAAATCGTCTGAAACAGAATTTATTGGCACGCCCAAATTGACTACTTTAGGGTTTTTTGTTGTTTTTTCTAAAACTGTATCAATTTTAAACAAATCCAAACCGCCCAAACCTATTTGCCCGTCAGAGGCAAAAAAGAATTTTCCTTTTTTATCAATATACGGAAAAAGCTCATTTCCTGCGGTATTGATTAGTTTTCCTGCATTTTGCACATTTCCCCAAACTCCGTTTTTGTCTTTGGTAGCAAAATAAATATCAACTCCACCTTGCGAATCGTCTTTTCGGTTAGAGGCAAAATACAAGGTTTTTCCGTCAGGCGAAAGTGCAGGACAGGAGTTCCAAGCGTCTTTTCGGCTAATTCTTTCCATCATTTTTGGCACAGTCCAAGTGTTGAGTTTTTCGTCAAAAGTTGCAGAAAATAATTGAACGTCTGTATAAGGTTCGTCTTTTTCGCCTTTGTTTCCTCTTGCAAAAATCATGGTTTTTCCATCGGCAGAAAAAGTTGCCGAAGCCTCATGCTGACCTTCCAAATTGATGTTTTCGTTGAAAAAATTGGGTGCAAAATTTCCTGTATTTTTTAATGTATCCAAAATTTCTAAAGCATACAAATCCTGAAAACCTGTGCCTGTGCTTTTAAAAGTGGCTTCATTTCTGCGAGAACTCGCAAAAATAACGTTTTTTCCAAAAATAGTAGGTGCAAATTCGGAAGCAACAGAATTGACGTTTTCCAATGGTTTTATGGTAGTTTGTACGTCTGTTTTTGCAATTTCTGCTACGGTTTTCATGTTGGCAATTTCCGTTTTTGCTTGCCTAATAAAATCTGCATTTCTGCCTTTTTCCAAATATTTTTCGAATGCGGCGGCGGCTTTTTCGTATTCTTGATTTACTTTTAAAGAATAAGCATAATAAAATGCCAAATTTTCGTGCTGAAAACCGCCAATTTCCATTGTTTTTTCATAAAAAGTTTTGGCTTGTGGCAAGCGGTTCGACAAGCGATAACATTCGGCAATTCTGAAATTAATTTCAGCCCTATTTTTAGGGTTTTTGCTCAAATATTTTTCAAATTCTTTGATAGCCACCTCATATTCTGCACTTTGAAAACTCATCAAAGCGTTTTCGTATAAAGAACAGCTTGTCAAAAAAAAGAAAATTACATATATTACTATTTTATTCATGATTTTTAGGTTTATTCAGGACTTTTGAGATAATTTTTGGACTCGATAAAAAATTGATGTTGTTAATAATTTTTTCCATATAGTTTAGCACTCGATCTTTGAACAAGACAATTTCGTCAGTGGAATAATCTTTGCCACAATCTGCAAAAGTCAAATTTCCGTGAGACAAATAATTTCTATTTTCCTTAATTTTATTGAGTATTTCGGCAATTTCACCATCAAGTTGAGGCATTTCAAAACCATATTTTTGCGACAATTCTATTATTCGTTTTGCATCTACATTTCCTGATAATTGTTGAAAAATTAGGTTTTGGTTAAATTTAATTTTTCCATTTAAAATAACATTGGTTGCTTCTTTTATCAAATTTGCAAACTTTTTAGAAGTATAATCTCTTTTAATCCATGCCTGTTCTTGTATCCAAAGTTCTTGTATTTTTTCTGAAATTTCATCATAAGATAAGTTTTCTGCCTGAATGTTGCCCAAAATTTCCCATAAAGCATTTTTAAAAGAAGATTCTATCAAATTATAAAGCAATAAAAAACAATTTGCGCGCAATATTGTCAAAAGTTCTTTATTGATATAAACTGAATGATTTTTAGTCGATTCTTTGTAATGTAAAGTGGTATCTTTTTGAGATAATTTTGATAAAAAATCAAAATATAGTTCAATTTCTGTTGCTCGTTTGTAAAAATCGGTTAAAGTATTTTCCATAATTTTATAAATTGGGTCTTGTTTTATTGGTATTGAGTCTGTCAAAAATATCTTTTTTTGTTTCCGAAGAAATATTGTGAATACTTACCTGAAAACGAATATTGATTAGCATAAATTTTTGTCTTCTAAAAAAACTCAAATCCATAAATCCCAAACCATTTAGAAAAGTTAATTTTTCTAATTCAGTCAATTTTAGATTTTCATTCACAAACTGATCTATTGCTAAAAGCCTTTGCGCTCCATCAATTAGTTCGAACAAACCATCTTCTCTGTTACAAATAAACATCGGCAGAGCAGGCATTCCCAACAATAATGATTCTATAAAACGGCTTTTTTTGTAATTATTCCAAATAAAATTAGTTCTATATTCAGAAATAAATAGTTCGTTTTGATGAAACATTTTTAACAAAGGTTCTATTCTATATTCGCTGGTACTGTAATTATACATATTTTCCAGCATTTCTAATTGTTTTTCGATCTCGAAAAAAGTATCTTTCATATTTATTTTGGTTTGCAAATTAAATCATGACATTCAATAAAAATTTTGGCAAATATACACAAAAAATAAAGTGCCAAATTTAAAAACAAAGAAAATTCATTTTTTTTAAATAAATAAAAATTTGTTGCTTTTTTATTCAAATATTACGTAAAGATTTTATAAACCAAAATACGATCTCATGAAAAAATTATTTTTTACTATTTTATGCTTTATTGTTCTCAAAACTGCTTTTTCGCAAGGTTGCAGTGATGCAGGTTTTTGCACGATGGGCGCAATGAAACCCAATCAAGCCTTTCATAAAAAGCTAAATATTCGTTTGCGTTCCGTTGAAATTAGCCAATATTTGGGAACTGTCAAGTTTGGAGACTACATTTGGTCGACCACCCTAGATTTGACTTTTGGCATCAGTGATAAAACAAATTTGCAAATTAAATTGCCTTATACAGCCGTTCAGGGGGTTTTGGCGAATACGCAAGGGCTTGGAGATATTTCTTTGAGTTTGAGCAGAAATTTGTTTAGTAGTGAAAAATTCCAAATCAATGCCACAATTGGCGCAAAAATTCCGACCAACAAAGCCGACAAATCCACTTCCGATGGCTTGCCTTTGCCTATGTATTACCAAACAAGTTTGGGAAGTTACGACATTGTGGCGGGCATTTCTTTGATTAGCAAAAAATGGTTGTTTGCGGCAGGTTATCAGCAAGCATTGAATCAAGCAGAAAATAATTTTACTTGGGGAGCTTGGAAAAATGGCGAAATTAATCCAATATCACAACTTTATCCTGTCAATTTGAAGGCTTTTAGAGGAATTGATGTCATGACCAGAGTCGAAAGAAATTTTAGGTTTGCCAAATTCTTCTTCAATATTGGCGCGCTTTATATTCACCGTTTGACAAATGACACTTTTATTTCGCCACAAAGCAAAGAAAGAATAGAAAAAACAGATACTCATGGAGCTTCATTTACACTTTTGACTTCTTTTGGTTATTCGTTTTCAGTCAAATCTGCGATCAAATTGAGTGCGGGCAAACAGCTTTTTAATTACAAGACTAATATTGATGGTTTGTCGAGAGAAGAAGTCATTATTTTTGGTTTTGAACAAAAATTTTAGTTAAATATTTTGTTAAAAATGGAAACAAAATATTTGGCTTTTGTTTCCATTTCTTTGATAAAAATTAAGGTTTCTGACAAAGTTCGGTCAAAACGCCAAAAGTAGATTTTGGATGCAAAAAAGCAATTTGCAAACCTTCTGCACCTGCACGCGGTTTTTGGTCGATAAGCTGAATGCCTTTTTGGGAAGTTTCTGCCAAAGATTCTACCAAATTTTGGGTAGCAAATGCCAAATGATGTATTCCTTCGCCTTTTTTTTCAATAAATTTGGCAATCGGGCTAGTGTCAGAAGTGGCAACTAACAATTCCAATTTGCAATCACCAATCCTAAAAAAAGCAGTTTTAACTTGTTGATCAGCAACTTCTTCGATGGCGTAACATTTTAAGCCTAAAATATTTTCGTAATAAGCAATGCTTTCCTCCAAATTTCGGACAGCAATGCCAATGTGTTCGATGTGTGTGAGATTCATTTTTTATAAGGTTTGCGCAAAATAAGATTTTTTCGTTATAAAACAAAAAAATTGGATCACAAACTTATTATGATCGTTATGTTGAAAGTTTGGCTAACTTTTCTAAAATAATTTTAGATGGCAATTCAATGATCTGATTCATTTCTCAACAAATCAGATCATTATTTCCTTTAATTTTTTTTCGGTAAGAAAACCTCTGCCAACATACATCTTGCACTTCCGCCTCCGTTAGTTTCGATGGTGTAAAGTGGCGGTGCAACAATGGTCGAATATTTTTCTATCTGTGCAACTTGCGCAGGAGTTAAGGCTTTGAAGGCTTGTTCGGACATTGCCAAAATACTCTTATTTTGATTATTTCTTACTTCAAGCATATTGCCTGCAAATTTGTGCATTTGTGGCAAAGTAATTTCAATAATTTCTTTACCCGTTTTTTGCAAAATTCTTACTACTTCTGCTCTTTCTGCCGTATTTTTGATGCTATCCAAACAAATTACGGAATATTTTTCGCCCAAACACATCATCACGTTGGTATGATAAACGGCAAAATCTTTGAGATCAGTCGAAGTAAAAGTTACCAAACTATATCCTGTTTTTTTTGCAAAATCGTCTAAAACAACAGGGTTGGTGCGCGAAGAAATGCAAGCGTAACAAATTTTATTTGGACGATCCAAAGTCATACTGCCTGTGCCTTCCAAAAATTTATTGTCTTGTTCGTAATGGGTCAAATCTATTTCGTTTTTGATCTCAAATTCCGATCCTACAATGTCCAAAATGCCTCTTCTGCGTTCCCACCTACGATTTACTGCTTCCATCGGATACAAAATAATGGTGCCGTCTTCATGAAAACTTACCCAATTATTAGGAAAAATAGAATCGGGAGTATGCGGTTCTGGCGTATCAAAAACCTCGATCACATTTACGCCATTTGCTTTCATGGCTTTCACGTAACCATCAAATTCAATAAGTGCGGCTTGTTGGCTTTGTTCTTCTTTTCCTGCTTGCGAAGCGTCTTGAAACGCATTGCTAACGCCTGTTTGAGCATTGTAAGTAAATCTCACAGGGCGAATCATTAATACAGTATCGGTAGTTTGCATGATGTGTAAATTTTGAATTTTCGCAAAAATAAATTTATTTTTTGTATATTCAAAATAAATTAACTTTTTTTTAATTTTTTTATAAAAAATAAGTTTTTTGTTTAAAAATAAAGTTTACTTCTTTTATAAAAATTACTTGTTAATAAAAGTTAAATAAGTTAAATAAAATTTTTTGTTGCAACCTTGTATTATTTTTGTAAAAACCAAACTAATCAAAATAGAAGAATTACCAGCAAACAAACGACTCATGGAAAAATTATTTTTATCTAACTATTTGATCAACAGATAGTTACAAAAATTTATTTATTATTAATTTGCAATTATGGCAAAGATTAAATATTATTACGACACCGAAAAATGTCAGTACGAACCCGTTAAAAGTAAAACTTCTGATTATATTTTTCAGATGTTAGGTTTTTTGGTGGTATCTTTTGTGTTAGCCATTGGCATCACCGTAGTTTATAACCGTTGGTTTCCTTCTGATAGCTATGTTGCTTTGGAAAATGAGAAAAAATTGTTAGAAAAATATTACGAAAACCTGAACGAGGATTTGAGTTTTTTGAAAAAAGCACTCGCCGATGTTCAAGATCGAGACGACAACATATATAGAGGTTATTTCGACTCCGAACCCTTGCCCAAACACCTCAGAACCAATGGCACAGGAGGGTCAGATACCTACAAAGATTTGCCTAAAATAGAGATTATTGCGCAAACTGCCAAAAATATAGACCAGCTAAAAAAACAAATTTATGTGCAGTCTAAATCTTTGGAAGACATTGTAGAATTGGCAAAAAAACAAAAAGAAAGAGTAATGGCTTCGCCTAACATTATGCCCATAAAAGATGGTCAAAACAGATTTATTAGTGGTTTTGGCTCACGTTTTCACCCAATTTTTAGAGTTACCAAAATGCACACAGGGCTAGATTTTACTGCACCACTAGGCGAACCTGTCTATGCAAGCGGCGATGGCACAGTTATTTCGGCACAAAGAGAAAGCGGTTATGGCGAACAAGTACAAATAGATCACGGTTTTGGCTTGATCACCACCTATTCGCATCTTTCCAAATTTGAGTGCAGAGTTGGGCAAAAAATTAAAAGAGGTCAAATTATTGGAAAAGTTGGAAATACAGGAATTTCAGTTGCTCCACATTTGCATTATGAAGTTCACAAATTGAACCCAAAAACCAAAAATTATGATAGAGTTGATCCCAAACCCTACGTTATTTTTAGCATGACTCCCAAAGAATACGAAGAATTTTTAGACAAAACAGCAAGCAATTTGCCTTCGATGGGTGGTTGATTTTGCTTAAATTCATATTTCATAATCCCAAGAAATTTTTTGCTTTTTTGGGATTATTTTTTTGTGCAATTTTTTATCAACGCTTTCCTGACCAAGAGAATAACAGGGTTTTGATAAACCCCTGTGGCAGGTTTGAAAACCTGTTGCCACAGTAAAATTTTTAAAGCTATCATTCTCCATCAAAATCTACATTTTCATACAAATCTGCCATCAAAACAGAGCAATCTGCTGCAAAAAATACGTCTTTGGGGTCGGTATAGACTGTTTTTATCCAAAAATTATTTATTTTGTCATAAATTGTAATTTCGAATTTTCGTTGTTCAGCAAAAATGATTTGTTCTAAACTAGAAATTTTTTTGTAATTTTCTAATTTTTCTGTCAAATCAAAATTTCTGGTACTTCGAGATAAAACCTCAAAAACGGCATTTGGGTTTTTATAGGCTTTTTGGGTGGCACTTTTCGAATCAGAATAAGTAATGATTTCCATTTTTTCTTTAAAAATGACCGCATCAGGTTTGTAAACAGAAGGCAAATCGGAATGAATATAGACGACCAAATTGCTGGGAAACAATCGATGACTTATTTGATATTTTTTGTAAAAATTTTTTACAATTACAAGGAAATTGAGAACCAATGTTTCATGATTTGCCATAAGTCCAAAAATATTTTCGTGAAAAGAAATGATAAAACCTTCGTGAAATTCTATTCTGTATTCGCAAATTTCTGCAAATGCCAAAAACTCTGCTACGGTGCTTTTAAACGCCACATTTTCGGGCATTAGCAAACGAGAATCCAAATCTTTTGGCAAAAAATCTACAATTTGAATCGGTATTGAAAGCATATTTTTTATATTTTTTTGTGAAAATAAAAATAAAAAATGAAATAAAAAAAATATTCTTGTTCAAAATCTATATTTTTTATGAAAAATCCACTAGATTTGCAAAATAAAAACGCTTATGTTTAGTATTGATCCCGACAAACGTGCCAAAGAACTGCACAGCCTAATTAGTCCGCCAATGGCTCAAAATTTTGTAACCATTGCCGTACTCACTACCGAAAACGAAACGGTTATTATTGGAACAAATGAACGAAAATTACGTAAAAAACAAGTGGAGGCTTTATTGGAAAACGAAATAGAAGCGCAAATAAAAGAAGACAAACACGCAGAGGAAAAAGTGATCCAAAAGGCGTTGGAAATGGGCTTAAAAGGCAAAGAAATCGGGGCAAGCCGCCCTATTTGTTTGGATTGTGAAGACCTTATTAAAGAAGAAAGCATTTTGCCAAAAACTGAACTCAAAGGCAAGAAATCTAAAAAAAGACAATGACAGAAAACGCATTTTTACACGAAATTAGGGAAAGTTTAGCACCTTTAAGCCACACACAAAAGTTGCTTTTTGGGCTTGCAGTTGCTGAAAGAATGTTGCCTGCTTACCGAGTTTTTTCGGAAGCATTTGATTTTGGCAACAGCAAAATTTTAGAAAAAGCGATCCAAGACATAAAAGAAGGCAAAATAAGCGAAAATCAAAGTGCCAAATTCAATCAAATTTGCCCTGATATGGACGATTTTTCGAGCAATTTGTTGGCTACAGCCGCAATTGATGCGGTGGCGGTGGTTTATGAACTATGCGAAATGCAACAAGACCAAAATCCTGAACATTTGGATCATATCATTTCTGCGATTTTTAACATTCCGTATATGTATGTCGATGATTTTTCAGAAACGCCCTATTCCGATCCAATGATTTTAGCCGAATTAACCTTATTAAAAACTTGGATCTTGAAAATTCAGGCACAAGAGTCTATCGAAATTCCTGAAAATGAATGGGTTAAACGCATACGCTTGGTGGCTTAGAAGATTATTTTTTTGCAAAAATTAAAAACCTATTCTTCATCAAAATCTACTTTTTTATACAAATCTGCCATCAAAACAGCGCAATTTGCCACAAAAAACACGTCATTTGGGTTGCTATAAGTGCTTTTTACCCAAATTTCATTGATTTTGTCATAAACCGTAATTTCAAATTTTCGTTGTTCAGCAAAAATGATTTGTTCTAAACTAGAAATTTTTTTGTAGTTTTCTAATTTTTCTGTCAAATCAAAATTTCTGGTGCTTTCAGATAAAACTTCAAAAACGGCATTTGGGTTTTTGTAGGCTTTTTGCTTTGCATTTCTCGAATCCAAATAAGTGATCACTTCCATTTTTTCTTTAAAAACCGCCGCATCAGGCTTGTAAACAGAAGGTTGATCGGCATGAATGTAAATCACTAAATTACTTGGAAATAAAAAATAATTAGGTTTATATTGTTCAAAAAATTTGCCTGTAATCAATAAAAAATTAAAAACCATAATTTCATGATTTGCCATAAGTCCAAAAATATTTTCGTAAAAAGAAATGATAAAACCTTCGTGAAATTCTATTCTGTATTCGCAAATTTCTGCAAACGCCAAAAAGTCGGCTAAGGTGCTTTTAAACGCCACATTTTCGGGCATTTGCAAACGAGAATCCAAATCTGTTGGCAAAAAATCTACTATTTGAATTGGTATTGAAAGCATATTTTTTATATTTTTTTGTGAAAATAGAAATAAAAAATGAAGTAAAAAAATCATTCTTCATCAAAATCTACTTTTTTATACAAATCTGCCATCAAAATAGGGCAATCTGCCACAAAAAATACATCATTTGGGTTGCTATAAGTGCTTTTTACCCAAATTTCATTCATTTTGTCATAGACCGTAATTTCAAATTTGCGTTGTTCTGCAAAAATAATTTGTTCTAAGGAAGGAATTTTTTTGTAGTTTTCTAATTTTTCTGTCAAATCAAAACTTCTGGTACTTTTTGACAAAACTTCAAAAACAGCATTTGGATTTGAACCTGCTTTTTGTTTGGAATTATCTGTTGTGTTAATAAAAGTAGTAATTTGTGGTTTGTCCTTAAAAAGCAGGGCATCGGGCTTGTAAACGCAAGGTTTGCTGATGTTTATAAAAATAGAAACATTGCTCGGAAATACTTCCCAATCCAAAAGGTGAGCATCAATAAAGACAAGCAAAACCTTCATAAAATTTCTAACCAATCGTTCATGATTAAACATAAGTCCAAAAATATTTTCGTGAAAAGAAATGATAAAACCTTCGTGAAATTCTATTCTGTATTCGCAAATTTCTGCAAACGCCAAAAAGTCGGCTACGGTGCTTTTGAATGCCACATTTTCGGGCATTAGCAAACGAGAATCCAAATCTTTGGGCAAAAAATCTACAATTTGAATCGGTATTGAAAGCATATTTTTTATATTTTTGTGTGAAAATAAAAAACGAAGAAAAAAACCTATTCTTGATCAAAATCTACATTTTTATACAATTTAGCCATCAAAACAGGGCAATCTGCCACAAAAAATACATCATTTGGGTTGGTATAGACCGTTTCTAGCCAAATTTCATTAATTTTTTCATGAACTGTAACTTTAAACTTTTTCCTTTCTGCAAAAATAATTTGTTCCATGCTCGGAATATTTTTGTAGTTGCGTAGTTTTTCTGTCAAATCAAAATTTCTTGTACTTTTTGACAAAACTTCGAATACATTTGTTGGATTTGGCGTTGCTTGATGTTTTGAGTCATCTGTGGGATTGACAAAAGTAATAATTTTGGGTTTGTGTTTGAAAACCAAAGCATCGGGTTTGTAAACGCAAGGCTTTTCTATGTCAATAAAAACCGAAATATTGCTTGACAAAATTTTCCAGTCAAGTTCATGGGTTTCTATATAATTTCCTACAATTCTAAGAAATTCTGTAACTACATATTCGTGATTAAACATTTGTCCAAAAATATTTTCGTAAAAAGAAATGATAAAACCTTCGTGAAATTCTATTTTGTATTGGCAAATTTCTGCAAACGCCAAAAATTCGGCTACGGTGCTTTTAAACGCCACATTTTTGGGCATTAGCAAACGAGAATCCAAATCTTTTGGCAAAGAATCTACTATTTGAATTGGGATTGAAAGCATATTTTTTATATTTTTTTGTAAAAATAAAAACAAAAAATGAAGTAAAAAAATTATTCTTGTTCAAAAATCTATCTCTACACGATCATTTTTGTAAATATTTGATTATCTTAATATAAGTATTTTTTTGTAACTGTCTTAATACTTCATTTAAAAATGCTAACAAATAATTTTCTAAATCTTTTACTTGATTTTTGAGCCAAATGCGCCAAGCATTTAAACCTATTCGGAAAAACTATTGGCTTTGTAACCATGTATTTTTTTTATTTTCTTTTTTTTATCATGTAATAAAACGCCTAATTTTACACATAAAACTAAGGATATACTTAATAAAACTAAGTTTTCTTCATTTTTCTTGATCTCTTAAATAACTCGATTCAAGATTAAAACCTCTAGTTTTTAGAGATTGAAAACAAACCTCTATGCTCCACTTTTTACAATAAATTTCTCCTAGTTTTTTCGAATAAATAGAACCTATTAAAAATAGACCTTTTTATGCTTGATAATCAACTAATTATGTATAATTTGTTGATTATCAAATTTTTATACTATTTTTGCAACAAAAACTTAATATTAT
>RDXG01000297.1 GCA_004292785.1 Bacteroidota bacterium
GCATTTCGGAAGGTTTGCGAAGCCACAAAAGCCGTTTTTTCTTTGTTGATTTTGAGTTTTTGCAAACTAATATTTCGCAGTTTTTCTAATTCTTGCTCTGGAAAAGTGGCTTCTGTCAAAATTTCGTGTAACAAATCGAGCATCGGAGACAAATGTTTGTTCAAACAATACAAATCGAAAGTACAAAAATCAAAACCCGATTCTATTTCTAAGGCTGCCCCATATTTTTCTATTTCTGCATTAATTTGGGAAGCAGTCCGTTTTTTTGTGCCTTCCGTGAACATTTTGCTGGTGATGTTGCCAAGCACACTCGTTTTTTGTTGGCTATCTGAAACCTGAAAAGACATTTGCAAATTGATCAGCGGCTGCACCCCAGATGAAACGATATGCAAAGACACGCCATTTGCCATTTTTTGCGAAAGAGGTCTTACAAAATCAAAATCAGTAATTTGGTGAATTGGCGGAGCTATATTTCTATCTAACATATTGTTTATCAGTGTGTTATATTAATTTTTTGAAAATAAATTTACACAAATAATTAAAATTGTATAAATAAATTGTAAATTGCGTTTAAATTTTCATAAACAAAAATATTTTATTTGTTGTTTGTTTATTCAGAGAAAAATTATTTCCATGCAAATTTCGATAGTTAGACAATTTATTTCCTTTTTCTTAATTCTGAACTTGCTGAATACCAGCCTTTTGTTTCCAGAAATTAGGATAGATAATGTCTATTCGAAAAGA
The DNA here is from genome assembly GCA_004292785.1 of Bacteroidota bacterium. GTDB lineage: Bacteria > Bacteroidota > Bacteroidia > Cytophagales > Thermoflexibacteraceae > RDXG01. Next base: position 745 of record RDXG01000297.1, read on the forward strand.
AATATTTTTTCTAACGAAAGTATTTTTCCTCAACAAGAAGAAGAAATTAACAGTTTGATCGAGTTTGTAGCTGAATATTTGTTCAAAATTCCTGATCACAGCCCCGAAGACGAAGATGACGACATTCCTGACCCTTTTCGTTTCAGAAAAAATAAATTGCAATTCGCACAAATTTATGGATATTTTCCTTCTAATTTTTTAGCACCGACTTTTTTTATTCTTATTTTTGAAGAATTAAATCCTCATTTTTTGCTGGATTTAGTGATTCCTTTTCCTTCTTATTATTTTTTCCTGTTTCGATTGACTCCTTTTTAATTCAATTTTAACGGTTTTATTGCTAAAAACTGTCCGACTTGCGTCTGACTTAATTCTTTAATTCGAACAGATTAAAATCTGTTTTTACATTAAAATTCAATCAAATATTTTTATAAATATTTGGTTGTTAAAACTATTTTAAATTTTTTATTAAATGATAGACAAAATCATAGCAATAAGCGTCAGAAAGCCTTTTTTGATAGCCTTTTTTACGCTTGTCCTCATGTTTTGGGGGAGCTTTTCTTTATACAATTTGCCCATCGATGCTGTGCCAGATGTAACGAGCAATCAGGTCGATGTCATTACTTTGAGTCAAAATTTGGCTTCTTTAGAAATTGAACAATTTATTACCGCACCCATCGAAATGGCAATGTCCAACATTCCAGGACTTATCGAGATTCGATCCATTTCTAAGTTTGGTTTGTCGGTAGTAAAACTTGTTTTTAGTGATGATACAGATGTTTATTGGGCGCGACAACAGGTTTTTGAACGCTTAGAGGCAGTCAAAAATGACGTGCCAGAAGAACTAGGCAAACCAATTATGGGTCCCGTTTCGACAGGTTTGGGCGAGGTTTTTCAGTATGTCATTCGTGCCAAAGACCCCAAAGACAAGTCGTTTTCACCCATGGAAATCAGAACTTTGCAAGATTGGGTAATTCGTAAACAACTTTTAGGAACGCCAGGAATTGCAGAAGTTAGCGGTTTTGGTGGCTATAACAAAGAATATCAAGCCGAAATGAATCCTGACCGTATGCGTTCTTTGCACGTAACCATTGACGAACTTTTTGCTGCTTTAAGCGAAGGAAATGCCAATACAGGCGGTGCGTATATCGAAAAAAATAACAAGGCTTTTACCATCAGAGGCATCGGTTTGGCTTCGAGTTTGGAAGAAATTGGCAATACCGTAATCAAAATTAACAACCGCGTTCCTGTCTTGATCAAAGACGTGGCGGAAGTCAAATTTGGCAGCAGCATTCGTTACGGTGCAATTAGTATGAATGGCACAGGCGAGGTCGTGGCGGGAATTGTGATGATGCTCAAAGGTGAAAATGGTTTGGCGGTTATCAAAAGAATCAAGGATAAAATGGTCGAAATTCAGAAAAGTTTGCCCGAAGGTTTGGTTATTGAACCCTTTATTGACCGCGAAAAATTGGTTTCTAAGGCAATTTCTACCGTAATTACCAATTTACTTGAAGGAGCTTTGATTGTGGTTTTGGTAATTTTGGTTTTTTTGGGAAATTGGCGAGCAAGTTTGTTAGCGGCTTCGGTTATTCCTTTGGCGATGCTTTTTGCGTTTATTTGTATGCGTCAATTTGGTTTGGTGGGTAGTTTGATGAGTTTGGGGGCAATAGATTTTGGCTTGTTGGTCGACCCTGCAATTATTGTGGTCGAGTCGGTGGTCTTGTATTTGGCAACCGCCATGTCTAAAAGAACCGCAGAAATGGGCGAAATGACCTACGCAGATCGCCAAGAAGTGATTATTGCGGCTTCGCAGGAAGTTAAAAAATCGGTTGTTTTTGGAGGCTTGATCATTTTGATTGTGTATTTCCCGCTAATGACTTTGGAAGGAATTGAAGGAAAAATGTTTATTCCGATGGCAAAAACCGTTAGTTTTGCTATCACAGGGGCATTGTTGCTTGCTGTTACGTACATTCCTATGATGAGTGCCGTTATTTTAAGACCGCCAAAAAGTTTGCATCACGGAGGAATTTCTGACGTAATTGTCAATTTTTTGTATCGAATTTATGAACCTGTCCTAAAATTTGGACTTCGAAAAAAATATTCGATGGTAATTTTGGCTTTTTTGGTATTGATCGGAGGCGGTTTTGGTTTTAGTGTGATCGGAGGAGAATTTATCCCAAAATTAGCTGAAGGCGATTTGAATATCGAAATCAATTTGCCCGTAGGAAGTTCTTTGACAGAGTCCTTAAAATTAGCCCAAAAAATTCAAACTGATTTGCTAAGAGAATTTCCTGACGAAGTAGAAAAAGCCGTTTCCCGAATTGGCACAGCCGAAGTTCCGCTTGATCCCAAACCGCTAGAATCGCAGGAAATGGTGGTGGTTTTGGCAGATCGATCCAAATGGACAAAAACCGACAATCAATGGGAACTCATTGAACAAATTGATTCGGTAGTTTTCAAAAAATATCCTGGTTTGGTGGTTTCCATTCAACAACCCATCGAAAACCGCGTAAACGAACTCATGAGTGGTGCAAAAAGTGATGTGGTAGTAAAAGTTTTTGGCACAAACCTCGACACTGTGGTTGCAAAAGGGCAGCAAATTTCAAGCATTATTGCTGGTATTCAAGGAGTTACGGATATTGTGGAAACAAAAGTTTTTGGTTTGCCTCAAATCAATATCAAATATAATCGAGAGCAAATGGCGTTTTATGGAATTACGGTCAGCCAAATTAATAGGGCATTGCAAACGGCTTTTGCGGGCGCAAAGGCAGGTTTGATTTACGAAAATGACAAGCGTTTTGACTTAACGATGCGTTTGGCAACCGAAGACCGAAACAAAAGCGAAAATATTAGCAATTTGCTCATCGAAGACAAAGACGGACACCCGATTCCGTTGAGTGAATTGGCTGAAATTAGCGAAAATGTCGGACCTACCGAAATTCAGCACGAAAATTTGCAAAGAAAAATAAACATTGGTTTTAACGTCAGAGGCAGAGATATGGAGTCTTTGGTAAACGAAGCCATGCAAAAAGTAGGCGCGCAAGTGGTTTTGCCAAAAGGCTACGCCATCGATTTTGGTGGACAATTTGAGAATTTGAAAAAAGCAAAAGCGCGTTTAGGTTTGGTTGTTCCTATTGCTTTACTAATCATTTTTGGATTGCTTTACACTACTTTTGGTAGCATCAACGACAGCGTACTAATTTATACTGTTGTGCCACTTTCTGCGGTTGGAGGCGTGTTTTCTTTGCTTTTACGAGGATTAAATTTTAGTATTTCGGCAGGAGTTGGTTTTATTGCCTTGTTTGGAATTGCAGTTTTGAACGGAATTTTGTTGGTCGGGCAGTTCAAATACTTGGCAAATAACGGCATTTCTAATCCAAACAGACAAGTTTTACAAGGAATTAGAGAACGTTTCAGACCTGTTTTGATGACTTCGGCTGTGGCAGCTTTAGGCTTTTTGCCAATGGCGTTGTCAAGTTCGGCAGGTGCGGAAGTGCAAAGACCTTTGGCAACCGTAGTGATTGGCGGGCTTTTTACGGCTACTTTGCTCACTTTGTTGGTTTTGCCTATTCTTTACACTTTATTTAACAAACGAAAAACAGAAATGGAAACCGAAGAACAATCTGGTTTAATGCCTAAAAAAGCCCTTGCAACCCTAATTTTGTTGTTGTTAAGTGCTTTTGCTTTTGCTCAAAACAAAACGATTTCTTTGAATGAAGCCACTGAAACGGCACTTAAAAATAATCCTGAAATGCTTTTGGCGGGTCAAAAAATAGATCAACAACGATCTTTATTGCCCGCTGCTTACAATGTTTCTAATTTGGAAATTGTTTATGAAGCACCCACAGGAACAGAACAAAGAATGGGCGTAATGCAAAAAATTGATTATCCAGGCATTTATTCGGCACAGCGCAATGCCCAAGACAACCGAATACAAGTGTCTGAAACTGAACGCAAAATTACTCGAAATTCTTTGTTTTACAGAACCAGAACCATTTTTAATCAAGTTCAATTTTTTATTGAAAAAGTCGAATTACTCACTCGCCAAGACTCGGCTTATTCCAATATTTTGGCAATAAATGAAGTGCGTTACAACGTTGGGCAAATTTCGAATTTGGAAAAAGTAAACGGAGAATCGCAATACAAACGGATTCAATACAATTTGGCGCAAGCAAAATCGGAATTGAGAAATGCAAAAATTCAGATGGGACTTTTATTGGGAAGTCCTGGTGATACTTCTTTTTTGCCCGATCTAAAACTTCACAGGCTCGAAGAATTGATCCCTGAACCTGCTGCTTTTGACAACGCTTTTTTCTTGACAAATCCGATGCTTGCGTTAAACAAAAATTATGAAAACCTAAATCAAAGCATTTTGAAAGTAGAAAAACGCAAACTTTCACCGAGTTTGATTGTTGGTTGGTTGGATCAGGGAAATACTGAAACATCTGCTTTTTACAGGCTAAAATTTGGTGTAAGTATTCCAATTTGGGCGTGGACTTACAAAGCAAACATTAATTCTGCCAAAAAAGGAGTCGAAATTTCGCAAACGCAAACCAAAATTACGACTTATCAATTAGGCACAGAATACGCCAAAGCCATGTCCGATTATCGCCAAAATAAAGACAATTTGGCATATTTTGAAGGGACTGCGGTTAGGCAAGCAAACGAAATTTTGAGAGATTCACGCGAAAGTTATCGTTTGGGAAGCATTAGTTATTATGCGTATTTGCAAAATTTGGAATTGGCTTTCCAAATTCAACTCAATTATTTGGAAAGTATGAGCCGTTATAACCAAGCGATCATTAATCTCAAATATTTGAAAGGTGAAGAATAAAAAACATCAAATTTCATGAAAAAAATATTTGTTTCTCTTTGTTTTCTCTTGTTAAGTCTATGTTGTTTGGCACAAGAAGGAAAAATTATGGCAAAAAATTCTCTTTCTGCCGAAATAATGGGCAAAAGTTTGTTTTTTACCATAAATTATGACCGCATTTTTTTGCAAGCAGACGACTGGAAATTTAGCGGAAGGCTAGGATTTTTTGGCTCTGGAGGCACAGATGGCTCTTTTATAGTTCTCCCGATGGGAATTTATGCTATGTACGGCAAAAACAAGCATCACGTAGAGCTAGGAGCAGGTTCAACCTACATTAAAGGGACAACCAGCGCATTTGGACTTTCGGACAACGCAAGCACCAATATTCCAATGTTAAGTGTCGGTTATCGTTTGCAAAAACCTGAAGGAGGTTTCTTTTTATCGGCAACCGCAAGCCTTATTTTGCGAAAAGAGTTTTTCTTTTTCCCTTGGCCTGGGGTAAATTTAGGCTATTCATTTTAAAAAAATCAAACTTATGAAAAATCTTATTTTTATATATTTTCTTGTTTTAATTACATTTTTTTCGTGTAGCGAAGAAAAAAAAGAATCAGCCAAAACAGAAACAGCCAAAGCTGATGAAGTCCGTATGACAGACGATCAACTCAAAATTATGGACATCAAGCTGGTTACGCCAGAGAAAAAAAGTTTGAGTTCTTACATTTATCTGAACGGAAAAGTCAAGGCTTTGCCAAATTTTCAGGCAGTTGTCAGTTCCGATATTAGCGGAAAAATTGAGTCGACTCATGTTTTGGAAGGCGATTTTGTGAACAAAGGCAGACTGCTCATGACTTTGAGAAGTATGGAGGTAATTGAGTTGCAAAACCAATATTTGGGCATCAAAAGCGAACAAGATTTTTTGGCGATTGAGTTCAAACGCCAACAAGAACTTCGCAAAAGCAATATTGGTGCGTTGGCAGAATACCAAACCGTAGAGGCAAAATACAATGCAGCCATCAATCAAGAAAAAGCCATCAGAGCAAAATTGGTACTTTTGGGCATCAATGTTGCCGATTTGCAAGACCCTAAAAAAGCTACAATTACTTCTACTATTAGCATCAAAGCGCCCATTGATGGTTATGTGCATAAACTTCCCGTAAAAGTTGGAATGTTGGCTTTGCCTGAAACCATTTTGGCAGAATTGATCAATGTTAGCGAATTGCAAGCCGATTTATTTGTGTATGACAAAGACATTAACCTCATTTCCGAAGGGCAAACGGTAGAATTGGACTTCATTAACGCCTCGATTCCTTTTGCAAAAGGCAAGGTTATCCACATCGAAAGAGCCATCGACCCCGACACCAAAGCGATCAACATTCACGTGGTTTTTACGGCTACCGACAAAAACTTAATTTTGCCAGGAATGAATGTTAGAGCCATTATCCAAAATCCGACAGAAGAAAAAAGAACGCCTTTTACAGTGCCAATTTCTTCGATTTTGCAGGAGCAAGACCATTCTTTTGTGTTTTGTGCAACCAACCAAAAATCGGCTGATGGCAAGCAAATCCTAAAAAAATGCAAAGTAATTTTGGGAGATAAAAACGAACAATTTACCGAAATTACATTCATGAACGAAATGCCTGACGACATTTTGGTTGCCCAAAATAATGTTATGGTTTTGGAAAATGAACGCAAAAAAACAAGCGGAGGCTTGTAGAAATTATAAAAAAAGACTGAAAATTTTACGTTTTCAGTCTTTTTTTGCATAAATTGATCTAGTTATATCTATTTTCTTAAAAAATGTGTAGTTTTAAGTTCAAAAAACCAAAAAGATGTCTTTATGTTAGCCTTTGACGATTTTATTCATAACAATTATTTCAATTCGTATTTTGTAGAATACAAATTACAAGAACATTTTATTGGCGAAAATGCCCAAAAAGCCTTCGAAAATATTATCAATGTCTATCAGAAACTAGATTTTGATGCACTTTCAGAAGCACAATTAGAGGAAGAATTTATCAAAGTAGTTTTGCAAGAACTCGGTTATTTTTTGGCGTATCAAGTCAATAAAAAATCTTTTGGCAAAAACTACAAGCCCAATTTTGCCCTTTTTGAAAGCGAAAATGTTAAAAATGAGCATTATAGCAAAACAGATAAGGCAGAAAATGAAAATATTTTGGCACTTTGCGAAAGCAAATCCTGCAAAATTGAACTCGACAACAAAAAAATCGATTCAAAAAACCCTCATTTTCAGTTGATTCGATATTTAAACGACCTAAAAATTAGTTTTGGTTTTTTGACCAACGGCTGTTTTTGGCGTTTGTATGACGTTTCGAAAAATAGGGCGGATAAAGTTTTTTATGAAATTAACCTAGAAATTATTTTGCAAAACAATGATTTTCAGGCATTTCAATATTTTTATTATATTTTTTGTCAGCAAACTTTAATTAGTTTTAACAGACCGAATCCACAAAAAAAAAACTTTCTCGAATTACAAGCCGAAATCATTTTGCAAGTTGAAAACGATTTGAAAGAGTTGATTTATGGGCAAGATTCAATTATCGAAACCATCGGTCAAAAACTTTTTAATCAAAACCAATATTCAATCCGAGAAATTTATGCAAATTCTTTGTTTTTTGGGTTCAGAATGTTGTTTATTGCCTATTTTGAAAGCAAATTTTATCCTGAACTTTTCAAAAAACACAAGGCATATTCACGTTATTCTTTGCGATCCATTTTGTTCAAATTGCAAAATAATTTGGAATATGAAAAACAAGGTTTTGATGCTTGGAACGACCTAAAACTGCTTTTTCAATACCTAAATCAAGGAAATTTGGACATCGAAATTCCTTTGTTGAACGGAGGTTTGTTTGCCATTTCAAAAGCTCCTTTGTTGGAACTTCCTTGGATTTTGGATAATGCAGATTTGTTAAAAATTCTTAAATTGCTTTTGCACCATCAAGATTCTAAGGCTTGGCGAGATTACAAAACCTTGTCTGTTACGCACATTGGCAATATTTATGAGGGTTTGTTGGAATCGGAATTTAGGCAGGCTTTTGAAGGAACGTATTATTTGGAATATTTGCAAGGAAAAAACATTTCCGAAGGTTATTTTGATGATTTTGATTATCAAAGGCTAAAAAATGACAAGAAAGTCCGAATTTTGAAAGAACGACTTTACGAAAACACAGAAATTTATTTGTCTAACCAATCAAATACGCGCAAAACTACCGCTTCTTACTACACGCCTAGCGAAATTACGCATTTTATGGCAAAAGAAAGCATAGAAAAATCATTGCGCCAAAATAATGATTTGGTCAAATTAAAAATTTTGGATAATGCTTGCGGAAGTGGACATTTTTTGATCGAAACTTTAAACATTTTAACAAAAATAGGTTTAGAAAGGCTTGATAATCAAGAAGATGTACTTTTAAAACAATTATTAGAAACTGAAAAAGCAACCATTGTCGAACACAATAAAAAAGTGTTGCGCTCTGCCCAATTCGAACTCGATGAACTTACTCTTCTGAAAAGAATTTTGTTAAAAAAGATTATTTTTGGGGTCGATCTCAATGATTTTGCCATCGAACTAACCCGACTTTCGCTGTGGTTGGATACTTTTATTTTGGGAACGCCTTTGAGTTTTATCGAGCATCATGTAAAGCAAGGAAATGCTTTGATTGGTTACACAAAAAACGAATTGTTTGAAAATTTGCAAAAAAACAACGATTTGTTTGCGAATAAATTGAAAGAAAAAATCAATTTTTTGGTCGAAAAACTATCAGTTTTGAGCAATTTGAAAGACAACACGCCCCAAGAAGTGGCGCAGTCCAAACAGATTTACGAAAGTTTGCAACCCGATTTGCAACAACTCAATTTGGTCATGAATTTTTATACGTACAAACGTTTTTTGCCGATTATGCAAAGGCAAAATAAAGCCGTTTTAAAGGAAAAATTGATCGAATTGAATGCCGTTTTAACAGATTTTGAAAAAGAAATTTTTGAAGAAAAAAACACGGTTTTGGTGCAAAATATCAAAGAAATTGCCCGAAAATTTAGTTTTTTTAATTATGAAATTGAGTTTGCAGAATGTTTCCAAAACTGGAATGCAGGTTTTGATTTGATTATCGGAAATCCGCCTTGGGACAAAACCAAATTCGATGACAAAGACTTTTTTTCGATGTGGCGAAGTTCGTATAGAAGCATGAAACATTCTGAAAAAGAGGAAGTTAGGATTAATATTTTGGACTACAAAGGAGTAAGTCAGGAATACGAAAATAATCGCAATTCTGTGGTTTTTGCAAACGATTATTACAAAGAATTTTACCCACAAAATGCAGGAGTTGGCGACAACAATTTGTTTCGGTTTTTTATAGAAAGAAATTTGACTTTGCTGTGCAAAAAAGGCGTTTTAACGCTTATTACGCCATCTTCTTGGATTTTTGAGGACAGTTCTATCAAAATTAGGAAGCATATTTTCCAAAATTATCATTTGCATTTTTTCTATCAATTCGAGAACAAAAAAGGCATTTTTCCTGCCGTAGATAGCCGTTACAAATTTGCAATTTTTCAGATTACTCATAAAAAAGAAACCGTAGAAAACTCAAAATTTGATCAGACCGAGACGGTCATACCTTTGGCTTTGCCTGTGCGTTTTATGCAAACCAACACCGATGTTTTGTACGAAAATCAAGGAAAAAACGACATTTTGTATTATCCTTACGAAGATATTTACACACTTTCGCCAAATCATTGGGCTTTGTTTGAAATAAAATCTGATCAAGATTTGCCGATTATTCGCAAAGTCTATCAACAATTTCAGCCTTTAAGTCCTGATTATTTGGATTTTAGAAACGAACTGCACATGACCAATGACCGAGATATTTTCAGAGAAAAACCTGAAGATATGATTTTGTATGAAGGCAAAATGATTCATCAATTCAGAAACGATTTTGCAAATCCGCAATATTGGATCAAGCAAAAAGATTTTGAAAACCGTTTAACAGAAACCGAAATTAGCCGTTTGGTAAGTGATATTTATGAACAAATGCCCGAAAAAAACGGCAATGAAAATCATAAAGAATATTTGCTAAAAGAACTAAAATTGTCTGAATCGGATTTGCAACAGCTCATCGTTTTGGACAGCGAATATGTGCGTTTGTGTTTTAGAGGAATTGCCAGAAATACGGACATAAGAACGTTGATAACGGCAATTATTCCGCAAAACAACACTTATGGAAGTTCGATGTTTGGGCATATTCCCAAAAAATATGTTTTAGAAAATGGTAAAATTGGCATACAAAATATTGCTATGGAAAGAGTTTTGTTTGTGCAAAGTCTTTTTAACAGCATTTTGATGGATTATTTGATGCGTTTTTTGGTGGATATGAATGTTAGCAAAACCTACCTGATGCGCTTGCCCGTTCCGCAACCCGCAGACGAGGAATTGCTGGAAAATGATTTGTATAAAAAACTGATTGTCAATACTTTAAAACTTAATTTGGCAAATAATCTGAACTTAAAAAACAGTTTGGCAGATTTGCAAAAACGCCTAAAAATTACACAAAAAGATTTACCCAAAACCGAAAAACAACGCATTTTTTTGCAAATAGAAAATGATGTTTTGGTAGGCAAATTGTACGGTTTGACTTTGGCAGAATTAAAACATTTGTCGGGATCGGCTTATTTTAAGATTTTGAACGAAAAACAAGCAGAATATTTGGTAGTTTTGTACCAAAAATATGAAAAAATGTAGGTTTACGTTTATAAAATAGATTTTGGAAATAACATTTCCGAACAAAATGTTATTTCCATTTTTAGAATTTTAAGGTAAAATTTGGCAAAATGTATATCTTTCGATGAAAAAGCAAAAAAGGCTTTTGCAAATTTTTATCACAAATTTTCACGAGGTTTATGCCCATGTTTTTTTTCATATTCAGAAATGTAATTATCCTCTTTTTCTAATGCTTTCTCTCTGCCTGCAATGTCTTTTTCCAAAACTTCAGCCGAAAATTCACCTTTTTTAGGCTACCAAATTATAAGTTTTGACTTGTTTGTTTGCTCTTGGTGAACTACCATCGGGCAAAAGTGCGCCGCCACTAATTCCATATTTAAAAATATCATTTTCTTGTTGATCTTTGATCTGGTATACATGATGCAATTCATTGTTTTCTAGGGAGTTGCCGTGTTTTTTCATTGCCAAAATGTTAAATTACTACCTGTTTCATAACTAACCGAAGTAAGAATGGGGGTAAATTCATTAGATGTTTTTTGAAAATAGGCTTTTTCAGACAAATAAAGCAAAGCCTCGAAAGTGTTTGAGGGCATAGAAATTTTGTTGTTTAGCACTTTTTCATAAAAATCTCTGCCTTGCGCAAGCGTAAAACAACGAACATATAAAAAATCGTCTTTGGAAATGTTACAGTTTTTGTAAATGCTTTGCGCCAAAACTTTTTTGTCTAAGGCAAACAATTTTTGGGCTAATATTTCCTCAAAAATGGCAAAATAGGAAAGCGGCATTTGTGCCAATAACGCAATGGCTTGCGCTTCATCTTTGAAACTCAACACTACAATTTCCCAAAAAATGTCTTTTTCTGTTTGGTTTTCGTTTGGAATGTTTGTTTCTAAATGTTTGATTTTTTCTGTTAAAAAAAGGTTTTTTTCTTCTAAAAAAGATATTTTTTCTTTAAAAAAGGCATTTTCTTGTTGAGATTTTTTTTCTTTAAAAAAGGCATTTTCTTGTTGAGATTTTTCTAGGGCGTGTGCAAGGTCTTTGTCTGTGAAATTTTGAAAAATAGAATTTTCGCCAACATAATTACAACTATTATTTCCGTTATTATTTGTTTGATGGTTTGTTTTTTCGCCAAATCCTACAATGTCTTCGGGTTTTACTTTTAGTTTTGCGGCAATAAGTTCGAGTCGGGAATAATTTACATCAGTTTCGTCGCGTTCTATTTTTCCGTAGCCTGCTGTGGACATACCTAAGAGTTCTGCCATTGCTTCCTGTGAAACGCCTTTCTTTTTTCTGAAAAACGTAATTTTTTCTCCGATGCTCATGTTCATTAGTCTTAAAAGTATAAAAATGTAGCTTATTAGTCTATTGACAAAAGTAAAAATTATTTTTATATTTGCAAAGGAAATTTTAGTTTTTTTTATTTTTAACACTCACCTAATGAATAAACTTGGAAAGTTATGTGTCGCTTTTTTACAAAAAGAAGGCTACAGACCTGAAATTACAACGCAAGAAGATGTTGTTTTTAAGGTAGAAGGAAGAACTTTTATTGTAGATATTGATCAAAACGACGATAGATTTTTGAGAATTTTATTACCAAATTTCTATGAAATTGAAAGTGATCAAGAAATGTTAAAATCATTAGCAGTTGCTAATGAAATAAATAAAAATGTGAAAGTTGGTAAAATAATAATTATGGATAACAACCATGCTTGGGCTTTTGCAGAACAATTTATAGACGATACTCCTGATTTGGAAGACTTTTTTCAAAGAACGATCAAAGTTATTCGTAAAGCCTCTGAAGACTTTACAGAAAAATTGTTAGGAAGTAATTTGGGGATTTTGCAGAAAATTCTAAAATCTTAATTCATGTCTTTAACAAACATTATAAGTTTGCCAACGTCTAAAATAGACGTTTGGCAACTTAAACGTAAATCACAGACTAAAGTCTGTGCTACAAAATTTTTCAATGAAAAAACAAATAAGCCAAAAATATAGCAGATAAAATACCCGCCAAATCCGCTAAAAGTCCACAAATTAAAGAATATCGGGTATTTTTGATGCCTACCGAACCAAAATAAACCGCCAAAATATAAAAAGTAGTTTCCGTAGAACCCTGAAAAACACAAGCCAAACGCCCCACAAAAGAGTCCGCACCGTATTTTTGCATGGCATCAATCATCATTCCCCTTGCGCCGCTACCACTCAAAGGTTTCATGAGCGCGGTGGGCAAAGCAGGCACAAAATCCGAGTTTAACCCAAGAAAAACAATGATTTGCGAAAGTGCATCGATAATCAAATCCATTACTCCCGAAGTTCTGAACACTTCAATCGCCACCAACATCGCCACCAAATAAGGAATGACCGTTAAAGCCACTTCAAAACCACCTTTTGCCCCTTCAATAAAAGAATCGTAAACATTTACTTTCCTAAAAACCGCCAAACAAATGAAAGAAATAATGATTCCGAACAAAATAAAATTACTTGCCACAGAAGAAATAACTTTGATTTGCTCCTGCGGAATGCTTGCAAAATAGGCAATAATTGCGCCCACAAAAAGCAACAAACCGCCCAAATATGCCAAAATTACCTTGTCAAATAGGTTTATTTTTTGGTAAATGGCAACGGCAATCAAACCAACCACAGACGAAAAAAAAGTAGCCAACAAAATTGGAATAAAAACATCAGAAGGATCAAGGGCATTTTCGGCGGCGCGGTAGGTCATAATGCTAATTGGGATCAGGGTCAAACCCGAAGTATTGAGAACCAAAAACATAATTTGCGCATTGGAAGCGGTATCTTTTTGGGGGTTGAGTTCGTGCATTTCTTTCATGGCTTTGAGTCCGAGAGGCGTGGCGGCATTGTCCAAACCGAGCATATTTGCCGAAAAATTCATTAAAATTGAACCAATGACAGGGTGATTTTTGGGAATTTCGGGAAACAAACGGTTAAAAAAAGGCGAAACTATTTTTGCCAAAATCTGAATCATGCCTGCTTTTTCGCCAATGTTCATCAGCCCAAGCCAAAGCGTCATTACGCCAATCAAACCTAGCGAAATTTCTACGCTAACTTTTGCTTTATCCATAGTTCCTGCCATAATTTTGGCAAAAATTTCGGTGTCGCCCAAAACTACGAGTTTGAAACAAGCCACCAAAAAACCAATGATAAAAAATGCAATCCAAAGATAATTAAGAGCCATATTTTTTTGTTTGTTTTATGTTTTCAAATCCAATAAAACTGTCCGACATTTGTCTGACAATATCATTTATTTACGTTTTCGAGGCAATTTAAAAATTTATGGCTTTAATTTTCTGTAATTCTTTTGGTAAGCCAAAATTTATGGGTTTTGTCAAGAAAAACGACATAAAAAGTATCTTTAACAATATGCCCAACAATTACAGCGGGACCGTTGATATGTATTCTTGCCCAATCTGCGTCTTCTGGTACGTGAGGAGGATAGCTAAACCATGTTTTTTCTTTTGGCGGAAAGCCTTGATATTTACTAAATTTTTCGCCATCAATTTGATCTAGCAAAGGTCGGGAACAATAACCCTGAAGAAGTTCTAGCATTTTGGATAAAAGTCCATCTTTTTGCCAATCTTTGAATGAAGAAGCATATTTTTGGCTAGAATCTACGTATTCAAAAGAAACTTTAAACTTTTCGAAGTTTGTATTTTCCTTTGTTTTTTTGTTTTTTAAAACCGTTTTGATGATCGAATCTCTCTTATTCTTTTTGAAATCAGACATTAAGTTCTTGTTTATAGAAATTCATCATGGTATTTTTGGAAATAATGCTGCTATTTCTATCAGCGGGGCTGAGTCCTTGTCGGGCATCTTTCCAAGGCTTTTCTCGGTGCGTTGCCTCTTCTAATTCAAGTCCTGACCAAGTAGAAAGTTCAGAAACTACATCAATGATAAGTTCCATTTGGTCTGTGGTTAAAAGTTTTCTCAATGCAACCGTTGGATCGTAATTGCCCTCAAAAACAATATCTGAATAAAGCAAAGTCTTATTTTTTAATTCTGCAAAAACTTCTTTGCAAACGGGTCCATGCACCCATGCCTCAAATTCTTGTTTGATCAAACTTGTTTCAAAATAAGCAAGATGGTACGCCTCGCAATAATAAAGCAATTTTTGCAATTTTAAATGCGACATTGCCCCAAAATCTTTTAGTATAAAATCTGCCAAAAGTTGGGCATCTATTTGATTTATATTTTTCAGAATTTTCATTTTTTTAACAATATTTGAAACCAAATTTAGAAATTATTTTTAATTTTTCCAAATTAATGCTTATGATTTTTTAAGACAAAAAAATCCAATAAAACTGTCCGACATTTGTCTGACAATATCATTTATTTACGTTTTCGAGGCAATTTAAAATCAACCCTTAATAATTGCAAAATAGCGCGTTCTCCTTGATTAAATTGCTTAAAAGAATAATTTTTGACAAGCCTGATCGCTTCTTCGTCAAGTCCGTAGCCCAAACCTTCGGCAAGCCTGACCTTAGACAAAGTGCCATCTTTTTCTAAATTTATCCACAAAATTACTTCTCCCGAAATCTTTTTTTCGAGGGCTTTTTTAGGATATTTCAGATTTTTTTTGATGTATTTGTCGAAATTTTCTGGTTTTCCTCTTTCTCTAGATAGAATTTCTAATAAAATCTCATCTAACAGGCTGTCATTTTCAAAACTTCCATAACCCAAAGGCTCTTCCCAAAAATCTTTTTCTGTGAATGTTTCTGCCTCTTGATTTTGATTTTCTGTAATTGTTTCGCCATCTTCATGTTGCTCTAAAACAGTTACATTTTTTTCTATCACTGCCCAAGAAATTTGCGGTTTCAAAGTCAAATCAGAGGCTTGTGTAACTCCTATAAAACCTGCATTAAATTGCATGGCATAGGTTTTAGATGGCATGGTTATTTTAAATGGAAAACTAACTCTATTGGGCGGAAGCTGTGGAATTTGAATTCCTCTTCTTTGTGCAAACATTTCTTCGACAGGCAAAATCATGGTTAAGTTTTTGACCAATTCTATTTTATAATCTTCATCTTCGTTCATTGGGGGATTATAAATATAAATGTAGGGAAAAAATTTGGTAATCCAACCTGTCAAAGTAGGCTCTACGCCACACATATCAGAACTCATACCTTTATAAATTTTTTGCCAAAAATC
>RDXG01000298.1 GCA_004292785.1 Bacteroidota bacterium
GTAAATTTTTCTAATTTGATGCTTTTTTGTAGCGAACTTTTGATGTAAGACTGCCCCGCCAAAATTTCTGCCTGAAAATTGAACATCCACACCATTTGCTCACCCTCTTTTTTTTCTTTGAGTGTAAAAGAAACCAAAGTAACCACTTTTTGATCCAATAAAACCTTAATTTGCGATTCGAGATCGTACCAAAGTTGTTCCAAAACTCCTACCAATTTGGAAGTAGTGTTTCTGTTTGCCCTGCCATTATGCTGATGTTTGTATTCATAAATTCCGCCATCTTGGGCTTGTTTGACCGAAATGCCATTCAAAAAAAGTTGCATTGCCATAAAAATAATTGAATTTTGTTTTGACAAATGTAGTTTTTTTTAAGAAAAAATGATCTATTTTGCGTTTTATTTTTCAAAATTTTATGAATATTATAGATCGATTAAGATTACAAACTTTTCAGAAAGAACTTTTGTCGCAACACAAAATTGGGAGTCCAGAATCTTTGGGCTGGGCAAGTTCTGAATCGCAAATTATTCGTTTTCAGATACTTAGCCAAATTGATCATTTGTCAAATACTTCTATTTTGGATTTGGGTTGTGGTTATGGTGATTTTAAACTTTATTTGGATCAATTTTTTCAAAATATTCAATACACAGGAATAGATATGATGCCCGATTTTTTGGAAAAAGCCTTTGAAAATATAGGAAATTTGCCAAATGTCAAACTATTTCATGCCAATTTTAGCGAAATTGAATTGCCAAAAACCGATTATGTCATGGCTTCAGGAATTTTTTGTTATAAAAGTCAAATCCCTGATGATCATCAAAATATGATCAAAAAAATGTTTGAAAGCGCACAAAAAGGAATTGCTTTTAATATGCTTGACTCAAAAATGAATTTTTCAGAACATTTTATTATTGGACATGATATTGACGAAATTATGGATTTTTGCAAAACTTTAAGCCCTAAACTGACCTTGAAAACAGCTTATTTGACTGACGATTTTACTATTTTTTTGAAAAAGTAGGTTTGAAAAGATTATAAGGATGTGTTGAGGATAAAAACGAAAAGTTTGTTAAATTCTTTCTGCACCATTTGAACTAATTAAATATTTTTGTAGCCAAAAAAAACAGAAATCATTTTTTTTAGTTTGATTACTAACAGCATTTTTGTTGAATGTTGAAAAATAAAATAAAAATTTTCACTAAAAAAAATAGATATTTATGGCTTTTACACTTCCAGCCTTAACGTATGCGTTGAGCGCCCTCGAACCTCATATTGATGCAAAAACAATGGAGATTCATCATGGCAAACATCATGCTACTTATGTAACCAATCTGAACAATGCTTTATTGGGTACTGCCCAAGAAAATGCGTCTATTGAGGAATTGATGGCAAATATTAGCCAACTTGCTCCTGCGGTCAGAAATAATGGAGGCGGACATTACAATCATTCTTTGTTTTGGTCAATCATTTCTGCCAACGGCGGCGGAAATCCTAGCGGAGATTTGGCAGCAGCTATTGACAAACAATTTGGTTCTTTCGAAGAGTTTAAAAAACAATTTGGCAATGCCGCTTTGACTCGTTTTGGTTCTGGTTGGGCATGGCTTTCGGTTAAAGATGGTTTGTTGTTTGTGTCTTCTACGCCAAACCAAGACAATCCTTTGATGGATGTGGCAGAATACAAAGGAACGCCAATTTTAGGGCTAGACGTTTGGGAACACGCCTATTATTTGAACTATCAAAATCGTAGAGCAGACTATATCAACGCTTTTTGGAATGTAGTAGATTGGCACGCAGTAAGCACCCGTTTTGCTGCTTCAAAATAACTTTTAACATAACAGACAGCTAAAAACTGTCTGTTTTTTTTGAACTAAAAAAAATGGAAAGAACTTTAAAACGCCAACAAATTACAGTCGGCGCAATTCTAAAAATACCTTTGGAAGATAATTGTTGGACTTATGCCAGAATTTTAGAAGAAAAACTTGCTTTTTATGATTCTAAAACCGACAAAGATTTAGAAATAGAAGAAATTATTGCAAAACCTGTTTTATTTTTTGCAAGTGTGTATAATTCTGCAATTACGAAAGGTTATTGGCTAAAAATTGGCAAAAAAATGCCTTTGGAGGCGCATTTATTGGATTTACCGCCTACTTATTCGCAAGATATTTTGAGTCCTAGTAAGTTTGAAATTCGTCATAAAAGAGCTTCTCGATCCGTTACTAAAGAAGAATGTATGGGTTTGGAATCCTCTTTGATTTGGACTTATAATGGCATGGAAAATCGTTTAAACGATCATTATGCAAAACGTTATAATAAGTTGGTGGACTATATGCTAAACGCAAGTATTGCTGACTACATCAATCTAAAACCAGAAAAACATGATCACAGGAATTAGACTTTATATTACATACGTCAAATTAAAGCGAAAAACAGGCGAAAAATATGTCGGCATGGCAAGTGCTTTGGTAGCAGATGATTCGGAAGAGTCCGCTGATAAGGTATTAATGCGCAGAGAAAATGCTCCACATCACAAAAATAAAGATGGTTTTGAGGCAGGCAAGGTAGATAAAATTTCTACTGACCGCAACGCAATCAGAGGCAGAGAACAAATGCTTTACGAACATTTTGAAAAAGAAAGTACAATTACAAGCTAAAATCAGCCTGTAAGCCCAAGAAATAAGAAAAAAACAGAATATTTGAAAACCGCTTTGGCTGTTTTTGGAGATATTTTAATTATTATTTGTTTGTTTAATGTTTTGAACTAAAAAAAATGGAAAATTTTGATTTAACCCCCTATACCGAAAGAATGGCAAAAGCCATCGAAAGCGGAGACGAAAATCTTGTTGCCAAAATCAGGGCAGAATCTATACAAGCTGCCAACGATTTTATTATGAGTGCAACAGATAACGAAAGCCGAAACAAACGCGCCCAAATGGTGATTCAACTGTTTGATGAAAGTGTAAAAAAATTTCATCAGAAGGCTAAATTATAGTCTTTTTACTCAAAACTAACAGTTTTTCAAAAATTGTTAGTTTTGCTAACAATTTGGAATTTGAAGCCCCGTTCAAAAAAGTTCAATATTTCAATCTTTTTTCTTTTATTTTTTCAAAAAAAAACCAAAAATATTTGCAAAGTAGAATTATCTTATATATTTGTACAAAATATGTAAAAATTTTGACACACATTGAAAAAAAACTATGGAAAAAATTGCAGTAATACTTTTTATTGTTGGCTATGCAGCAATAGCATTTGAACACGTGATCAACGTAAATAAAACCGCTTCAGCTTTGCTGGCTGGAGCTTTGTGCTGGACAGTATATATATTGATGTATAGCGGAGATTATCATGATGTTATCCATCATTTGGCACACCATCTTTCCAAAACCACTGAAATTTTATTCTTTTTGATCGGTGCAATGACCATTGTAGAACTGGTTGATGCCCATCATGGTTTTAAGATCATTACTAATATGATCACTACCTCCAACGCCATTCGATTACTTTGGATCATTTCCTTGATTGCATTTTTTATGTCTGCCGTTTTAGATAATCTTACTACTGCCATTGTTATGGTTTCTTTGTTAAAAAAATTAATTGATAATCAGGAACAACGAAAATATTATGCTTGTATTGTAATTGTTGCGGCAAATGCGGGAGGAGCTTGGTCGCCAATTGGTGATGTAACCACCACCATGCTCTGGATTGGTGGACAAATTTCGCCTCTCAACATTATGTTAGAATTATTTATTCCTAGTTTGGTTTGCTTAATTATTCCGCTAATTTATTGTACTTTTACTTTAAAAGGAAATTTGGCAGGCGATCTTCCAAAACGTAAATTAGAACAAGATCATGCTCATGCTCCAATCAAAGGACAAAAAGTAATGCTAGCGATGGGTATTGGCTCGTTAGTTTTTGTGCCTATTTTCAAAACTGTTACACATTTGCCACCTTACATGGGGATGTTGTTGGCATTGGGTTTGGTTTGGATTGTGTCTGAAATCATGAACAAAGACGCAGATGAAGCAGAACGTGAAGAATTGAGTGCTTCAAAAGCTCTTTCTCGCATCGATACTTCCAGTGTTTTATTTTTCTTAGGAATTTTGCTGGCAATCGCCGCTTTAGAATCTATGCACTTATTGAGTGCGGTGGCAGCTTGGTTGGATCAAATAATTGGAAATGAAAGATTAATTGTACTTGCCATCGGAGTGGTTTCGGCAATTATTGACAACGTGCCTTTGGTTGCTGCCTCTATGGGAATGTACAGTTTAGAAGCCTACCCGATGGATCACGAACTTTGGGAATTTATGGCATACTGTGCAGGCACAGGCGGAAGTATTTTGATCATCGGATCGGCGGCGGGAGTGGCGGTCATGGGCATGGAAAAAATTGATTTTATGTGGTATGTCAAAAAGATTTCTTTTGTAGCTGCTATTGGTTATTTTGCAGGTGCTGCGGTGTATATTTTTGTAACTCACTTTTTTCACGTCTAAATTTGATCTTGATTCATAAAAAATTGAAATTAAACGATTAGAATAATTTTTTTAAGATTATTTTTAATCGTTGAATTTCAATATCCAATAAAAGATGTATTGCCACAAAAAAATACCATCTAAGCCAAACAAAAAATAAAGTAAAGAACGTTTTTCAGAGGCAAAAAAAATCAAAATAAATCCCAATGTATGACTTAAAATGCTTGTCAAAAATAAAGTTTCAGATATTTGAAATGCTAAAAAACTACTTAAAACCAAAAGTATTCCTGCCAAAAATTTGCTTGCTCGAACTCCTATTTTTTGTACCAAAGTACGCAAATTTTGTTTTTTATCCCAAATCCGATCTCGAATGTCAAAAGCCAAAATTAGCGCGAAAAAGAACAAAAATTGGCTAAAGAACCAATACCAAAGTCGTTTTTCGGCAAATAAATCCAAATTTGGGAAAAGTACAGTGGTAGCTGCCCAAGTATAAGCCACCAAAAATATTTTTAGGTAACGAATTTGACGCAAAGGCTTGATTTTGCCGAAAGAAATGCCATAAAAAATAGCTATAAAGCCCAAATGTAACAAAAAAAGGCATTGCCAAAAATTCAGAAAAAATAGTGATCCTAAAATTGAAAGCGATAAAACAAAATAAAAAATATTCTTTAAATTAAACAAAAAAATTACATTTGTTTTTTTTAAAGATTTATCCGACCAAAAGCCAAATAAGGCAAGGCACATTTTTTTCCAATCCTGCACTTGATACGTCACCAGAGTCGCAGAAAAAAGTAGTACATACAAAGAATAAGCAATTTTTTTATCAAAAATCAAGCGATTCAGGTCTAAAATTGCTAAAGAAACAAGAGATAAAAATAGATAAGATCGGAAAAAGAAATAAAAAAACTCTTTGAACAAAGTAGTAAAAAATATGGTAAAAAAAATGAAATTAGGTTTGGCAATGGTTTAAAACCTTGCCAAACCTAATTTAACTTACATCTAAACTATCATCAATTTCTTGGGCATAAGCCAAAATTCCGCCTTCCAAATTGAACAAATTGGTCAAACCTAATTTTTCGAATTGCAAAATGGCTGCGGCACTTCTTTTTCCGCTACGGCAATGCACAATGACCTGTTTGTCTTTGGCAATTTTGTCTGCATTTTGCAAAACTGTTGCCAAAGGGATTAAAATTCCGCCCAAATTTGCGGCTTCGTATTCATGTTCTTCGCGAACATCTATTAATTGAAAGTCTGCGTTTTGGTCTTTTAACGCTTTTAATTCTTGAACCGTGATGGTTTTCATAAAAAATGTGTTTTTTTGATTAATTTTGCGTAAATATAAACATTTTACTAAAAATGACAATAGAAATCAAACGTTTAAACGAAAATTTCCGCATGGAAGCCAGCAACGAAAACGGAAATTCGATCCAAATAGACAATATAGCAGGCGGAGAAGGCATGAGTCCGATGCAATTATTGTTGGCGGGAATTGGCGGTTGCAGCAGCATCGACATCATTGACATTCTCAAAAAACAACGCCAAGACCTCAAAGACCTCAAAGTAAAAGTTGATGGACAAAGACAAAAAGATGTTGTGCCTGCACTTTTCGAGAAAATTCACATTCATTATCATTTTTTTGGAAATTTGGACGAAAATAAAGTTCAAAGAGCCATCAAATTATCCCTAGAAACCTATTGTTCGGTTTCTAAAATGCTAGAAAAAACCGCAGTGGTTACAAGCAGTTATCAAATAGAGAAGTAATTGCGTTTGGCAAGGTTTGCATTGACAATGATTGCAAACCTTGCCAAACGCAAAAAAATTACAAAAAAACACTTCTTTTAATAAATTATTCATAATTTTAAGCCATATTTTTAAATATTTACTAAAAATGTTTGCGTTTCTATGCAAAAATACATGAACAAGACTTTTGTCTTTTATGCTTCCACTATTCTTGTATTTGGGTCTTTTTTATGGCTCATTCTTCATCATGGAATTGATTTGGAAGTTGGGAAAAATATAAAAATTATAGAACACAATACTTCAGGAATTGATAATTTTTTAAAGGATTTTTCAGAAAATTTACATCATCCGCTGGCTCGCTTGATTTTGCAAATTATTACGATTGTCTTTTTTGCGCGTTTGTTTGGCAGTTTGGCAGCAAAAATTGGGCAACCAACGGTCATTGGCGAAATTGTGGCAGGTATCATTTTGGGACCTTCTTTGGTGGGAATGTTATTTCCCGAATTTTCACTTTTTCTTTTTCCTGTCGATTCTTTGAAAAATTTGCAGGCTTTGAGTCAATTAGGATTAATTTTGTTTATGTTCATTATTGGCATGGAACTCGACATTAGCATTTTGCAAAAAAAAGCCTCTGACGCTATTGTAGTAAGCCATGCAAGCATTATTTTTCCTTATTTTTTGGGCGTAAGTTTGGCATATTTTATCTACACCGATTTCACAAACGAAGGCGTTTCTTTCCTTTCTTTTGCCTTGTTTATGGGCATTGCAATGAGTATTACGGCTTTTCCTGTGTTGGCTAGAATTGTGCAGGAGCGCGGACTTACCAAAACCCCACTTGGCACAATGGCGATCACTTGTGCGGCGGCAGATGACGTTACGGCTTGGTGCATTTTGGCGGCGGTAATTGCGATTGTCAAGGCTGGAACGGCTACAAACGCACTTTTTACGCTTGCTTTGTCCGTAATTTATGTGGCTTTAATGATTTATGTGGTTCGCCCAATTATGCAAAAAGTTGGAGAAGTCTATGTTTCCAAAGAAAATTTGAGCAAAACCGTAGTCGGAATGGTGTTTTTGGTCATGTTGGCTTCGGCTTATTTGGGCGAAATTATTGGGATTCATGCTTTGTTTGGGGCATTTTTGGCAGGTTCTATTATGCCCGCAAATATGCGTTTTAAAGAAGTTTTGACCGAAAAAATCGAAGATTTGAGTCTGGTTTTGTTACTTCCTTTGTTTTTTGTTTTTACAGGATTAAGAACGCAAATTGGTTTGCTAAACGAAGGCAGTTTGTGGCTCATGTGCGGACTCATTATTGCGGTGGCAGTGATCGGAAAGTTTGTGGGAAGTGCCTTAGCGGCGCGTTGGGTTGGGCAAAGTTGGAAAGACAGTTTGACGCTTGGCGCACTCATGAACACACGCGGACTCATGGAATTGATTGTTTTGAATATTGGTTATGATCTTGGGATTCTTAGCCCCGAAGTGTTTGCGATGATGGTTTTGATGGCTTTGACGACTACTTTTATGACGGGTCCCGCCTTAGATTTGATCAATTATTTGTTCAAAGAAAAACCTGTAGAAGTGGTGGAAATTGTGCCTGTTTTCAAAATTTTGATTTCTTTTGGGCAACCGCAAATGGGAAGCCGTTTGTTGCAAGTAGTGGATCAAATGACTCACGAACACCAACCGCCTGTCGAAATTACGGCTTTGCACATGACTCCGAGTTCAGAAATTTCTTATCAAGACGCTTTACTTTTCGAAAAAGAAGGTTTTGAACCGATCAAAGAAACCGCTGAAGAATTGGGAATTTTGTTAAAAACCGACTACAAAGCAACCGCAGAAGTGGGCAAAGAAATTATTAAAACCGCCAATGAAGGAAATTTTGATTTGTTGTTGGTTGGGAGTGCAAAACCCATTTTTTCTGATGATAAAATTGGCGGAAAAGTGCGTTATTTTTTGGAAGACAGCAACTGCGGTGTGGGAGTTTTTATTGACAAAGGATTTAAAAATGCCAAAAAAATTGTGCTTTTGGTGAGCAAGCAAACCGACTTTTTTCTCATAGAGTTTGCAAAAAGATTTGCCAAAGGCTATGCCAGCAAATTGATCATTTTGGATATTACTAACAGCTTGATAAACAATAACTTAAAAACATCTTTTCCGCTTACTTCTTCGGTAGAAATTGTGCAACAAGCCACTCTCGATTCTTTTATTTTGTACCAAACCGACATGATTTTGGTGAGTTTGGAATATTGGAAAGAGTTGAGCAATTCGCAAATAGATTGGTTGGAAGGTAGTCCATCTATTTTGATTTTGAGGGATAAATTGGCGGCTGAGGCATAATTTGAAAATTTACTATTTTTCTCTACTCCGTTGTTTGTGTCCGCACAAACAACGGCATAATACATCTTTTTCTAAAATAATCAATTTTTTTCATTTAGCAAACTCATTCATTTCTTGTCAAAATTTTTTATTTAAAAATTCATTATCTTTGCAAAATAAAACCAACGAAAACCATGCAAGTTTTACCTACAGGAGAACAGGAATTTGTCAAAATCAGGGCAAAAAATGCCTTATACATCGACAAAACTAATTTTGCTTATCAGATCATGATGGGCGGTGATTATTATTTTCTTTCCCGACCCCGCAGGTTTGGTAAATCTTTGTTTCTCAACACTTTAAAAGAAATTTTTTTAGGAAACAAACATCTTTTCGAGGGGCTTTTTATTTACGATAAAATTGATTGGAAAACCTATCCTGTCATTTATATAGATTTTAGTAAAATTGATTTTAAGGGTTATAATTTGCACGTTGCCATCGAAAAAGAACTTATAAAAATTGCAGAACACTATGAAATCCTATTAAAAGAAGAAAAAATAGCTGCGCAATTCAGAGAATTGATCCAAAATTTGCACGCAAAAACAGGCGAACAAGTGGTCATTTTAATTGATGAATACGACAAACCTATCACCGAATATCTCGAAGATGGAAAACAAGCCACAGAACAAAGAGATATTTTAAAATCTTTTTATAGCATCATCAAAGGTTCTTCAGCGCACATCAGATTATTTTTTTTGACAGGAGTGAGTCGTTTTGCAAAAGTCTCTGTTTTTTCTGACCTTAATAATTTAACAGACCTTACTTTTCAAAAAAGATATAACAATATTTGCGGTTTAACTACCGATGATCTTTATATACATTTTGCAGACAGACTCGAATTGGCGGCAGAGGAGAATAATATGACTTTGGAAGAAACCAAATCAAAAATCAAAGATTGGTATAACGGTTATTCTTGGGACGGTGAAAATAGAGTTTATAATCCGTTTTCGATCCTTCGTTTTTTTGGCGACAATAGCTTCAAAAATTATTGGTTTGAAACAGGAACGCCTACTTTTTTAATCAAATTACTGCGACCAGATTTTAGGTTTGATCTCGAAAATACACAAGTTCCGCCAAGCATTTTTGACAATTACATGGTCGATAAATTAGAGCCGATTTCCCTGCTTTTCCAAACAGGATATTTGACTGTAAAACATAGAACGCAGTTTAACAATTACATTTTAGACTATCCAAATCAAGAAGTCAAGGATTCGATGATGCAATATTTGTTGGCTGATTATGCCAAAAGAACGGAAGCAGCAGTTTTGTCTGAAAACTTGATTTTAGCCATCAGAAAACACGATCTTAAAACTTTTATAGAAACCATTAACATTCTTTTTTCCTCTATTCCGAGCCATATTTTTATCCGAAAAAAAGAGAGTTATTACCATTCTGTTATTTTTATAGCCTTAAAATTGGCAGGTTTTTATATTTCTGCCGAAGTCAATCAAGCCGTTGGGCGTTTAGATGCCGTTTTGGCTTATGAAAACAGAATTTATATCATCGAGTTCAAACTCGATGAATCAGCAGACTTGGCGATGGCACAAATTCATGAGAAAAACTATGCTTCCGCTTATCAAAATCAAGGCAAAGACATTTATTTAATCGGAATTAATTTTTCTTCTAAACTCAAAAAAGTAGAAGAATGGAAAATGGAACAGATTTAACACATAAGTACCCAATTAAAATTAGTTTTGGTTTTGTAGAACAGAGTTTTTTGTTAAATATTTGATTTTCAGTGAGTTATTTTTGGTTTAACTATTGAATAAAAAAAATTAAAATTCTAGCTTTTTTCATAAAAAAATATTATTTTTCGTAAAATATTGTTCTCAAATCTTCAAGCCAAATGAAAATTGCTGTTCATTGTAAAGCCTTCGAAAAGGAAAAAGTGCCTGTTATTCAAGAAATTTTTAATGAATTAAGGGCAAATCGAGTGCATATTCAGATTTCGAAATTGTTTAAAAACTATTTGGAAAGGGAAAAATTGAATTTTCCTTATGATAGTGTTTTTCAGACCCCGCATCAGCTCAAAGATACTAGCGTGGTGCTAAGTGTGGGCGGCGACGGAACTTTTTTGGAAACCATCACGCTTGTCAGAGAGGTAGATGTGCCAATTTTGGGAATCAATATTGGCAGATTAGGCTTTTTGGCAACCCTTTCCGCAGACCGAATTAGTGAAGGTTTGCAAATGGTTTTTGACAAAAAATATACCATTGACGAGCGCAGTATGTTGCGTTTGGAAAGCAATACACAAATTTTTGGCTCCGCAAATTTCGCACTCAACGAACTAAGTATTACCAAGCGCGACAGTGCTTCGATGATCATTGTGCATACTTATTTGGACGAAGAATATATGAATTCTTATTGGGCAGATGGACTTATTGTTGCCACGCCAACAGGTTCTACAGGCTATTCTTTGAGTGTTGGGGGACCCGTAGTAGTGCCTCATTCGAGCAATTTTGTCATCGCGCCCATCAGCCCGCACAACCTCAATATCAGACCTTTAGTTGTGCCAGATAACTGTAAAATTAGGTTTGAAATTGAAGGAAGAAGTAAAAACTTTTTGGTTTCTTTGGATTCTCGTTCTTTGACTGTCGATGCAAGTATTCAGTTGGCGGTTAAAAAATGCGAATTTTCTGCCAAATTGATACGTTTGGAAGGCGAAAAATTCTTAAATACTTTGCGAAAAAAAGTAAATTGGGGAATGGATTCCAGAAATTAGCTTTTTAGTCCTTTGAATTTGTTTTTTTGAAGGACTAATCAAAAAAAAGATATTTGCATGAAAACGAGTATTAATTTAGAAATTACGTTTTTTAGTTTTCACAAAAATTTAGTCAAAATTGCCTTATTTTTGATAATATTTTTGGCAGGAATTATATTTTCGTATCATTTTTGGCTACATTCGCAAAGTTTGGAAGAAGTAATTAATGATCAAAAAATTTGGCAAGAAGTCAAAGATTTATCGATTCCTAGCGAAGAAATAGACAAATTGATTGGTGAAATTATTGGCATCAAAAGCAAAATTCGCAAAGGTGATCCCTGTGATCAGTATGTTTTATTTGCTTTGAAAAGTGGTTGGTATAACTGTATTCATTCGCCTAATAAACAAATTTTTTGAATGTAGGCGAAATTTGGAAAATTGGAAAGACTTGTTTAGAGGAAAAAGAACGCTACTCAGAAGGATTGCCAGACAAAAGATTGCGTTTTAAAACTGAATTTAAAGGCACTGCTGAACAGTGTTTAATCGTTGAAAAAGTAAAATTATATGGTTACGTCTTTTATCCTGAAAATCAGAAAAGACAAAATCCTTTAATTTTGCCACCAGGAAACAAAATTCATAGATAAAATGGAAATAGATGTAGAAAAAACACATTTTTGGTTGAGTTATTTTACAGACGATCAGGTCGGTGATAAAATAATCAAGCATTACGAAAAAACAATGGAATTATTAAACTATTTGCATTTGGCTAATTATAGTTCTGTTGATCATTTGATCATTATCTTCCTTGTTTTTTCGCCTGAAACCTATCCCGAAACGGAAAAATTATATTTCAGAAGGAAAAAAAAAGAGATCGAAATTCGCATCAACATGGACTACGAAAAACTTTTGCAAGCTACAGAAAGTGAAACTTTGCAACTCATTGCGCAAACTTATTTATCCGCAATTAGCCGTTTTTTGAGTTTGACTATCAACGTTTTTATGAAGATGTACAAAAATTGTTTGTAGAAAAAGGATATTTGCATGAAAACGAACATGAATTTAGAAATTCAATTATTTAGTTTTCACAAAAATTTAGTCAAAATTACCTTATTTTTGACAATATTTTTGGCAGGAATTATATTTTCGTATCATTTTTGGCTACATTCGTAAAGTTTGGAAGAAGTAATTAATGATCAAAAAATTTGGCAAGAAGTCAAAGATTTGCCGATTCCTAGCAAAGAAATAGACAAATTGATTGGCGAAATTATTGGCATTAAAAGCAAAACTCGCAAAGGTGATCCCTGTGATCAGTATGTTTTAAGGGCTAGAGTGTTGGGCTTGTACGGCTGTATCCATTCGCTTAACAAACAAATTTTTTTGAATGCAGGCGAAATTTGGAAAATTGGCAAAACTTGTTTAGAAAAAAAAGATCGTTATTCGGGTGGTTTATCAGATGACAGGCTTACTTTTGTTCGTGAGTTTAGTGGCACAGCTGAACAATGTTTGATCGTTGAAAAAATAAAATTATACGCTTATGTCTTTTATCCTGAAAATCAAAAAAGACTAAATCCTTTAATTTTGCCACCAGGAAACAAAATTCATAGATAAAATGGAAAATATAAGCCAAAGCATTTGGACAAATTATATGCTCGAAAAAGATTGTTGGGACAAAATTATAAATGCTGATCAACAGTTTTTAAAGGCATTGGAAAATCTGAATATCAAAATTTATGCGCCTTTTTGTGATCGGATGGTGGTGGTCATGATTGCACTTTCGGCAGAGAGTTTTTCTCGCAAAGAACGACTTAGCTATTTGAGTAAAAAACAAAAAATAGAAATTTACATCAACATGGACTACGAAAAACTTTTGCAAGCTACAGAAAGTGAAACTTTGCAACTCATTGCGCAAACTTATTTATCCGCAATTAGCCGTTTTTTGAGACAAAAATATAGTTGTTTAAGCAAATTATTTTGTTGTTTTTTACTAACTTTGTAAAGTTTTAAAAAGCTAAAAAAATTACTTGAAAATTTGAGTAGAACTTATTCATACTTCAAAAACATTCGCAAAGAACTTAGAGTTTAAAGCACAAATACGAACAAAAAAAATTAACAGAACAGCACAAAATACATGGATTTTTCAATAAGTGAACAGCAGCAATTGATTGCTCAAATGGTGCGTGATTTTAGTGCCAAACACATTGCTCCTTTCAGAGATAAATGGGACGAGGAGCAGTATTTCCCTGTCGAAGTTTTCAAAGAATTAGGCAAATTAGGGCTTATGGGCGTTATTATTCCTGAACAATATGGTGGAAGTGGGTTTGGATATTTCGAATATGCTACTGCAATTATCGAATTGGCAATCGCCGATCCTTCCATTGCTTTGTCAATGGCTGCACATAACTCATTGTGTACCAACCACATCTATCTTTTTGGAAACGAAAGCCAAAAACAAAACTATTTGCCAAAATTGGCATCAGGAGAATGGATTGGTGCGTGGGGACTCACCGAACCAAACACAGGATCAGACGCTGGAAATATGCGAACCGTAGCCGTAAAAGAAGGCGATTCTTGGGTAATTAATGGTGCAAAAAACTTCATTACTCACGGAAAATCGGGAAATGTGGCGGTAGTCATTGCAAGAACAGGAAAAGTAGGCGACTCGCATGGAATGACTGCTTTTGTGGTAGAAAGAGGAACAAAAGGCTTTTCCGCAGGAAAAAAAGAAAACAAATTGGGCATGAGATTGTCCGAAACCGCAGAAATGATCTTTACAGATTGTAGAATCCCCGCAGAAAATGTTTTGGGCGAAATTGGAGACGGCTTCATTCAAGCCATGAAAATTTTGGACGGAGGCAGAATTTCTATTGCATCTTTAAGCGTAGGAATTGCGCAAGGAGCATACCAAGCAGCTTTGGCATATTCCAAAGAACGCCACCAATTCAATAAACCAATTTCGAGTTTTCAAGCAATTTCTTTCAAATTGGCAGACATGGCTACCGAAATCGAGGCAGCTCAATTACTTACTTTTCAGGCAGCAGACCTAAAAAACAGAGGTTTGAAAATGACCCAAGAAGCAGCAATGGCAAAATATTTTGCTTCCGAAGTATCTTGTAGGGTTGCAACAGAGGCATTGCAAATCTTTGGCGGTTACGGCTATTGCAAAGACTATCCTGTCGAAAAATATTATCGTGATTGCAAACTTTGCACCATTGGCGAGGGAACTTCAGAAATGCAGAAATTGGTAATTTCCAGAAATATTTTAAAATAAATCATAAAAATTTTCTAACCTTTATGAGGTTTAAATCTTGTAAAGGTTTCATATTTATTTTCCAAAATAAATTTCCATCAATTCCATTGCCGCACTCACCGCATGAATTTTGCCTTCAGAAACTGCCAATTCTTGTTTAAAAACCTGCTTTTTGATATGTTCTTGTTCAAAAAAATGCGATTCTAGTTGTTGTTTGATGGTTTCTCTGAACCAATGAATATTCTGATTTTTTCGATTTTTTTCTTTCCAAGAATTTGCTGTCGTGAGTTGATCGTGTTCCAAAATTTTTTGCCAAATCTGATCTAAACCTAT
Source organism: Bacteroidota bacterium (assembly GCA_004292785.1). GTDB lineage: Bacteria > Bacteroidota > Bacteroidia > Cytophagales > Thermoflexibacteraceae > RDXG01. The sequence continues at coordinate 14,855 of RDXG01000298.1, forward strand.
TTTTTGCGTAGCCGAACAAGTAAGCGCACAAGGAGTCCAACCTGAATTTGAGGCGGGGAAAAGATGCAAAGCATTTGCAAAATCTATGCGGGCAAGTTTTGCTTTATTTTCGTTTCCGCTGTCTGCTTTTGTGATGGCGATCAGGTCTGCCATTTCCATGATTCCTTTTTTTATTCCTTGCAACTCATCGCCTGCGCCTGCGAGCATAAGCAACAGAAAAAAATCGGTCATGTCTGCCACCAAAGTTTCGGACTGCCCAACTCCAACGGTTTCGATCAAAACAATTTCGTAGCCCGC
>RDXG01000299.1 GCA_004292785.1 Bacteroidota bacterium
AACACCCAAGACGACAAAGGTTTGGTACTTTTGCACGGCGAACCTGGCACAGGAAAAACACATTACATCCGCTATTTGACAGGAAAAATCGACAAAAAAATGATTTATATTCCTTCAGATTATGCCGATAAAGTGGCTTCTCCGCAATTTTTGCCTTTAATGATTTCTAATCCAAATTCTATTTTGATCATCGAAGATGCCGAGTCCATCATCGAATCAAGAGAAAGCACAGGCAGAACCGCAGCCGTTTCTAGTTTGTTGAACATTGCAGACGGTTTACTTTCGGATTGTTTGAATTTGCAAATTTTGTGTACGTTCAACACGCACATCGACAACATCGACAAGGCTTTGCTTCGCAGAGGAAGGTTGATTGCAAATTATCAATTCAATGCGCTTGAAACCGAAAAAGCTCAAAAATTATCTGATTCTTTGGGTTTCACTGTAAAATACGACAAACCTGCCACCCTTTCTGACATTTATAATTCAGAAGATAAAGAAGAATAAATTGAAATTCTAAAACTACGCAATTCTCAAAGAAATGCGTGGTTTTAGATAAAATTCGTACTCAAAAATGCCCGAAATTTGGCTCTCCATTATTGCCTTGTGCTATAATCATGAACGTTTTGTCAAAGAATGTTTGCAATCGGTGTTCACACAAAATTATCCTTTTATTGAACTGCTCATTGTTGATGACGCAAGCACAGATCAAAGTGTAAAAATAATTGAACAATGGATTCAAAATGTACCAAACGACTCCTTTTTTAAGAAAAACATCAAGTTTTATAAAATTCAGGAAAATATTGGGAATTGTAAGGCATTTAATTTGGCATTTAGAAACGCCAAAGGAAAATATATTATTGATTTGGCAACCGATGATATTCTTTCTGAAAATCAAATTTTTAGGCAAATTCAAACCTTCGAAACACAAGCCCAAGACGTGGGAATTGTCTTTTCAAATGCGTATTTGATCAGCGAAAAATCGGAAATGATTGGGCAACATTTCAAAGAAAAAGACACAAAAAATATTCCTAATGGGTTGATTTACAAATATTTAATTGAAAAATCTTTTATTTCTGCGCCAAGCATGATCATCAGAAAAAAAGTGTTGGAAGAACTAAACGGTTATGACGAAAATTTGAGTTATGAAGATTATGATTTTTGGATAAGATCGAGTCGAAATTGGAAATATTATTTTTTGAATGAAATTTTGGTTAAAAAACGAGTTTTAAGCAATTCTCACGGCAAAACTTTTTACATGAAAAATAATCCGCATCTAAAATCTACTTTGAAAGTATGTAAAAAGGCGTTTTTATTGAACCAAAATCAGGAGGAACATTTGGCTTTGGCGGTTTCTGTGCGTTATCATGCAAGGCTTTCTTTATTTACTTCGCATTTCGATTTGGTTTTGGAATTTGCAGAATTACTAAAAAAGCTAGACAAATTGACTTTGAAAGACAAAATTTGTATCTTTTTGGCAAAAATACATTTTCCTGTGAACCTATTTTATGATTTTTATCGAAAAATTAGGAATAAATAGAAAAAAAGCCTTCTAAAAATAAATTTTTAGAAAGACCTTTTATATATAGAAGTTTGTCGAGTGCTAAAATAACATTGCGATTGCATTCAAAATATTTGCAATTCCTACAACAGTTAGAAAAACGATCAAAAAAGTATTGTTTTTTCGATCTGTTTTGCTTTGGTTTTCAAAAGTATTGTTCGTGATCATACGTTTTCAGATTTAATTTCACAAATGTAAGAAAAGAATTAGATTTGCAATAAAGTTTAACATTTTTTTTCTTATACAAAGTATTAACAAATAAAATGCCAAAAAATTTAAGAGTCTGGTCAAACAAAGATTTATAGCAATAGAAAAAATAATCCTAAACAACTTTTTTATTATTCCCAAAAAGATTTTACCTTTGACTCAAAAAAAATCATGAAAAAAGAAGATTGTTACGAATTAGGATATATTTTGAGAACACACGGCTTAAAAGGCGAAGTAGTGGCGTTTTTTGATGTCGATGAGCCAGAATATTACGAAGATTTGGAAGCTGTTTTTATAGAACAAAAAGGAAAATTGATCTCTTTTCCGATCCAAAAAGTGAGTTTCAGACCTGATACGGTGGTTTTAAAATTCAAAAAAATGGACAAAATAGAGGACGTTCAGCATTTGAAAGGCTCAAAACTTTTTCTTTCTTTGGAAGAATTACCTGAACTCGAAGATGGTTTTTTCTTTCACGAAGTTATTGGTTATCAAGTAGTTGATTTGGTTTTGGGCATTTTGGGAAAGGTTACAGTCATTTACGAACTGCCCTCGCAAAATTTGTTGGCAATGGACTATAAAGGAGTAGAAGTTCTGATTCCAATGAACAAAGAGATTATGTTGGAAGTTGATAAAGAAAAACAGCAAATCAATGTCGATTTGCCCGAAGGTTTGTTAGAAATTTATACCGAAAAATAATGAAAACATCTTATAAAGGCACTTTTATTGCCTGCTTGGTTTTGTTTTTATGGTTTACAAATTTGAGTTATCTGCTTGTTTATCAAACAGTTAATTTTAATTCTGTGCTTGTTTATTTTTTTATTTTTTTGCAAACGCATCTTTATACAGGCATTTTTATTACTGCTCACGATGCCATGCATGGTTTGGTTTCGCCTAATCGTAACGTAAATCGTTGGATTGGGCGAATTGCTGCGGCTCTTTTTGCCTTTAATTCTTACGATTTGCTCAACTCAAAACATCATTTGCACCACCGTTTTGTAGGCACAGATCAAGACCCAGACTATCATCAAGGCGGTTTTTGGGTTTGGTATTATCATTTTGCAAAGCAATATGTAACTTGGATACAAATTGTGTTGATGGCAATTAGTTATAATTTGTTAAAATTGGTTTTTCCTATGGAAAATCTGATTCTTTTTTGGATCATTCCTTCCATTCTTTCTACTTTTCAGTTGTTTTATTTTGGCACTTACAAGCCTCACATGGGCGAACATGAGAACGTTCACAAGGCGGGAAGTCAAAGAAAAAACCATTTTTGGGCATTTTTGAGCTGTTATTTTTTTGGTTATCACTACGAACATCACAGCTCCCCCGCTACTCCTTGGTGGAAATTGTATCAAGAAAAAGAGAAAAATGATTTAATCTTAAAAAAATAATTTTGTATGATTGCCAAAGTAGAAAGCCTTTTTCCTAACAAAAAAATTTATTTTGCCTCCGATTTTCACTTGGGTTCGCCAAATGCAAGTATAAGTTTGGAAAGGGAACGCAAAATTATTCGTTGGCTAGATGCCATAAAACCCACAGCTCAACAAATATTTTTGCTTGGAGATGTTTTTGATTTTTGGTATGAATACAATCATGTTGTTCCAAAAGGTTACATTCGTTTTTTTGGAAAATTGGCAGAAATCATTGATTCTGGTATTCCAATAAATTTTTTTACAGGAAATCACGACTTATGGACTTTCGATTATTTTCCGTCTGAAATTGGCATGAAAGTCTATCATTGTCCGCAATATGTAGAATTTTGTGGAAAAAAATTACTTATCGGACATGGCGATGGCTTAGGAAACGGAGATTATGGCTATAAAATTTTGAAAAAAATATTTGAAAATCGTTTTTTGCAATATCTTTTTGCCAAAATTCACCCCGATTTGTCTTTTCGTTTGGCATTTTTTTGGTCGAGAAGTAGTAAAAATAAGGCTAGAAACGAAGAAGAAAAACGTTTTTTGGGCGAAAAAGAATGGCTTTGGCAATATTGCAAGGCATTAGAAGTTCAAAAACACGCAGATTATTATATTTTTGGGCATCGACATTTGCCCTTAGATTTGGAAGTTTCTGCCAACAGCCGTTACATCAATTTGGGCGAATGGTTTACAAATCAATGCCATTATGCAGAATTTGATGGAAATAATTTGACTTTAAAAACATTTGAATAAAAATTATTTTTATTTGATTTTTGGCGAATAGAGCTTGTTTAAGCCTTTTTTAGAAAGATATTTATATTTTTGAAATAAAAAAAAGATAAATAAATTATAAATTTTTGTTTCTTTTTATATACATTGCAAACTATTTTGAAAAATCCGAAAAATATTGTTTCGATAAAATAAAATTTAAAGGATAATTTTATAAAAAAAAGAAATTGATTATATGCAACTGACATTTTGGGGAGCTGCCCGACAAGTAACAGGAAGTATGTTTTTGCTTGATTTAAAAGACGGATACCGAATTCTGATTGATTGCGGAATTGATATGGAAAGAGAACGTTTTATAAGCACTACAACCCCAAGACCACTTTTTCCTTTTGATGCAAGTACCATCGATTTGGTGCTACTCACTCATGCGCACATCGATCATTCAGGAAATATTCCGAATTTGATAGCCGCAGGTTTTGATGGACAAATTTTGTGTACTTCACCAACTTACGATCTTTCGTATTTGTTGCTCATGGACTCTGCGGGAATCCACAGAAAAAAATTGGCACATTTTCAGAAACAAAAGGATAATTTTAGAGGCAGAAGAAGGCAACACGACTCTTTTCAAAAACCTTATACTGCCGATTTATATTTGGAAAAGCAAGTAGAAGACGCAACTGACCGTTTTGTGCCAATTGCCTTTGACAAGCCTTTTCAAGTGCGCAAAGATGTAACCATTACTTTTATTGTAAATGGGCATTTATTAGGTGCTGCTGCGGTAAAAGTAGAAGTAAATGAAGATAATCAGAGTAAATCTATTATTTTTTCAGGAGATACTGGAAGGTTAAATTATCCTTTGTTGTGCGATCCTGCCACTTTGCCAAAAGTAGATTATTTGGTTTGTGAGACCACTTATGGAAACAGAAATCACATTTCATCGAATCCTGAACAAGAATTGGAAAAAGTAATCACAAAGGCTTGCGTAGAAATTCCAGGTCGTTTGATTATTCCTGCTTTTAGCGTGGGACGGACTCAAGCCTTGCTTTATACTTTAAACAAATTGTATATAAGCAAAAAACTTCCGCCAATTAAGGTGTTTTCCGACAGCCCTTTGGCTTTGCAAAGTACCAGAATCCACCAAAAATATCACCAATATTTGAACCAAGAATCGCAAGATTTTTATAAAAAACATGGCAATTTGTTTGATTTTGAAAACCTAATTTATGTTCAAACTTTGAAAGAAAGTAGGCAAATTTCAAATCATAACGAACCTTGCATTATTATTTCGTCTTCGGGAATGATGGAAGGCGGGAGAATTCAGCACCATGTAAAAGCAAATTTAGAAAATCCATATTGTACCATTTTATTGATCGGTTATTCGACAGAAGGCACTTTGGCAAACCGATTAATACATGGAGAAAAAGTAGTTCAAATTGGTCGTAAAAAGAAAATTGATGTAAAAGCAGCCATTGCTGCTACTGATGCTTTTAGCGGACATGGCGGACATGACGATTTGATGCGTTTTATCAAGAGCCAAAAAGCCGATGAACTCAAAAAACTGTTTTTGGTTCACGGAGAATATTCTTCGATGCTTCAATTTGAAGCAGATTTGAGAAAAGATGGCTACCAAAATGTAGAAATTCCTGAAAAAGGACAAACTTACGAACTTTAAGTCTTTGATTTTAAACCAAAATAAATATGAAAACCAAGTTTTTATTTCTTATTTTCTTTTTCTTTTTATTGAATGTTAAAACCATTTTGGCACAAGAAAAAGTAAATATTTTTACGGGAAAAGTTTTGGAAGTTGGCGAAACGGGTTTGGGTCCTTTGCAATTTGTAAGTTTAAAAAACGACAAAGGCGAGGAATTTTCGATCAATTTTATGCCCGAAGATGCCACTTTTGAAATGAACAAAAAATATACTATTTCGTACCACATTGTCCAAAAATCTTTGGCTGTGGGCATACGTTTGATGTCTGAACCTTTCAATGTTGCCAAACATATTGACGCTGGTTATAAAGATAATAATTTGGTCAAAGTTCAAGGAAAATATATTTCTGGCGAACAAGGCGACATGGGAAAATATGTGAGTATCAAAGATAAAAAAGGCAAAACCTTAGATTTCCTTGGCTCTTTTGAATGTGATATTGACAATGCCCAAAAATATAAAAACAAAGAAGTAGAAATTATCTATGTCTTGGAACAAGAAAAAGAATTTGTGAGCATGAAAGCAGTAAAATAGCCTAAAAATACTTTGATTTATGCTTTCTGTAATTATTACCACTTCGCCGATCAAGTCCAACCCTTCTACAAAAATGATTGACGAAGTGATTACTTCTTTGAATTTTGAAGACGATTGGCAAATAATTGTTGTTTGTGATGGCTACAAAATTTCTGAAAAACAGGAACTCAAAAGTGGCATGATCAACGAAAAACAAGCAAAAAATTATTTGCAATACATCGAAAATCTCAAATCTATTTGCCCACCAAATTTTGAAATTTTGCTTAGAGAACAGCGTTGTGGGTTTGCTGAAAACGTATATTTTGCACTAAAAAAGTGTATTTTTGAATTTGTTTTGGTTGTTCAGCACGATTTTGTTTTTGTACAAAGCATTGATTTTGAAGCACTTATCAAAAAATATTTTATAGAAAATAACATCAATTATCTTACTTTCAAATCCAATGGAAAAGATAACCGAAGCAATTATATAGAACAAAATACCGAAATTTTGCCCTTACTTTTTTTGTATGATCGCAATCATTTGGTCAGAAAAAGTTTTTATTTAGAAACTGTGTTCAAAAAATATAAAGTAAAAAACTTTATAGAAGACAGTTTTGGGCAATTCATGAAAACGCAACTCAAAGCCAATATTGCCGATTTTGACTTGTTTAGGACTTATATTTTAAATTCTAAAAAAAATATTCTCAAACACGTTCACGGCAGAAAACAAATTGGAATAATTGATTAAAAAATAACATTTCTTGAAGAAATGTTATTTTTCTGGACTTCATTATTTATTGCCAAAAAACAAATGCAAAATGTAAGAAATAACCGAGTTGATCACGCTAAAAACAATCGCAGAAATCCAACCGTTTACCAAAAAACCGCTTACAAAATAGCTTGCCAGCATGACCATTGCCGCATTTAAAATAAACAAAAACAAGCCCATAGTCATCATCGTAATTGGTAAACTCAACAACGAAAGCACAGGCTTTACAAAAGTGTTCAGCAAGCCCAAAACCACCGCCACCACGATAGCCGTTACAAAAGAATCCACAGAAACTTTGGCAGAAAGAATAGGAAATTTTCCTAAAAAATAGACCGTTCCAAAAACAGAAACAGCAGACAAGAGAATTTTGATAATAAATCCCATAGTTTTAATGAGAGAAAAATTGTAAATTTAACGAAATTTAGTATATAGACTTACAAGACCCCAGAAAATGGCAAGGTACAAAACCACTATAATAATGTTTATTAAAATCTCAAGAAAGAAATCAAAAATAGCTTTTAACATTACAAAAGTCATGTGCAAAAGTAAGCGAATATTTATAAAAAGATTGATTAAAACAAAAAAAATAAATATAATAAGTGTAGTAAGCGCCTCGCCAAAAATTCTTGTAAAAGGAATGGTAAACTCATTGACAAAATAGGCAGACCCAAACAAAAAAAGCACGTAAACAAACGAACTAAGCCTTTCTTCCTCTTGCATGAGCAAATCCATTAAAAATAAAAAAATAAATGCTCCAATTTTATTGGCAAATAAGAATTCTGAATTAACCCTAACAATATGGAGCAAAATATCCTCCGAAGTATCTGATTTGAAGAATAAAAAGATTATATAAACAAATATTCTTAGTCCCATGATAAAAGTTTTTAGGTAGTCTTAAAAATGTTATTGCCGTCTGACCGATGAGAGCATTAGCTCTTTAAGACTAGCAGTTTTAAGGAACTAAGTTACAATAAAAAAAGATTATAATTTGTTTTTTCTAAAAAAAAACTTTTAAATTGCAGTCAAAATTATTTATTCTTAATATTTAATAATATGTCAAAAATTAGAGTTGCCATCAATGGCTTTGGTAGAATTGGTCGTTTGACTTTCCGCAATTTGGTTGCGAACCCAAATATTGAAGTAGTTGCCCTCAATGATCTTACAGATGCCCCAACGTTGGCACATTTGTTAAAATACGATTCTGTTCACCGCAAATTTAACGGCACTGTTTCAGTAGCTGACGGAAATTTGGTAGTGAACGGCGCAACTATCAAAGTATTTGCAGAAAGAGACCCTGCCAAATTGCCTTGGAAAGACCTTAAAATTGATGTAGTCCTAGAATCAACAGGAAGATTTGTTGATCAAGCAGGTGCAGGCAAACATTTGGAAGCAGGTGCTAGAAAAGTAGTCATTTCTGCTCCAGCCAAAGGCGATGTAAAAACTGTAGTATTGGGCGTAAATGATGAAACTTTGACAGGAAACGAAACTATCCTTTCAAATGCTTCTTGTACAACCAACTGCCTTGCGCCCATGGCAAAAGTGCTTGACGATAATTTTGGAATCGAACAAGGATTTATTACTACCATTCACGCTTATACTGCCGACCAAAACTTACAAGATGCACCTCACAGCGATTTGAGACGTGCTAGATCGGCAGCTTATTCCATCGTGCCAACTTCTACAGGGGCGGCAAAAGCGGTAGGTTTGGTGTTGCCACATTTGAAAGGTAAACTAGACGGAAACGCAGTGAGAGTACCAGTGCCAGATGGTTCTTTGACCGATCTTTGTGTGATTTTGAAAAAAGAAGCCACCATCGAACAAATCAATGCCGCCATGAAAAAAGCCTCTGAAGGTGCAATGAAAGGCATTTTGGGATACACAGAAGACGAAATTGTATCTATTGACATTATTGGAAGTCCGTTCTCTTGTATTTTTGATCCAGGAATTACTTCAGTAAACGGTAAAATGGCAAAAATTGTAGGTTGGTACGACAACGAAGCAGGTTATTCTGCTAGAACTGCCGATTTGATTGCCAAAATTGGTTAAATATAATTATTCTAACTTTTATAAGGTTTCAAAACCTTATAAAAGTTTTTTATTTTTTTTGTTCACCAGGAGACGACAATTCATTTTGTTTGAGTCCTTCATGAACCACCTCCAAAGTTTCTATTGCAATTTCGTTCGCTGTTGCATTCAGATCGGTGGCAATAATCTTCGCAAACCAAGCATTTGTTAAAGTCCAAGTATGCGTTGCTTCGCCTGCTTCGTCCAGCAATTCTATGGTTACTGTCATTCTTTTGGCAGTATTCATTTTGTTTTTGCTGTATTCAATCCAAAATTCATCGTCATTTTTGAACATTCCTTTTTTGAAAGTAACGTTATTAGTTTTTATCAAACCAGGCATTTTAGACAAAGTAAACCGTTTGTCTCCACCCGCTCTGTATTCAGTTACTTGTGCTTCGGTATCCATTCCAGAAATCTCCATAAAAGGAACGGTTGCTTTTCCGCCGCCTGTGGTGTACTGAAAAGTAGCACGAAAATAAAATTTTGGAATGGGCCACTGATCCATTCGATCTGCTTTTTTGGTTTGCGCTGAGCCGTCTGCCATATTATTTGATTTATTATTCAAGGTTTGAACGAAATTAAACAAAATATTTGTAAAAAAAATGAAAATGCGTTTTTTATTTTTTTATAAAAAAATTAAAAAAATATCACAGATCAAAACAGATTTGCTTATTTTCCTTTTTTAATTATCTTGCATTAAAATTATCAATTTTTTTCATAACATAAAATTAATTTTAAACAATGAACAAAACTTCAAAATTAATCACTGTATTTATTATTTTTTTAGCTATTTGTGGCAATATTCAAGCGCAAAACAAAGGCTTTGAATCCAGAATAGACAGTGTACTCAAACTCATGACCTTAGAAGAAAAAGTAGGTCAAATGAACCAATACAACGGTTTTTGGGAAGTTACAGGACCCGCACCCAAAGACGGAAACGCCAAAATGAAATACGAACATCTTAAAAAAGGATTGGTCGGTTCGATGCTCAATGTCAAAGGAACAGCAGAAGTCAGAAAGTTGCAGGAGTTGGTCATGAAAGAAACTCGTTTGAAAATCCCTTTGATTTTTGGTTTTGATGTTATTCACGGTTACAAAACCATTTCGCCAATTCCGTTGGCAGAATCGGCTAGTTGGGATTTGGAAGCCATCGAAAAATCGGCTAGAATTGCCGCCATCGAAGCCGCCGCAGTAGGAATTAATTGGACTTTTGCACCAATGGTAGACATTTCCAGAGATGCACGTTGGGGCAGAGTCATGGAAGGCGCAGGCGAGGACACTTATTTGGGTTCAAAAATTGGCATTGCCAGAGTCAAAGGTTTTCAAGGAAACGATTTGTCTTCAAACAATACCATTGCTGCCTGTGCCAAACATTTTGCAGCCTACGGTTTTATTGAAGCAGGCAGAGATTACAACACGGTTGATATTGGAACTTATACCCTTCACAATGTAGTTTTTCCGCCATTTAAAGCAATCATAGAAAGCGGAGTAAGAACCGTTATGAACTCTTTTAATGTATTGAATGGCGTTCCTGCAACCGCAAACAAATTTTTGCAAAGAGAAATTTTGAAAGACAAATGGAAATTTGATGGTTTCATTATTTCGGACTGGAGTTCAGGTGCAGAAATGATCAATCATGGTTTTGCTGCCAATCTTAAAGAAGTTGCAGAAACTTCTGCCAACGGAGGATCGGACATGGACATGGAATCTTTGGCGTATGTAAGTCATTTGAAAGAAGCCGTAGAAAATGGAAAAGTGGACATCAAATTGGTTGATGATGCCGTCAAAAGGATTTTGCGAGTCAAATTTGAACTAGGTTTATTTGACGATCCCTACAAATATTGCGACGAAAAAAGAGAAAAAGAGTTGATCAGACATCCTGACCACATTGCAGGAGTGTTGGACATGGCTAAAAAATCTATTGTACTTTTGAAAAACGACAAACAACTTTTGCCACTCAAAAAAACACAAGATAAAATAGCCATTATCGGCGCATTGGCAGAAGACAAAGATCACCCGCTAGGAAGTTGGGTAATTGGAGCAGACAAAGGAACAGCAGTTTCAGTGTTGGAAGGTTTCAAAAAATATAACAACAATTTCAAATTTGCAAAAGGCGCAAACTCAACCTTCGAACAAGACGAAAAAGGATTTGCTGAAGCGGTTGCCTTAGCAAAAAAATCGGAAATTGTAGTCATGGTTTTGGGCGAAGGCGCAGATCAAAGCGGAGAAGCCAGAAGCAGAACTACTTTGGATTTGCCAGGCTCACAGCAAAAACTTTTGGAAGCAGTCTATGCAGTGAATAAAAACATTGTTTTGGTACTCATGAACGGCAGACCGTTGGCAATTACTTGGGCAGACAAAAATATTCCTTGTATTTTGGAAAGTTGGCATTTGGGAACAGAAAGTGGAAATGCAATTGCACAAGTTTTGTTTGGCGACTACAATCCTAGCGGAAAATTGACTATGACTTTTCCAAGAAATGTTGGACAAGTTCCTATTTATTACAACTATTTTAATACAGGAAGAGGTGATTATCAGCCACATAGATATTGGTCACATTACATTGACGAGTCTAATGCGCCTTTGTACCCTTTTGGTTATGGTTTGAGTTACACGCAATTCGAATACAGCAATTTGCAGATAGATGCAAGCAATCAATCTGCCGTAAAAGTGCAAGTTACAGTAAAAAACATCGGGAAATTGGCAGGTGAAGAAGTTACACAGCTTTACATCAGGGACAAATTTGCAAGTTTTGTGCGCCCCGTAAAAGAGTTGAAAGGCTTTAAAAAATTTGCCTTAGCACCAAACGAATCAAAAGTTATTGACTTTGTTTTGACCGAAGCTGAACTTGGTTTTTATACTGATAAAGGCGATTTTATTGTCGAAGCAGGCGAATTTGAGGTCATGGTGGGTACAGATTCTCAAAAATTATTGAAAGGCGGATTTGTGAGAAAATAATTTTTTTTCTTTGAAAAAACCTACTTCGATCTTTAAGATTGAGGTAGGTTTTTTAATTTTCAATTAAAAGAAAAAGGATATTTGCATGAAAACGAGCATGAATTTAGAAATTCAACTTTTTGCTTTTCACAAAAATTTAGTCAAAATTGCCTTAGTTTTGACAATATTTTTGACAGGAAT
>RDXG01000300.1 GCA_004292785.1 Bacteroidota bacterium
TCTCATGCCATACATCAAATTCCATTCTGAAATATTTGCAAAAGAAAACAAATCTTTGATATATTCCGAATTATCATAAGTAATTAACCATCGATGATTGCATTTTTCAACCACCTTCATTTTTTGTCCATTTTGCCTTTTAGTTTAAAAAGCAAATACAAAATAATTAGAGAAGTGATTGAGTAAACCGCCACCTCTCCTCCACGATTTATAATTATGCTTTCTTTTTCAGTTTCTTCTTTTTCTGCAAATTCCGTGTAAATGTTGGATATTATTTTTTTCAATTTTTACAACAATTTTATCTGTTTGTTCTGTTCTCAAATCTAAAATAGAATCAGAAAAACCATATTTTTGTGCTTGTTCATAATTTTTTTTGGCATTTTTCAAATTTCCCAACAAAAAATTAATATTTCCCAATTCAAACAAGAGTCTAGCCACAATTTTGTCTTTGGGTTTGACAAAAGAAATTCTTTCGTTAAGTTGATAAAATAAAGCTTTTTCTAGTTTTAAGAGTTCTTTTTTTGACAATTTGGTTTTGGGTTCTGCCTCCAAACCAAAACTTGTGCCGAGCAAAAATTGGTCTGTTATAAATTTTTGACCATTAATTTTTGCTTCCAATATTTTAACGTGCAACCATTCCGAATGATTATGCGATTCTTCATTGATTTGAACCGATTTTTTAATCCATTTCAAAGCATTTTCGTTTTGTCCAAGCAATTCGTAAGCGGTGCCAAGATTAGACGCAGTAGAATAGCGATTGGAATCTAGTTTTTCAATTTTCAAATAAAGCTCAACTGCCTGCCTATATTTTCCTTGCACAATCAAAACATAGCCTTTGTCGGACAAATAGGCTATATTATTGGCTTTTTTATACAAATTATCTAGTTCTTTGTATAATTCTTTGTAACTGTCTATCAAAAAATCATGTCCGTAAGGAACTTCTTCATATTCAGAGTGTTGGTAGAGTACAAAACCGTTTGTTAGTTCTTTGGTATCACCATTTAAGCAAGCAAAAGAATTTTGAAACACAATAATTGCCAACAAAGTCAATACAATTTTTTTCATTTTTTTATTTCCACTCCTTTCCAATCCAAATGCAAAGAATAAAATTTGCTTTTTGGCGAAGATAAATATTCGGAAGATGGCAATTTTCCCCACAAAGCCAATTTTAGCGGAACTTGATAACGAGTCATTGTAAAACGGCTATCTTCATCGGCTTGTAACATTAATTTTTTGTCTTGGTGCGTTAAAAATTCCATTTGCGAAGGAATTAGATGTTTCAAAAAGTTTGGAAAACGATCAGAATAAGCCGCATAAGAAGGCAAAACAATAAAACGATTTCGCTTTCCTGCCACGCCTCTAAAAACCCAAACAGGCACATATTCGCTTTTTAAAGTAATTTTGCCCGTATTTTTGTTTTTGCTTAATTTCAAAGTCAAAATCGCGCCTGCGTCAGAATATCTCCAACGTTGATTCGAATAAAAATTGCCCAAAGAATAGGCAATAAAACCTGTATCCAAACCTACATTGCTTTTGTTTTTGGGAATTAATTGCGTAGGTTGCAAACTGTGTGGGTGATGCCCGATCACAATATCTGCTCCCAATTCGAAAGTTTTTTTTGCTATAAAACGCTGATATTCATTAGGTTCTCTCTGATATTCGTTTCCCCAATGATAGTTTATTAACACAATTTCTGCACCTTTTTTTCTCGCAGCCAAAATATCTTTTTCCACAGGAACAAGGCTGTCAATTTGGTTTAGCAAATATTTTTTTGAGGAAGGTCTGCCGACATTCGAAAATTGCGTATAAGCCAAAAGAGCTATTTTTATGCCTTTCAAATCCACAATTCTGATCGAATCTCGATCTTTTTCGCTGGTGTAGGTGCCAATTGGCGTTAAATTTCGCTTTTGTAGTTCTTCCAAAGTTCTCAAAATTCCTGCTTCGCCTTTGTCGTAAGAATGATTATTTGAAGTGATCAATACGTCAAAACCTGCTTTTTTTACGCCATCTGCATATTCGTTTGGCGAATTAAATTGTGGGTAACCGCTAAAATCGGTAGTTTTTCCTGCCAAAACGGTTTCCAAATTGCCCATAGTCAAATCTGCGGCACTCAAATATTCGCTTACAGCTTCATAAACATCTGCAAAATCGTAACGGTTGCTATCTGCCCGAAAAGCATATTTATATTGCATTCCATGACACATCAAATCGCCAACGGCAGTTAAAGTTACGGTTTGAATACTATCAGAAAAGACTTTTTTTGCGTCTTTTTTTACAGATTCTTCGGTTTGCGAAGTACAAGAGGAATAACTAACCAAAATTAAAAAACAAACAATAGCAAATAATTTCATGAGATTTTTATTCAATAGAAATCCAAAATTAATATTTTATTAGTTTAATTCAAATTTTTATTATTTTGAATAAAAGTAAAATGATTATTTTTTGTGATTTATAGAATTATTAAAGTTATTTTGCAACTTAAAAGACTGATATAAATTTATGAAAACAATTTTTCAATGCTTATTATTTGCCATATTGAGTATTTTTATACAAAAAATTACTTATGCGCAAAGTCAAAAGTTAGACGAAAACTATGCAGAATACGAAAAAATATATTTGGATCAAGGCGATTCTAGTTTGTATTTTTATCGTTTTAGCAAAAATATGTTTGATGATGAAAACTACGAAAAAGCAGTTTTTTACTGTAAAAAAGCTCTTTTTTTTGCAGAAAAACATTATTTAGAGGACTGTAAATACGTCAATTTGGTCAATATTTCCCAAGATTTGACAAGGCTTTATATGACTATCCATCGTTACAGTGAATCTTTGTATATTGCTGAAAAATTTTTAACTTATACAGAAAATCTAAATCCATCTTGTCAAGCTGATCAAGACAAAATTAATTGGAATATTGCCATCTATTTGAACAATATGGCGTATTTGTTCAGAAGTTTGCACGATTATTCGAAAGCAGAAAATTGCATAGAAAAATGTCTGAATTTTTATCAGAAAAAAATAGGCATAAAAAACGGAAATTATGCAATTTTGCTCAATACCGCAGGTTTGATCCAATATGACCAAAAAAATTATTCAAAAGCCCTTCAACATTACAAAGAGGCTTATACTTTGATCAAAACAGATGATCCTTTTGCGTTAAAAGAGCATTTAGAACATAATTTGGCAGGTGCTTTACAAGGATTAGGGGAGCATGAACGAGCAAAAAAAATGAATTGGAATGCTTACCAAAGCACACAAGAAATATTTTCTTTGCACAATTTGGGAGTCATTTTACTTGAACAACCGCACATCAACGACAAACAATATCCAGAAGCAGAATGGTGTTTTGAAAAAGTGAGCAAGCAAGGATTTTTGACTTTGCAAAATAGTGCTTACAAAAATTTGGCAATTATTTTTGCCAAAAAAAATCGTTTGAAAGAAGCACATCAGGCGTATTTTCAGAGTGTAAAAGGTGCAGAAAAAGAGTTGAAAAGAAATTTTATTGGCAACACAGAGCAACAACAACTCAAATTTTTGCAATTTCAACAGAAAAATTTTTTCTTTTTGTTTTATGAATATGCTTCGCACTATTTGGCTGATTCTAGCATTTGTTCGAATTTGTATAACCTAAGTCTTGGCATCAAAAGTAGTATTTTATACGAATTTTTGGAAGTGCAAAAAAACATCGCAAACGGTGATAATGACGAAATAAAAGCACTTTTTGAAGAATGGAAAAGCCTAAATCAATCTTTAGAAAAAATAACAGATTCTATAAGCAAACAGAAATATTTAGAAAAAAGCGAAAAAATTAAAGCCGATTTGGTTTACAAATCCGCAGATTTTAAGCAGTACCAAACTTCTGTGCGTTGGCAAGACGTGCAAAAAAAACTCAAAGCAAATGAGTTAGCTATAGAAATTATTGCTTATGAGTACAAAAGTAAAAAATACTATTTGGCTTTGCTTTTGCGTTCAAAAGGTAACCCTATTGCCATTCAACTGCCACCAGATTTGGATCAACTCACAGACAAATTTCACCAATCTGTGGAAACAGATTTTGTGGAAGGTTATGCCGATTTTTGGCAAATTTTTGAACCTTATTTAAAAAATATCGAAAATATTTATTTTTCTCCTGATGGGGCGTACAATCTGATTAACTTAAATATTTTGCAACACCCAAAAACCAAAACTTTTTTAGGAGATCAATTCAGAATTTATTTGTTGAACAGCACCAAAGAATTGCTCGCAAGCACCAAAAAATATAACGATCAAACGGCTTTGCTTTTTGGAAATCCCGATTTTAATGCCGATTTAGGAGATTTGGCATATCTTCTCAAACATCGAGGCACACTTTGCGATCTGGATATTCGTTCTATCAATGCTTTGCCAAATACGCAAAAAGAAATAGACCAAATTCAAAAAATACTTTCCAATTCGTTTAAAAGTCAAATTTTGAATCGCCAAGAAGCCAATAAGTACAATTTATTGCAAATTTCAAAGTCAAAAAATCCTCGCATTTTGCATTTGGCAACGCATGGAGCTTTTTGTGAAAATAATAATGAACATCCTTTGTTTAATTCATTTTTGGCTTTATCTGGTTTGGCAAATTCGCCCAACGAAAAATTAAGTGCTTACGAAATTTTGCAAATGGACTTAAAAAAAACAGAAATGGTGGTACTTTCCGCCTGCGAAACAGGAAAAGGAAAAATAGCCAACGGAGAAGGAGTTTTGGGTATGTCAAGGGCTTTTAAGTCGGCGGGAGTTCGAAATACGGTGATGAGTCTTTGGAAAGTAGATGACCAAGCTACACAACTTTTGATGCAATATTTTTATGAATTTTGGATCAAAAAACAAGACTTGCACGCGGCTTTACTTCAAGCCCAGAACCGTTTTAGAAAAGAATTTCCCGAAACTTCTCCGCAATATTGGGGTGCTTTTGTAATTTGGGGCTTATAAAAGAAAGTAAAGATAGAATAAATTTTAAATTTTTTATCTCAAAAGCAAAAAAACATTTGCTTTTGATTATTTTTTATGCTTTTTTGTGAAAATTAAATCAAATTTTATTTTAATCCATGAAAAAAAAATTGAAAGAATTTGCATTAAAATATTTAAACACTGCCTCGCCTGTTGGTTTCGAAATGGCAGGACAAAGAGTTTGGTTAGAGTATATCAAACCATATATTGATGATTTTTTTGTAGATACCTACGGAACGGCAGTGGGCGTAATTAACGCCGAATCGCCTTATAAGGTAGTCATTGAAGCACACGCAGACGAAATTTCTTGGTTTGTAAACTACATTAGCGCTGAAGGTTATTTGCACGTCATTCGCAATGGTGGTTCAGACGAAATGATTGCCCCTTCAAAAAGAGTAAATATTCATACTTCAAAAGGAATTGTAAAAGCAATTTTTGGTTGGCCCGCAATTCATGTGCGCAACGAAAAAAATAATCCTATTCCTAACCAAAAAAATATTGTTTTAGACTGCGGTTGTTCGAACAAAGAAGAAGTGGCAGAACTCGGAATCCATGTAGGTTGCGTGGTTACTTATGAAGACGAACCTATGTTTTTGAACGAAAAATTTTTGGTTGGGCGTGCTTTAGACAACCGCGCAGGCGGAATTATGATTGCAGAAGTGGCTCGAAGATTACACAAAAATCAAATCAAATTGCCTTTTGGCTTGTATATTGTCAATTCTGTGCAAGAAGAAATTGGTTTGCGAGGGGCAGAAATGATCACAGAACGAATCAAACCAAATGTAGCCATTGTTACAGATGTTTGCCACGATACACATTCGCCTTTGTACGACAAAGTTGTTAGCGGCGACATCAAAACTGGTAAAGGCTGTGTACTTTCTTACGCCCCTGCGGTACATAATAATTTGCTCAATAAATTGATCGAAACAGCTACTAAAAATAATATTGCCTTTCAACGCATGGCAAGTTCGCGCTCTACGGGTACAGATACCGATTCTTTTGCTTATTCCAATGGCGGCGTGGCTTCGGCTTTAATTTCTCTGCCTTTAAAATATATGCACACCACCGTTGAAACTGTCCATATCGAAGACATGGAATCGGTGATCAATTTGATGTATCAATTTTTGGTACAATTAGAAGCAAATACGGATTTTGGGTATAAATTGTAGTTTTAATTTGTTGATTATCAAAGTTTTATATAACTAACATTTCTTGAAGAAATGTTAGTTATTATTTTTTATCAACAAAATATAATTATTTTATTTAATTTTGACTTATACATTTTATACAAAATCAAACAAAGATGTTAAAATATTGCTTTTTTACGCTTTTTTTCTTATTTTCTGCCACATTTCAAGTATTTTCACAAAGCAAACAAAAAAAAATACTGACTCACAAAGTTTACGATCAATGGAAAACGATTGACGAAAAAATAATTTCTGCTGACGGAAATTGGTTGGCTTACACCTTAAATTTGCCTGTTGGCGATTCGGAAGTCGAGATTTTTCAGACTTTGAACAAAAATAAGACTCGTTTGGCAAGAGCAAAAGAAATTTTGTTTACGCCCAATTCCAAATTTTTGATTTTCAAAATAAGTCCTTTTGCGGACAGCATCAAAAAAAGCAAAAATAAACTTTCGGATTCTTTGGCAATTTATAACCTTCAAACTCAAAAAATAAGCAAAATTGCAAAAGTTCAGTCTTTCAAAATTGCGAAAGAATCGGGGAATTATTTGGCGTATTTGCACGAAACGGACTCGATTGCAAAGAAGAAAAATACAGGTGCAAAACTTGTGTTAAAAAATCTGGAAAATTCAGAAGAAAAATCTTTTGAGAATGTTAGCGAATATATTTTTGACAAAAAAGCGACAAAATTAGGTTTTATTGTTAAAAAAGATAGTCTTTTGAAAGTTGGAATTTATGTGTATGATTTGCTAAAAAATACACTAAAAACAATTAAACAGCAAAAAGGCGAATATAAAAACCTTGTTTTTGACGATTTGGGAGAACAATTAGCTTTTATTGCCGATTTGGAAAATCCCAAACCATTGAATTATAAAGTTTTTTACGCAAAAAAAGACACTGCTTCTGTTATTGCTGATACTACCGCTTTTAATTTCCCTGATAATTGGCTGATTAGTGAACATGGAAAAATTTATTTCTCAAAAAATGGCGAAAAATTGTATTTTGGAACTGCCCCAAAATTGCCAAAATCTATAAAAAAGACAGACGAAACCGTTGCTTTAGAAATTTGGCATTGGCAGGACAAACGTTTGCAAGCACAGCAAAACGTTGAATTAGAACAAGATAAGAAAAAAAACTATTTGGCAGTAATTTCAATAACTGACCGAAAAATGATTCAAATCGCAAATTTGCAAGTGCCAAAAGTTCAGATTGCAACCGAAGGAAATACAGAAATTGCTTTGGGAACATCAAATCTGCCTTATCAACAAAATATATCTTGGGAAACCATTGTAGGCGTAGGACAAGATTTGTATGCCATGAATTTGAAGTATAATTTTTATACACCTATTGCCAAAAAAGTGGTTGGTAATCCAGAAATTTCGCCTTCAGGAAAATTTGTAATTTGGTATTCTAAACCTGATTCTGCTTGGTTTTCTTATGTTTTTGAAAAACAAAAAATAGTAAATTTGACTAAAAAAATTCCTTTTTTTGATCAAGCACACGACTCGCCAGATTTTCCAGAATCATACCCTTTTGGAACTTGGATAGAAAACGATGAGGCATTTTTTGTTCATGATCGTTACGATTTGTGGCAAATTGATCCTAATGGCGAAAAAAATCCTATCAGATTGACAGAAGGAAAAGAGAAAAAAATGATTTTTAGATATTTAGCCTTTGATTCTGAGGAAAAATTTGTCCAAAAAAACGACATTTTGCTTTTGCAAACCATTCAAGAAGAAAGTCGAGCTGAAGGTTTTGCAAATTTGTCTTTGAAAAGCAAAAAAGTACAAACTTTATACGCAGACGACTCAAAAATGACGTTTTTGGCAAAGGCAAAAGACGCAAATCAGATCATTTTTAGCAGACAAAGCTATCAGTTATTTCCCGATATTTATACCTCCGATTTGGAATTTAAGAAAACAGATCAGGCAAGTTTTGCCAATCCCCAACAAGCTGATTTTTTGTGGGGAAGTGTAGAAACGGTTAGCTGGACTTCGCTAGACGGCAAAAAACTAAAAGGTTTGTTGTATAAACCCGAAAATTTTGATCCAAACAAAAAATATCCCATGATCACGTATTTTTATGAAACCTTTTTCCATAATTTACATTTACATCGCCCTCCTACCCCTAGTGAATCTAATTTACGGTTTTCAATGTATAACAGCAATGGTTATTTTTTATTTGTGCCAGACATTGTTTATGAAATTGGTTATCCTGGTCAAAGTGCATATAATTGTGTGGTTTCGGGAGTGGTTAATTTGTTAGAAAACAGACCGTATATTGACAGTAAAAAATTAGGCATTCAGGGGCAAAGTTGGGGAGCATATCAGGCTCTTTACATCATTACTCGGAGCAATTTGTTTGCGGCAGCAGTTGCGACTGCGGCAGTTTCGAATATGACCAGTGCCTACGGAGGAATTCGGTGGGGAACAGGTTTGAGTAGGCAATTTCAATACGAAAAAACACAAAGCAGAATTGGTGGAACTTTGTGGCAAAAACCTTTGCTTTATTTGGAAAATTCGCCACTTTTTCAGGCAGATAAAGTGCAAACGCCTTTATTAATGATGAACAATGACGAAGATGATGCTGTGCCTTTCGAACAAGGAATCGAGTTTTTTTTGGCACTGCGCCGACTCGAAAAACCTGTATGGATGTTGTCTTACAAAGGCGAAAAACACAATTTGCAAAAACGTCATAACAAAAAAGATTATTCGGTTCGTTTGCAAGAATATTGGGATTTTATGCTCAAAAATTCGGAAGCTCCAACATGGTTAAAGATTGGTCAGCCTGCCTTAGAACGAATGATTGAAGAAGGAAAAGAATGATCGGCAAATTAGAAATAAGATTCCTCTAAAAATCTTATTTCTGATTTGTTCATGAAAAATCAAACAAAAAATATATCTTTGCAGACAAATAAGACTAAAAAACAAAATTTACTTTTTTTGCGTAAATCTTTTAGAAAAAAACAAATTTTTTTGTTTGATCTTACGTTCTTTTCTTAGATTTGAAATTATAAAAATAATTATTCAGATAAACTCTCAACTATTTGTACGATATGCTGCGAACAAATGTACTTTATATGGCTCTGATTTTCAGTTTATTATGCCATGAATTATTTGCACAAGAGCCTTGGGATTCTGGGGACGACGTGAAAGTTTATACTTCTTTGGAAGAAGCCTTAAAAGAACCAGACAAAGTTAAAAAACTAGAAATGGTTAGATTTGGGCAAGATTCTTGGGACGGCTCTGGAAGCGGAGAACCTTTAAACAAATTGTCTGCCGACATTGGAAAACTGATCAATTTGGAAGAACTCGATCTTAGCGAAAATGAGTTAGAAACTCTGCCCGCAGAAATTGGGAAACTGACTAAATTGCGCATTTTGCGTTTATCCGACAACAAATTACAAGGACTTCCTGTGGAAATAGGAAAATTAGAATATCTTGAAAATTTGGTGCTAAACGGAAACCGAATCGCATCTTTGCCCGCAGAATTTGGAAAACTAAAACGCCTGAACAAACTTATTTTGGATCACAACCAATTAAGTAGTTTGCCCACAGAAATTGGTGGTTTGTCCGAATTGGAAGAACTAAGCGTAAGTAGCAATATTTTAACTAATATTCCTGCCGAAATTGGAAAATTAACCAAATTACACCGATTAGAAATTTGGGACAATAAATTAACTAAATTGCCCAATGAAATGGGTTCTTTGACTAATTTGAAAAAAATTGATGCAAATTCCAATCAATTAACAAGTTTACCTGCTTCTATTGGTTCTTTGATTCAGTTAAACGAACTCAATTTGAGCATCAATCATTTGCCTACTTTGCCCGCAGAAATTGGAAGCTGGAATAATCTGAACAAATTAGATGTTTCTTACAACAAATTGGCAAATATTCCTGCAAATATTGGGAAATTGGTAAACTTGACTGACATGGACTTGGGAAATAATATTTTAACAAGTCTCCCTGCTGAAATTGGAAATTTATCAAATTTGGAAAGTTTTGACTTAAACGTGAACAAATTAACTACCTTACCTGCTCAATTTGGAAAACTTACTAAATTGCGCGATTTAGTTTTGTGGAGCAACGAATTGAACAATTTGCCTATTGAAATTGGCAATTTGAGTGCTTTGGTTACTTTGGATTTGAATACGAACAAACTCAAAAATTTGCCCGCAGAATTTGGAAAACTCGCCAATATGCAGGTTTTGGTACTTTGGGGCAACGAATTAACAGCTCTGCCAAACAACATTTGCCAATTAACCAATTTGTTGGCTTTGGATTTGAACAACAATAAAATTGCTATTTTGCCAAAAGAAATTAATAAAATGAAAAATTTATTAATTTTGAACTTGACAAAAAACGTAGTTAAACCAGATGAGCAAAAGCGTTTGAAAGATGCACTTCCAACAACTGAACTTTCATTTGATTAACTAATTTTTATCATATAAAAAAGTCTGGCACAAAATTGTCAGACTTTTTTTATGCACAATTTCAAAAGATATTACACTTATACAATTTTAGCAATAATTAACGTTAATTATTCAAACATTAATTTATAAAATTATTCTTTGTTAAAAAAATGAAAATAGGAATCGTAGTTAATTCTTCGTGGAATATTTATAATTTTCGTTTGGGTTTAATTGAATCTTTAATAAATAGCGGACATCGAGTAGTTGCGATTGCACCCAACGATGGTTATACCGAAAAAATCATTGCCGCAGGTTGCCAATATCAAGAAGTAGAAATGGACTGCAAAGGAAGTAACCCTTTGAAAGACCTCATTTTAACAAAAAATTTGCATCAAATCTATAAAAAACAAAAACTAGATGCCATTTTGCATTATACCATCAAACCTAATATTTATGGAACGATTGCTGCAAAATTGGCAAATATTCCCTGCATAAACAACGTAACAGGTTTAGGAACAGTTTTTATTCGCCAAAATTTGACTTCCAGAATTGCCGAAATGTTATATAAAATTTCTTTCAAATTTCCCGAAGTTGTATTTTTTCAGAACGAAGACGATCAACAATTATTTGTAGAACGAAAGCTAGTTGATTTGAACATTACGCAAATTTTACCAGGTTCAGGCATTGACGTTCAACGTTTTCAGCCTGCGCCGCCGAGCCAAAATACAGTTTTTAATTTTTTGATGATCGCTAGAGTTTTGTACGACAAAGGCATTTTAGAATATATTGAAGCCATTAAAATTCTTAAAAAAGAAGGAATAAAAGCAAAATTTAGTTTATTAGGAAAAATTGATCCCGACAAAAATTTGGGCGTGCCAGAGTCGCAGGTGCAGGCTTGGGTTGCGGAAGGCTTGATCGATTATTTGTCACCTGTAGAAAACGTCATTCCTATCATTCAAAAAGCCGATTGCGTGCTTTTGCCCTCTTACCGAGAAGGCACGCCGCGCACGTTGATCGAGGCAGCGAGTTTGGGCAAACCAATCATTGCGACAGATGTGGCAGGTTGCAGAGAAACCGTAAAAGAAAACGTAAACGGCTTTTTATGTCAAGCAAAAGATGCAAGAGATTTGGCAGAAAAAATGAAAAAAATGCTTTTCTTAAAACCTGAAGACCGTTTGAAAATGGGCGAAAACAGTAGAAAATTGGCAGTTAAAAAATTTGATCAAAACATTGTTTTCAAAAAATACAAAGAGGCTTTAAGCAAAGTTGGCGGAGAACAAGCTCCTGTTTTAGAGCCACGCAAAAAATTGCAGCCCCAAGAAATTATTTAGTGTTTTTTGTATAAAAGTTTTCATTTTCTATACTTTTGTTTTCTATATTTGTAAACGGAGAAATCAAAATATAAAAAAAATTGAAAAATGTACGAAAACATTAGAGAAGAAGAATTAAAAAACAAAATTTCCCAAGAGTATTTTCCTAATTTTGATACTACAAAAATCATTGGAAATATCGATTTCTGTGTAACTTTAAAAAGAGACAAAAAAGGCATAGCCGATATTTTCAATTCGATCACGCAACTAATTTTGACTGTTAGCACCTATTTTAAAAATACAGCATTAAAACGAGAAAAGTCCTACAAAATTTGTAAATTGCACCCTAACAAAACCCTAACAAAATGAGCAAAGTTAATCCCAAAATAGATTTAGTTTTCAAGAAACTCTTTGGTTCGGAGGAAAACA
Organism: Bacteroidota bacterium; assembly: GCA_004292785.1. Taxonomy (GTDB): domain Bacteria; phylum Bacteroidota; class Bacteroidia; order Cytophagales; family Thermoflexibacteraceae; genus RDXG01. The sequence continues at coordinate 12,303 of RDXG01000300.1, forward strand.
AGGATATTTTATTGTCTTTGATTAATGCTATTTTGCCTTTCGAGCAACAAGTAGCCAAAATTGTCCTAAAAAATCCCTACAATGTATCAGACTATGCCGAAGGCAAACTCTCTATTTTAGACATCAAAGCCGAAGGTGAGGACGGCAGATTGTTTGACGTAGAAATGCAAATTAGAGGCAGTAAATACTACGGAAAAAGGGCTTTATTTTATTGGGCGAAAATCTTTGGCTCGCAGTTAGACTATGTATTGGACGACAACCAAGACAATGACGACAGCATTGAAGTAGGCTATTCCGATTTGAAAAAGTGTATTGTGATTTCTTTAATGGATTTTAACTTCTTTGATGATACGAAATACCATCGATTTTATACCATCAAGGATGGAGAAACTCACGAAGCACACAAAGATTTAGATTATTTGGATTTGTACTTTATAGAACTCAAAAAGTATAAAGCTAAGTTGCAAAATCTTAATACAACTTTGGAAAGATGGATTACCTTTTTGAATAATGCTCATAAATATGACAACAAGACACTACCCAAAGAATTAGCCGAGATTAAGGAAATACGCAAAGCAAGCCAAAAATTGGACGCTATGTATTTGGACGAAAAAGAAAAAGGCTACTATGATGCCCAACAAAAATTTTGGCTTGACCAAAATGCTTTCATTAAAGAAACCGTAGAGAAAGCAGTGGAACAGGCAGAACTTAACAGTAAAATTGAAATTGCTAAAACCGCAATTAGGAAAGAGCTTGATAACGAGTTTATATCAGAATTAACAGGCTTAACCGTTGAAAAAATAGAACAACTCCGTAACGAATATTTACGTGAAATTTTAGAAAAACACTAAATAAGCAGACAAATTTTTAAAGAACGAGTTTTACTCGTTCTTTTTTTTATTCAAAATCCAAATAGAAAAATATTAGAAAATTCGTATATTTGCTTATTACTAAGTGCTTTCTTGTGAAAAACTTGTGTACGTAACAATAATATTTTAAACCAACAAAAAAAATGTACGAAAACATCAGAGAAGAAGAATTAAAAAACAAAATTTCCCAAGAGTATTTTCCTAATTTTGATACTACAAAAATCATTGGAAATATCGATTTCTGTGTAACTTTAAAA
>RDXG01000301.1 GCA_004292785.1 Bacteroidota bacterium
CTCACACCAAAAGAAGCAGATTTGGCGTTGAACGCAGCAATTCGAGCTTACAATCAAGGCAAAGGCAGATGGGCTATGATGTCGGTTTTTGAAAGAATTGCGCACGTAGAGCAATTTGTGGAACAAATGAAAAAAAAGCGCGCCGAAGTGGTCAAAATTTTGATGTGGGAAATCGGAAAAACTTTAGGCGATTCTGAAAAAGAATTTGATAGAACCGTAGAATATATTTTGGATACTATCAAAACTCTCAAAGACATGGACAGGAGGGCATCACAATTTACGATCGAACAAGGCATTATTGCCCAAATTCGTAGAGTGCCTTTTGGGGTTACTTTGTGCATGGGACCCTACAATTATCCTTTAAACGAAACTTTTACCACCCTCATTCCTGCTTTGATCATGGGAAATACGGTAATTTTCAAACCTGCAAAATACGGAGTTTTGTTGCACAGACCGCTTTTAGAAGCCTTTAAGGACTGTTTTCCAAAAGGAGTGATGAACATTATTTATGGTTCGGGCAGAGTGTTGGCGGGCGCGATTATGGAAACGGGAAAAGTTGATGCTTTTGCTTTTATTGGTACAAGTAACAGCGCCAGCGACATCAAAAAAATGCATCCAAGACCGCACCGTTTGCGTGCCGTTTTAGGGCTTGATGCCAAAAATCCTGCCATTATTTTGCCTGATGCTGATTTGGAACTCACTGTAAAAGAGTGTGTTACGGGAAGTTTGTCTTATAACGGACAGCGTTGTACTGCCTTAAAAATCCTTTTTGTTCATTCTAGTATTGCAGAAAAGTTTTTGACTATGTTCTCTGCCGAAGTGAACAAATTGAAAATAGGAATGCCTTGGGAAAAAGGAGTACAAATTACGCCATTGCCAGAACCCGAAAAAACCGCTTATTTGACCGATTTAATCAACGATGCGATCCAAAAAGGGGCAAGAGTGATCAACGAAGGAGGAGGAACGGTTGTTAAAAATTTCTTCAAACCTGCGGTAGTTTATCCAGTAAATTCGACCATGAAATTGTACCATGTAGAGCAATTTGGACCTATTGTCCCAATTTTGAGTTTTGACGATATTCAAACTCCTTTGCATTATGTTGTCGAATCTAGCTACGGACAGCAAGCAAGTATTTTTGGCAATAATTCGGAAGAAATGGGTTATTTGATCGACCAACTCGTCAATCAAGTGAGCCGAATCAACGTTAATACGCAATGCCAACGCGGTCCTGATGTATTTCCTTTCAACGGCAGAAAAGATTCGGCAGAAGGCACTTTGTCAGTCGCTGATGCTTTGCGTGTGTTTTCGATACGTACTTTTGTGGCTGCCAAAGGTACAGAAGAGAACAAAAAATTGATCAAAGAAATTTTGTCGGAGCGCGATTCTAAGTTTTTGACTACGGATTATATTTTTTAATATATTGAATCAACGCTATATTTTTTTATGGCGTTGATGGTTTTTTGTTTTATTTTATAAGAAAAAAAATCTTAAATATTTTTTTACCGCCCAACAAAACAAAATTTCCTAGCTATCTGATAAGTATCTACCAAAAAATCCCTGCGCAATGGTTTTTTAATAAATTTAGGAATAAAACATTTTCTTTACTATTTTTGTATTTAATTTATCGAAAATTTTTACGAAACAAACGTAAAATAGATCATATACCCAAAAAAATAGATTTGTGAAAATAACAGAAATTCTCCAAGATGCTCAAAAAACATTGTTTTCTTTTGAGATTTTACCGCCCCTCAAAGGCGAAAGCATACAAACTTTGTTTAACGACATCGAGCCTTTAATGGAATTTAAACCCGCTTTTATAGACGTAACTTATCACCGAGAAGAATACGTTTACAAAGATCGTGGAAATGGATTGTTGGAAAAAATTGCCACCCGCAAACGACCAGGCACAGTCGGAATGTGTGCGGCGATCATGAACCGTTACGGAGTGGAAGCAGTGCCTCACCTAATTTGTGGTGGTTTTACCAAAGAAGAAACTGAAAATGCTTTGATTGATCTCAATTTTTTGGGAATTGAAAGTATTTTGGCTTTGCGTGGCGATCCGATTAAATCCGAACCTTCTTTTACTCCTGATCCCAAAGGACACAAATATTCCACCGAACTGATTCAACAAATTATAGCCATGAATCAGGGAAAATATATGGACGAAAGCCTAGAAAACTCCGATCCAACCAATTTCTGTGTGGGTGTGGCAGGTTATCCCGAAAAACATTACGAATCTCCAAATTTGGTAGAAGACATCAAATATTTGAAGAAAAAAATTGATGCAGGTGCGGGTTATATTGTTACACAAATGTTTTTTGACAACCAAAAATATTTTGATTTTGTAAAAATTTGCAGAGAAGAAGGAATCAATGTGCCAATTATTCCAGGTTTAAAACCACTTACTGTGTTATCGCAACTGACGGCTTTGCCAAGATTTTTCCACATCGACATTCCTGAAGATTTGGTAAAAGCGGTAAGCAATGCCAAAAGTAAAGACGAAATCAAGCAAATTGGAATTAATTGGTGTATTCAACAATCCAAAGAATTAATCAATTTTGGCGTACCTTGCTTGCATTATTATTCAATGAGTAAATCAGTAGCGGTCAAAGAAATTGCAAAGGCAGTTTTTTAATCAAAAAAATAAAAACCATTGTCAGACATTTGTCGGACAAATTTTAAAAAAATAAAAACCATTGTCAGACATTTGTCGGGCAATCAAAAAATTATGGAAAAAATTAGATCAACCACAGTTCTTGCGGTTTCTCACAATGGACAAGTGGCAATAGGCGCAGACGGACAAGCCACAATGGGCAATACCGTAGCCAAAAATAATGTTAAAAAAATCAGAAAACTCCTCGAAGGAAAAGTAGTTACAGGTTTTGCAGGTTCTACTGCCGACGCTTTTGCTTTGCTGGAAAAATTTGAGGAAAAACTCAATGCGTACAGCGCAAATATGAAGCGCGCCGCCATCGAATTGGCAAAAGATTGGCGAACAGACCGTTATTTGAGACGTTTGGAAGCCATGATGATTGTCGCAAACAAATCCGAAATTTTGGTCATTTCTGGCACAGGCGACGTTTTAGAGCCTGATAATGAAGTGGCTTCTATTGGGTCAGGAAGTATGTATGCACAATCGGCTGCCATTGCACTCAAACGCCATGCACCGCATTTGTCTGCCGAAGAAATTGTCCGAGAATCTTTGACCATTGCTGCGGATATTTGCATTTACACCAACCACAATTTTATTATTGAAGTGATCAAATAATTAATCATGTAACACAGACTTGAGTCTGTGAAAGTCTATGTTACTTGATTAAATTTTTGTCAGACTTACGTCGAACAATTTTACAAATTTAGAATCATAAAAAATATGCCAGAAGTATATAAAATCACAGGAGGACAGCCCATTGTTGGAGAAATTCGTTGCAATGGCACAAAAAATTTTGCCACCAAAGCAATGGTTGCCTGTTTGTTAGCCGAAGAACCTACCACTTTTACCAACGTTCCAAACATTGGCGATGTGGACATTACGCTAGAAATGTTTGCCTCGATTGGTACAAAATACGACTATGATCGCCAAAAAAACGAACTAACCATTTTTCCAAGCCACATCGATCAGTGGGAAGTTCCGATGCCCGATTCTGGTAGCAACCGCATTCCGATTTTGCTATTGAGTCCGCTTTTGCACCGTTTTGGAAAAGTTGGCGTGCCTGTTTTGGGTGGTTGTAACATTGGCGCAAGAAAAGTAGATTTTCATTTGATTGCCATCGAAAAGTTTGGGGCAACCGTAGAAGTCCACGATTCTGGTTTTTATGCTCGAACCGACAAAAGACTCAAAGCCACACAAATAGATTTGCCCTATCCAAGCGTAGGCGCAACCGAAACCTCTTTGTATTTGGGTGTGTTGGCAGAAGGCACTACCATCATCAACAATGCAGCAATGGAGCCTGAAATCTACGAATTGATCACCATGTTGCGTTCTATGGGAGCAATTATTTTTACTTATCCCGACCGAAAAATCAAAATTGAAGGCGTAAAAAAATTATACGGAACTCGAATTAACATTTTTGGTGATAGAATAGAAGGAGCTTCTTGGGCTTGTTTGGCTTGTGCTTCTGATGGAGATATTGTTGTTGACGGTTTACGTCCTGATACTTTGGGAAACTTTTTGCCTCATTTTCAGCAAGTTGGTGGTGGTTTTGAGTTGTTGGGAACGCAAAAAATTCGTTTTTTCCGCAGAAACAAAAACCTGAAACCTGTCATGATCGAAACAGACGTTTATCCTGGATTTTCGACTGATTGGCAACAACCTTTTGCCATTATGCTCACGCAAGCCGAAGGCGTTTCTATCATTCACGAAACCGTTTATGAAAATCGTTTTGGTTATTTAAAAGCCTTAACTGCTTTGGGAGCAAAAACCCAATTAACGACTTATTGTTTGGGAAAACCCTGCCGTTTTGAAAATCAAGGTTACGAACATAGTGCCATTATTACAGGAAAAACGCCATTAAAAGCCGTTCCGTACATCGAAGTTCCTGATTTGAGAGCTGGTTTAGCATACGTAATTGCTGCTGCCATTGCCGAAGGCGAAACTATGATCACAGGGATTCAAAACATTGAAAGAGGTTACGGAAATATTGCCGAAAACTGCAAAAATCTTTCTTTGGATATTAAAAAAGTGCTGATAGAAGACTAAAAAATTTAGGCAAAGATTTTGGTCTTTGCCTAGATTTTTTTTGATAAAAAATTAAAATTTTCTGCTCACCAATTCATAAAACTCTTTGACCGAATTTTTTTCCAAATCCCAAGCATATTTTCTAAAATAGCGTTCTTTGATCAACATAATTGCCTTGTGATAATCGTTGCATTGGTCAATCAAATCAACGGCTTCGTTGTATTCTGTGCCATTTCCACCAAAAAGATCATTAATAAACGAAAACTTTTTGTTTAAAGGAATAGATTGTCGCAAAGTTTCAGTTTCTGCCAAAACTACATTCGTTTCGATCTTCGCAGGCGTAACTTCTTGATTTTGAGGAGTTTTTGGTACATTTTCTGATCCACTACTTCGGCTTTCCTCCTGTATTTCAAGAGGATTTTCTGCCAATACGTTCAAATTTTGAGCAAGCGGTTCAAAAATCAAATCCTCTATTTTTTCATCTTCAATTTTCAAAGGTTCTATGGCTTTTTCCAATTCGTCTGCCAAAAAAAACGAAGAAAAATCGAAAGCAAGAATATTTTTTAGTTCTTGCAAAATATTTTCAGCATCTGCAAAATTTTCTCTTGAAGTCAATAATTTAATACTGATCAAAGCGTCAGTAATAGAAAGTTCTGCTTTTGCTTCCAATTTTAGATTTTCGATGACTTTTTCAAAAAAAATCGATCTATATTTGACATATTTTGCAATTTCTACCAAATTTTTGTCAATATTTACTAGCAAAAGCGGTTCAAATATTTTTACAAAAAAATCGTAAGGCGAAAGTGCAAGTAACAAAGCGTCTTCAACAGCGTCTGACAACAAAACTTCAAAATCTTGGCGTTTCACAGAAATTTGGCGAGACAAAATGTTCATCAATGCGGTCATTGCCTTGCTCACTTCTGCGGAAGAGTAGTCAAAATAAGGGCTTTTAAGCCGAGCCATCTCTGTTTGCCATTTCAAAAACAGAGTTTTGAGGACAAACCAATTGACTTGTTTGCTAGAAGTTATTTCTAAAATTTGTTTGCCGTTGATGACGGTTTTATTGCTAAAAAAAGAATCGCAAATTTGTTTTGCAAACTTTTGAGCATATTCCGCAATTTTGTAGTGATTCAAAGTAATTTCCATGACATTTATGTATTTTTGCCAAATAAATGATTAGTGTTTATCCAAATGTATAAAAAAATTTGGAAAAATAACTTATCTTCATAAGCTAATTCCAAAATTATACCATTTTAATTTTTTTTTTAAGCAATTAATCTTTTAATGAATTTATTTTTTAAAACGCAATAAAATTTATGTTTCAAATCAATAAAATTTCTGTTGTTTTTGCTTTTTCTTTGTTATTTTTAACATCTTCTTGTTTGCCCGAACAAGATTTGAAAACAAGCAAAAAGTTTTTTGACTTAAAAAAAGTAATTTCCAAGCAAATTGATTGGCTTACGAAGTCTAACGCAAAAGTTAGGAAAAACGCGCAGATTGGCGGAGATCGCAAAGAAGAAACTTTAGCAGTAGATTGGGCATCTGAATTGAAAGTTTTTGTAGATTCAGACATCAACGCCCCCATTTTTCAAGACAGTTATTTGGTCAGCCAGAATGCTAATAGTTTGATTTACAAAGCCTTACAAAAAAATTTAAAGGTCAGAGAGCTGCACATCATCAGCCAAGAAAATTGCACCAATTTTTCAGATTTGGAGGAAAAATTGAGTGAAATAAAAATTGTTTATCGAGATGAAAATAGTTTTTATTTTACCAAAAGAAATTTGGCAATGCAATTTAAACAAGGAAAAGTAGAAACTTACCAAGTAATTGGTTTCCAAAAAATCATGTTTAAAGATACTTTGGATTATCAGGTTGCTTCAGAAGTTTTGAAATAAGCATTTTTAGCTGGCATTTGCTCATTTTATTTTAAATTTCTCAAAAATAACATTTCTTAATGGAATGTTATTTTCAGAACTATCTGATGATCAAAAATAAACAGTTTTTATCTCGGACAAATTCAATTCCGTTTCACCCCCAAATTTTTACGCTTCACCGCCAAACAACTTTCAACAAACGAAATTCTGCTTAATTTTGTATCATAAAAAAACAAAAAATCCATGAAAAAAATATTTTATTCTTTGATGTGCATACTCTTTTGTGTTGGTTTTTCAGAAGCCTTTGCACAAGGAACGCAAACGGTACGTGGCAAAATATTAGATGCCGCCTCTAAAGCTCCGATCATTGGAGTAAATGTGTATGTGGTGGGTAGCGACCCGATTATTGGCTCGGCAAGTGATGAAAATGGCAGTTTTCGTTTGGAAAAAGTGCCTGTAGGCAGAGTTTCTTTGAAAGCCGCTTTTGTGGGTTATGAAGATATTTTTATTAAAGATTTGATTGTAAACGCAGGAAAAGAAGTAATTTTGGATTTGTCCATGACCGAAAGTTTGACAAGTTTAGACGAAGTTACGGTTACTTATCAAAGAAGTGATGACGAAAGAGTTACCAACAACGAAATGGTTACTTTGAGTGCAAAACCTTTTAATCCTTCCGAAACCTTGAAATATGCGGGTAGTTTTGGCGATCCTTCGCGTATGGCGGCTAATTTTGCAGGCGTAAATGTAGGAAACGACTCCCGAAACGACATTGTAGTTCGTGGAAATTCTCCTGCGAGTTTGCTTTGGAGAATGGAAGGCGTAAATATTCCAAATCCAAATCATTTTGGTTCTTTGGGAACGTCTGGCGGTCCCGTTTCGATGGTGAATGCGAATTTGTTGGCAAAATCAGACTTTTTGATGGGTGCTTTTCCTGCTGAATATTCCAATGCTTTGGGTTCTGTTTTTGACCTAAAACTTAGAAAAGGAAACGACGAAAAGCGCGAATATTTGGCACAAGTTGCTTTTAACGGAGCAGAAGTAGGGGCGGAGGGTCCTTATTCCAAAAAAAGTAAAGCCTCTTTTTTAATAAATTACAGATATTCTATTTTTGCTTTGATGTCTAATATTGGCTTTAAAATAGCGGGAACGCCTTATTATCAAGATTTTACATTCAAAACAGATATGCCTGTGGGCAAACGCGGTACGTTTTCTTTATGGACTTTGGGCGGAACAAGCAGAATTACTTTTTTAGGAAAAGATGTAAGCACAGACGGAGATGCCTACGGAAATGAAAGCGAAAATTCTAATGTGAAATTTTTTGCAGGAATTGGCGCAATGTCTTACGAACACCGTTTTACAGACAAAACCTACGGAAAAATCACACTTTCGGCTTCCAGAAGTTCGCAAAATTACAATGCAGACACTGTAGTCTATAAAGATAGATTTGGTAAAGACAAAGAAATTGCAAGTGAAGCACCAAGAGAACAAGCAGAATTTATTAACGAAAAAATGTCGGTTAATTTGGCTCTTTCGCATAAATTCAATGCCAAACATAAAATTTCTTTGGGTTCAATCATTGATTTTAGCCATTTTAACCTACGAAATACAGATTTAATTCCCACCAAAAAAGAATTGGTAAACAGCGATGGAAATACCATGCTTGCACAAGGTTATTTTCAATGGAAATACAGAATGACCGAAAATTTGACCATGAACGCAGGCGTAAACGGAATGTATTACCAACTCAACAAACAAGCCGTTGTAGAACCTCGACTCGGATTCAATTATGCACTCACAGAAAAAAGTACGTTGAGCATCGGCTACGGTTTGCATAGCAATATTCAACCTGTTTTGATGTATTTTTATCAGAACAAATTGGCTGACGGAACGTATGTGCAAAGCAATAAAGACCTAAATTTTACTAGAAGTCATCATTTTGTGGCAGGTTACGAAAGAAGTTTGGGCAAAAGTTTGCGTTTGAAAGTAGAAGGATATTACCAATCTTTGTTTGATGTGCCAATCGAAAACAGCAAATCAAGTTATTATGCGGCTTTGGTAGAAGGTTCAGATTTTAATCCGCCAAGTGTTGGATTTTTGGCAAACAAAGGCACAGGATCGAATGTGGGCGTAGAAATTACCTTAGAAAAAAGTTTTTCGAACAATTATTATTTTTTAGTAACTACTTCTTTGTTTGATTCCAAATACAAAGGTAGCGACGGAATAGAACGAAATACGCCTTTTAACTCCAAATATGTGTTCAATATTTTGGCAGGAAAAGAGTTTAAAATTGGCAAAAACGGTGATATTTTGAGTATTAATTGGAAATTTACTGCCGCAGGAGGACGTTTTATCAGAACTGTAGATTTGGCAAAATCGGCGCAGGCAGACTACACCATTTATGACGATGCTCGAACTTATACCGAACAACAAAAAGCGTATTTGAGAACGGATTTAAAGATTTCTTTCAAAATGAATCGCAAAAACATAACCCATGAAATTGCTTTGGATTTGCAAAATTTCACGAACAACCAAAACGTATTTCAGCAAGCCTACAATCCTAGAACGCAAAAAATAGGAACGGCTTACCAACAAGGATTTTTGCCAATTCCGTTTTATAGAATGACTTTTTAAGGTTTTTATAACTTTCCAAAAGTTTTTAAAATTTTTGGAAAGTTATTTTCGATAGAACTGAATAAATTTTAGATTTTTACTGGAGTAATTTAAGTTTTTGGAATGTTTTTCGGACATTATTTTTGAAATCTCTATAAGAATCTAGTTTTTCCAAATCTTCTAAATCTACTTGTTGCCCGATGGGAGCATAAAGTTCGGCAATGCTTAATTTTTTGCGTTTTCTTTGCGATTGATCTTCTCTGGCAATTCTTATTGCGTCTTCGATGAGTTCTTTGGGTTTGGCAATGCTTTCTGGCTTTTTGTTAATTCCCAATTCTTGATCTGTTTTGTCTGTACCAATTTGTTTTTTTAACAGTTCTTTGTCTGCCAACATCCAAGATTCTACGGTTCTGACAGGAATAATTGCTGTCAATATTTTGCAATATTCGTCTTCATTTGTTTTTTCTAAGGCATTTTGTGCGGGTTCTATTTTGTTTTGATAACTAGCCTCTGCCGATTCAGAATCTGCGTCTGTGTGTACGCAAAGCACAGTCATTCCAAAATTTTCGAAACCTTTTTTGGCGGCATCTAATACTTTTTCTACAAAAGAATCGCCTTTAAAATCTCTTAATTCCTCAATTTCTAAAATTTCTACATCAGTTTCACATTCAAATTTTATCTCGTGAAAAGTGCGCTCTACCACGCTTTTCAAAAAACGCTGATCGGTTGTGCCTTCGGTCATTAATCCTATAAAAATTTGTCTGGTCATAGTTTAATTTTGTTTTAATTTTTCTGTTAAATCCGTAAAATTGCTTGTTTCTAAATATTTTTTGATGTTTGACAAAGCATATTTGCGTTTTAATTCATGATCTCTTTGGGCGGAAATATTGCCTATTTCTGTTTTTGGGTCATGACCTTCAAAAAGCTCAACAATTTGTGTGGCATTAATGCTTATTTTTTGGTCTGAAACAGTGGCAATCATACTACTCATGTGCGAAAAATAGGTTTTTACATTTTTATCGTTTAAATATCTTTCCAAAATGTTTCCAACCAAAACAGGCGAATGGGTATTGACAATGATTTGGCGCAAAGACATTTGATCTTCTGAAAAATTGCTACTTAAACCTTTTAGCAAAACAGACATTTCGCTTATTTTAATGGGGTGAATGCCATTTTCGGGTTCTTCAAAACACAACAAACCTGTATATTTATCATCAAATTCCAAAATGCACAAAGCCAAAATACGTAAAGTTCCTTCCGACAAAACCCTTGAAGTGTATTCTTTTTTTTCTTTGTCTTTGAGTTTGATCAAAAATTGCCTGTTTTCTTTGTCATCAATTACGTTTACTTCTGTAAAATTTGGCAAAAAAGTTTGTAATTTTCTGGAAATTTCGACCAAATTGTAATTATCATTTTGTTTGAGTCTGAACAATGCCGCCGCCAAATTTTTTCCACTTGGCGAAATCAAATCATCAGCATCTTGTCTGCTAGATTCTCGCAAATCTTCGGGATTTAATTGTAAAAATTTCCAATCAATCATTTCTTTTTTAGCCGCCAACACATGAGGAAAATCAACAGTATCAAAACTACTTAATACGGTTCTTGTAGCATTATTTAATGGAAAACGCCTTTTATTTCCTGTTGTTCCGTCTTGTGGAACTAAAACCGTATCTATTCCATTTTCTATTTTTGTTTGGATATAAGGAATAGCTCTCCTGCCACCTGTAGGAATTTTTGGTCTAAATTTTTCTATTTGTTTTTTATCAATTTTTTCTATCCATTTATCGTCGCTGTGTTTTAAGTTTTCTAAATGTTCATAAATAACTGCCAAATCTTCTAAACCCGAATTATTTGTAAAACGCTTGATTTTGAGTTCATAACGCAATCTTGTATATTTTAAAATTGCCTCGTTTCCCCAAGCATCTTTTACTTTTGGATTTACCAACATTTCCACACAAAACTCCATTTCTGTTGCGTACTCATTTTTGTTGTATTGTGCAAAAAGTTCTAAAAGTTCCCCTCTTTGCTTTTTAAAGGCTTTTTTTAAATGATCAGTTTCTGCCAAACTTGCCAACAGCATTAAAGCATCAAACAAATTACTTTTGCCTGAAGCATTTGCGCCCGCAATGACAGTAAAAGGGGCAAATTCCATTTCGAAATGATGAAAGGACTTAAAACCATTAATTTTGATATAAGTAATCATTTTTTATAATTTTTTTTTGCAAAAATAACCAAAAAAATTACGCATTTCTCAAAGAAATGCGTAATTTTTTTTAATTATCGTAAGCAAAAATTGCATTAATTTCTTTTTCGTAAATGCTGTTAATAATTTTTCGTTTCAATTTGAGTGTTGGCGTAAGTTCTCCGCTGTCAATTCCCCAAACTTTGGACATGAGTGTGAACTTTTTGATTTTTTCCCAATCCCCAAAACCTTCATTGTATTTGTTTACTTCCGATTGGAATTTTTCCAAAACTTTCGGATTTTTTACCATTTCTGCGTCTGTGGTATAAGGAATATCGTGTTGTTCGCACCAAATTTTGACGTGATCAAAAGCAGGAACAACAAGTGCGGCAGGAAAACGTTGATTTTCGCCAATAATTGCCAACTGTTCGATGAACAAAGACTCTTTGAACTTGTTTTCCATGAGTTGTGGCATCACGTATTTTCCGCCTGAAGTTTTGAACATTTCCTTTTTTCTGTCGGTAATTTTCAAATATTTTCCTTCAACCAAAGTTCCAATATCACCCGTATGAAACCAGCCATCTTTCAAAACGTCTGCGGTCATTTCGGGTTGATTGTAATAACCCATCATTACGTTGGGCCCTTTGCACAAAATTTCGCCATCTTCTGCAATTTTCACTTCTACGCCTTCAATAACCAAACCCACTGTACCCACTCTTGTAAATTCTTTTTGTGGCAAA
>RDXG01000302.1 GCA_004292785.1 Bacteroidota bacterium
TCTTATTTATTTGCTCATTCCTTTTTCTTTTTTGGCGTAATTGTCAATGTAATTACCATCGAATTAGGGAATTTTGTTTCCTATGTCAATCTTGGAGATATGGGCATGGTGATCCAACAAATATTTTTTGCCGTAGGTTTGGCAGAAAAAATGAATTTATTGCATGAAGAACGCGAAGCAGTGCAAGCAGAATTGATCAAACAACTCGAACAAAACGACCATTTAAACCGAGATTTGAACCATAAATTAGAAATAAAAGTCCGAGAAAAAACACTAGAATTAGAAGAAGCCTTACAAGACATTCAACAAATGAATGACGAACTTCACATTACGCTGGACATTGTAAGAGAACAAAAACACAGAATCGAACAACAAAGCCGTGATATTAAAGACAGTATTCGTTATGCAAGCCGTATTCAACGATCCATTTTGCCATCTTTAGACTTATTAAATAGCTTTTTGCCTCAAAATTTTGTGTTGTTCAAACCCAAAGACATTGTTTCTGGAGATTTTTATTGGTTTGCCCAAAAAGGAAATAAAATTATCATTGCTGCCGCTGACTGCACAGGGCATGGCGTTCCTGGTGCGTTTATGAGTACGATTGGCAATGATTCTTTGAACAAAAATATTGAATTTTTAGGCATTATTTCGCCTGAACTTATTTTGAACGAATTGCACAAAGACATCAGAAATACTTTAAAACAAGGTTCTGAAATGGAAGCCAAAGATGGCATGGATATTGCGATCTGTGTGATTGATACCGAACAGCACTTTTTGGAATATTCGGGAGCAATGAATCCATTGTATTACATTCAAAATAACGAATTGAATATCATTAGAGGCACACGTTTGCCCATTGGTGGCGCACAAAAAGAAGGAAAAAGAGTTTTTGAAAAACACACCATCGATCTCAATTTGCCAACGACTTTTTATATTTTTTCAGACGGTTATCAAGATCAGTTTGGCGGTATTGAGGGCAGAAAATTGATGTCAAAAAAGTTTAGAGAAGTTTTAATTTCCATACAAGACCTAAAAATGACCCAGCAAAAAGAGTTTTTAGAAGATTATTTTGCAAAATGGAAAGGAAATCATGAACAAATTGACGATATTTTGGTAATTGGAATAAGGTTAGATTAAAAAAATTAAATACAGCAATCATGAACTATTTACTATTACTTTTTTTGTTCGCAAGCAACTTTGTTTTTGCGCAAAATTTAAAAATAAAACGATCCAATATTGCCAATAATCGAGGCATTTTTTTGTTAAAAAATGTAATTTCTGTTATCCCCGATTCCCTCGAAAAATTTGATATTAACCAAGTTTCTTCGCCAGATTTTCAGAAAAATTTTAATAAAAGTGCTTTTTATGATTGGACAAAAAGCAATATAAAACTTCATTGGATACGTTTTACCATCGAAAACACAGATGTAGAAAAATTGTGGTTGTTGCACCTTCACGCCAGCGAAATCAAATTGTATTCGCCTGATACTACGGCATTTAACATGGTACAATCGGGTTATTTGTTGCCAATTTCAGAAAAAATTTATGGCTCAAATTTTGGGCAATGTATTTATGTTCCGATCAGAATTATCAAAAATCAAACGAAGACCTTTTTTTGCAAAATTAGTACCCAAGATTTTCCTATTTTATTGCCTGAAACCATTGTAGAACCACAATTAATGCTTTACCAAGCTGTTTCTGAAGACAGTCATAGCCGTTTTTTGCCGCAGGCTTTGTATGTGAATGTATCTGTTACACTTGCCTTATTTTGTGGATTAATGTATTGGTTGCAAAGACGCAAAAAGTACCTTTATATATGTTTGCACGCAGTTTCTGTTTGTTTTTTGTTGGCATATCTCAAAGGTTTTTCGCTAGAACTTTTATTTTTTAATGTGCCTTATTTTAACTATCATATTTTTTCCAGAATTGCGTTTTGGTTATACGGCTTTTCTTTGTTATTGATGGTCAAAAAACTTTTTGATTTAAGCGCATGGAACAAAAAACTTGATATTTATTTTAGAGTTTGCTTATTTCTAAGCCCTGTTTTCTATATTTTCCCATTAAATATTGGTTTTTTATCCTTTTTTGGAGTCGCAGGTACACATTTATTTGTAGAAGTTTTATTATTTTGGGGGCTAGGTTTTTACTTTTATATTTCCAAAAGACCTCTTCATAAAGTATATATGGTGGCTTTTTCGCTACTTTTTTTAAGTATTTTGATCAATTTGTACCTAAGAAATATTGACTTAGAAGTTCCTTATTTTAACCTCGAAGATGTTGCCTTAGTTGCTTTGCCTTTTATGTTACTTTTTGCGCAAATGAAACATTATCGACAGGAAATTTTAAAACAACGAAGACAACAAAACAGGCTAATTTTGCACCTTGAAGAGTATAAATTGGCAAGCGAAGACAGAATAAATGCTTTTGAACAAGATATTTCTTTGAAAACTGCACAAGTAAAAATGCTCGATCAAAATCTCGAAAAAACAACAAAAGAACTAGAAAATGATCGAATAATCCTGAAAAAACAGCAAGAACAGCTCGAATTTCAAAATCAAAATATCAGTTTAAGTATAGAATATGCCAAAAATGTGCAAGATGCTATTTTTTGGCAAGTGAACAAATTTAAACAAATTTTGCCTGAATATTTCCTCTTTTTTAAACCAAAAGAGGTTATTTCAGGAGATTTTTATTGGTTTTACGAAAAAAATAACATCATTACCTTAATTGTTGCCGATTGTTCGGACTACGGAGTTTTGGGCGCGCTCATGAGCATGATTGGAGAAATTTTACTTAAAGAAATTGTTGTTGAAAAACAAATTCAAAAAACAAACCTGATTTTAAGCGAATTGAATCACAGAATAAGGCAAACTTTATTGCAAAATCAAGGAAAAATATATGAAGGCTGGGGCGTTTCAGTTTGTGTAGTAGATCAAAATCAACGAAAAATGACCTATTCTGGAGCAATGAATCCGCTTTATTATATTCAAAATGAACAACTTATCGAAGTAAAAGCCCAACGTTATCCTATTGGAGGCATACAAAGAAGTTCTAACGTCAATTTTGAAAGCCATGAAATTGACATTTCTAAACCTACCCATGTTTATTTATGCACGGACGGCTATCAGGATCAGTTTGGCGGCGAAAAAAGTAGAAAATTTATGGCTCGCAATTTTAAAGCACTTTTGCAATCCATTCATCATTTACCAATGCCACAACAAGAAAAAATATTAGAAAAAATTATGAACGCATTTATGGGAAAATACAAGCAAATGGACGATATGCTGGTCTTGGGTTTGCATTTCTAAAATATTCTTTTCCAAAAACTTGTAAATACAAAAAATGATTTTTATATTAGTGTAAAATTTACACTAATAAAGAAAAATTGTTTTCTTTTATTTCTAACAGTCTGATTATATGCAAATTACAAAAGATATTTACAGAAGTTCACTTTCTTTGCTCACCGATCTTTACCAACTTACGATGGCTTATGGCTATTGGAAATCTGGTCGCACCGAACAAGAAGCTGTTTTTAATCTATTTTTTCGTTCAAATCCTTTCAAAGGCGGTTATGCCATTGCCTGCGGACTCGAATACGTGATCGATTATCTGAACAATTTTCATTTTACCAAAGAAGACACCGATTATTTGGCAACGCTAAAAGGTAGTGACGGAAAATGGTTGTTTGATCCCGCTTTTTTGGATTATTTGCAAAACATGAAATTTTCTTGCGACATCGACGCCATTCCCGAAGGAACGATTGTATTTCCTCATGAACCTTTGTTGAGAGTTCGCGGTCCGCTTATTCAGGGGCAACTCATTGAAACTCCGCTACTTACCATGATCAATTTCCAAACTTTGATCGCCACCAAAGCCTCTCGCATGGTGATTGCTTCCAAAGGACAGGAAATTTTGGAATTTGGTTTGCGCCGCGCACAAGGCATCGATGGCGGTTTGGAGGCAAGTAGAGCCGCTTACATTGGAGGCTGTTCGGCTACTTCGAATGTTTTGGCAGGAAAAATATTTAATATTCCCGTAAAAGGTACACACGCACACAGTTGGGTAATGTCTTTTGATGACGAATTGGAGGCTTTTAACACTTATGCAGAAGCTATGCCGAATAATTGCGTCTTTTTGGTGGACACTTACGACACCATCGATGGCGTAAAAAAGGCAATTATTGCAGGAAATAAGCTCAAAGAAAAAGGTTATAAAATGCTCGGAATCAGGCTTGATTCTGGGGATTTGGCGTATTTGAGTACAAAAGCGCGCCAAATGCTAGACGAGGCAGGTTTTCAGGATACTAAAATTGTGGTCAGCAACGATTTGGATGAACACATCATCACAAGTTTGAAATTGCAAGATGCCGCCATCGATATTTGGGGAATTGGGACAAAATTGGTTACTGCCTACGATCAACCTGCTTTGGGCGGAGTTTACAAATTGGCGGCGATCAAAAATGCGGAAGGAAAATGGGAATACAAAATGAAACTATCCGAACAAGCCATCAAAATTTCTAATCCTGGTTTGTTGCAAGTGCGTAGATTTTATGACGAAAATTTGTGCATGGCAGACATGATTTATGACGAAAACAACGTTCCCCAAGCCGAATCGGTCATTGTTGATCCGATGGACAGCACACGCCAAAAAAATGTAGGAGCAGATGTCAAACATAAAAATTTGCTAGAATCGATCTTCGAAAAAGGTGTTTTGCGCTACAAAAGCCCAAGCATAGATCAGATTAAAACACACGCCAAAGAAGAGTTAGACAGTTTGCACAGCAGTATCAAACGTTTTGCAAATCCTCACGAATATCCTGTAGGTTTAGAGAAAAACTTACATCAACTCAAAACCGATTTGATTTTGAAATTGCGCCAAAAACAAAAAGTTTAGGCATAAAAAAACATTATAAGACTAGAAAGTCTTATAATGTTTTTTACCCCACAATTCGCTTCCACAAATCTAAAAAAGCCTTCTGGTCAAATTTCCAAAATTTTTCATCAGGTTGCCCTTCGGGATAAAACTTTTTTTCTAATAATATTTTGACCAAATTTTCAATATTTTCCTGTTCAAAATCAATAGAAATTGCGGCTTGATGCGGCTCACAAATTTTTTCCCACAACGAATTTTTAGGAATAATCATAGGAATTTGCTGCGCCAAATATTCGTAAATTTTGGAAGGAATACAATTTTTTGTACTTTTGTTAGGCAAATAACTCAAAACAGCAAAATCTGCGTCTTGGATTTGTTCAATAATTTTTTGATGCGGAATTGGCAACGGACTCATGACCAAAAAAATATAATTTTCATTTTCAACAGATTTTCGAATTTGTTGGGCATATTTTTCGTTAGAACAGCAACCAATGATAGTAAAACGAATATTTGGATAGAACTTATGAATTTTTTTGATGAAGCAAATTGCCTCCAAAGTTCCATAAGTTATGGAAATAGTGCCTGTATAAACAAACTGTATCCAATTTTTAACACTTTTTTTATGATTTTCAATAAAAAAAATTGGTAAATATTTGTTTTCTAAAATACTATGCTTATTTTTACTGAAATTAAACTCGTGAGCATAACATTGTTCAGCCAAAAAATAGTGCTTGACAAAAAAATGACTAAAATATTCTAAGATTCGTATGGTTATTGCCAAAAAATATTTTAATTTGCGCGGGTAATTTTTTTGATACCATAAATTATAAAAATAGTTTTCGCGCACATCATAAATAATTTTTGTTTTGTGCATGATTCTATACAAAAATGCTGGAACTAAAAGTTCTGGAGTATTAACAAGCAAGATATTTGGAGATATTTGTTTGAGCTTTCTAAAAAAAAATAAATAAAAAGAAAATCTTTGTAATGAGTTTCTGAAAAAATGGAATGATTTATGAAAGAAAATATTTGAATTTAACTCTTTACTTTCTTTATTTTCTTGTCCAATGATATGAACTTCATAATCATTGATTAGCGTTAAAGCCATTTTTTCGTACATACGCGGGTCATCTATAGATTTAAGTACAGAAGCTAAGACAATTTTTTGTATCATATTTGGTTAGAATATTATTTTTTATATTAATTGCTTAAATATCAATATTTTTTATCATTTTTGCACTAATTAAAAATATTTTTTGCAAATTTGATATTTAATTAATAAAATTTTGTTTCCTTTGGATCGCGAAGATAGGGTCATATATAAAAAATAGAGTTTGAGTTTAGTATATGGTTTTTAAAATGAATTTTGTAAATAAATAAACAGTAACTACATTGGACTTTAACAATTACTATAAATTAATGCAGTCTAGTCAAGTAATTATGTCTTATAAAGGGGCTGCTTCTAGTAAGTTATTGGACGGCATTATTTCTGCCTCACAAGCCAAACTTGACGAAATAGAGACAAAAAAGTCTATTCACCGAAAAGTGGTGGGCATTTTGATAGAGATATTGCAAAATATTTATCATCATTTCAATAAGACAAGTATTTTGCCTTACTTAGAAGATGATAGTTCAGTGATGTTTATTTTTGCAAAAACAAGTGATGAATACATCATTACAGCTGGAAATCATATATTGAAGTCGGAAATTCTTGCTATTAAATCTCGCATAGACGAGGTTAATGAGATGGATGCTGACCAGTTGAAAGCTAAATATCGTGAAATATTGGAATCTGGAGAATTTTCAGATAAAGGTGGAGCGGGATTAGGAATTATTGACATTGCAAAAAAATCTGGTGGAAAGTTAGGTTATGAATTTATTGATCATAATGAACACCTTTCCTATTTTAGTTTAATAGTAAAAATATCTGCTATATAAATAAGAGCATTACGTAACATGGAGAACTTTTATTTAGACGGAACTACAAAAACTCCTAAACTGAGTCTGAACCCACAAACGGGTAAGTTTATGATGTCAGGTAGGTCGATTCCAGAAAACTCTATAGAGTTTTACAAGCCTTTATTTGAATGGCTAGATGAATATGTAAAAAATCCATCTGCACAAACTAGCTTTGACATTCAATTGGAATATTTTAACACAAGCTCGTCAAAATGCTTGGTAGAAATTTTCAGAAGACTAGAAAAAATTAAGGACAACGATACCGTTGTAAATTGGTTTTATGAAGAAGATGATGAGGATATGCAAGAATCAGGCGAAGATTTTAAAGAGATCATAGACCTGAAGATTGTCATGAGTATGATTGAAAGCTAGGACTGTTTGGAAAAAAAAGTTTGGCAGCTATCTACGAAAGATAGGCTGCTTTTTTTGTATAAATAGTTTTGTTTGTGTATTTATGAACATCTGCATTTTTTTTTCGTAAAGCATAATAAAGTTTTTGTAATAAAATTCCTGAACCATGATTTTTGATAGACTTTTTAATGTCATTCGATCCAATGTCCATGACATTCTTGACACAAAAATAGATAGCTCTGAACAAGAAAAACTTGACAAAGAGTGGGAAGAATATTTGCGAACTTCCAAACAGCAAAAGGAAAATAAACAGCGTGAGGATACAAATACTTATTCTACGCCTAAATTCTCCGCTGCCGAAAAAGATTATTACAAATTGTTGGAAGTAAAGGAAGGTGCTAGTTTTGAGGAGATAAAAATCGCCTACAAAAAAATGATCAAGGAATATCACCCTGATAAATTTCATAACGATAAAGTAAAATATGACAGTGCCTTAAAAATAGCTCAAAAGCTCAACGAGGCATACGCTTATTTTGAGAAAAAATTTGATAAATAAATAAGCGTTTTTTAATTTTCTGATATGCTGGATAAACTATTAAACTTTTTAAAAGGTTTGATCGGAGTTGGTAAAGAAAAACTTGCACAAGACAACGATCCTGTAAAAAAGGCGGAACAACAAATACAAGTTTTAAAATCCGATTATTTGGAAAGCCTTAAATATTTGGCAGAAGTAAAAGCAATGTATGTTCGTCAAAAAAGGGAGTACGAACAGCAAATTGCTTTGGCTGCAAACTATGAACAGCGCGCCAAACTTTTACTACAAAAAGCTAGTCAAGGAGAAATTTCTTCTACTCAAGCCGATACTTTGGCTTTGAACGAACTCACAAAAAAAGAGCAAACTCTCAAAAAAGCAAATGCGGATTTGAGTAAAATTGATTATCAGAAGGGAATTGTAAAAAAGCTCGAAGAAGGTACACAAAAGCTAAAAGATCAGATTGGAGAATGGGAAAGAGAGCTAAAATCCTTGCAAGCAAGGGCAAAAATTAGTGAAGCTACTCAAAAAATGCACCAACGTTTGTCTAGTTTTGGCGATTCTAATACCAACAGTCTTTTAGACGAAATGCGTTTAAAAGTTGATGAACAAGAAGCCTTAACAGATGCTTATGCGTCTTTAAATAGTTCGCCTAAAAGTAAATTGGACGAAGAAGTAGATAAAATTTTAGGAAATGAGTTGAACGAAAAAGCTGTTAATTCTTTGTCGCAGCTCAAAGGAGAGGTAAAAATGGAAAGTTTACCACCAAAAAATGAAAATATAGATGGACAAATTTTAGCAGATTTTGAAAAGCTAAAAAAATCTTTGAGAACAGATAATCCATAAATTATTTGCAAAATAAGATTTGTTTTTCTAGCTTTGTACAATTTTAAAAGGAATGTTAGCTCAGTTGGTTTAGAGCATTACCTCGACAAGGTAAGGGTCGTGGGTTCGAATCCCTCACGTTCCACCCAAAAAACCGCCAAATTTTAAAATTTCGGCGGTTTTTTTATAGTCCTTTTAGATGGACTTTAAAAAAAAAGTTTTTACCACTTTTGGAAGTGCATCAATAATTACCGATTCTTTTGGGTTTAATGAATTGTAAACCAATTTCTCAAACTCTTCGTCTAAAATATTTTCTGGTTGATGAGAACGAGCAACTGTTCGATAAGTTTTGCCATGCACTTCAAAGTCAAAACCAATTTCGTAAACAATTCTTTGATTAATTTTTTCGTCTGTCGGTTGTTGATAAATGGCTCTGCCATAAGCAATTTCACCAAATTCTAACAAACGATTCGCCTTTCTGCCTTCTTCAATGCTTTTCCAAAGAAAAAAAGAACCAACCAGAAAAAAAGGCAAAAACAAGAAACTAACCCAAAAAGGATAAGCGGTTAGCCACATTCCATCAATTTTAGAAATATTTGGGTCATTTTTGAGATAAAAAACAGTAACTTTTTGATTTTCTTTGAGGTGATGGTTCATCAAATCAAAAGATTTATTTTCAAAAGTTTGTTTTTGAACTTCAAAACTAAAATGATAAGTCCAGATCGGTTGCCCAAGTAATACTGGATGTTCTTCGCCCTTTCCTTTATGTTCAATTTTTGTAAGCCTGCCTTCTGCCTGCGGGCTGTCTAAAAACTGAAAAATAGACCAATCACAATGCGTGAGGTAAAAATAAAATCCAAGTCCGCCAATGAGTAAAAAACCAAGCCCAACATAGCCTTTAATATGTCCGAAAAACACTTGAATTTTTAGAAAAAAGGGAATAGATCGTTTTTTTTGTGCCATGATTTCGCTAAATTTTAAATTTCATATTTTTGATAAAACCTTAAATCAAAATTACAAGTTCATTCAATAATTTTATTTAAGAAAAATCTCTGTTTTTTTAAATTCGCCTTCACTTTTGGCAATGACCAAAGTGGCGACTCCGTTTCCAATCAAATTGGTTATGGCTCGTGCTTCGGACATAAATCTGTCCACGCCAAGCAAAAGTGCAATTCCTTCAACAGGGATCAATTTCATAGCCGAAAGTGTAGAAGCCAACACAATAAAACCGCCTCCTGTAACTGCTGCTGCCCCTTTTGAAGTAAGCATCAAAATTCCGATTAAAGTAAATTCTTGGGTTAAAGTGAGGTCGATGTGAAAAGCCTGCGCCAAAAAAATGCTTGCCATCGACAAATAAATGGTTGTGCCATCCAGATTAAACGAATATCCTGTCGGGATTACCAAAGCTACGACTGACTTAGAACAGCCATATTTTTCGAGTTTTTCCATCATTTTTGGCAAAACAGATTCGGAAGATGATGTTCCCAAAACAATCAAAATTTCTTCTTTAATGTATCTCAAAAAATTCCAAAGGCTGAAACCTGCCCAACGGCAAATCAGATTTAATACTACAAAAATAAATAAAGCCATAGTCACATAAACCGAAAGCATCAATTTTGCCAAAGGAATCAGGGTTTCAACGCCATATTTTCCAATCGTAAACGCCATTCCTCCAAATGCACCCAACGGTGCAAGTTTCATGACCATAGACAAAACACCAAAAAAAGCATCTAGCAACCGATCAAATATTTTAAGAACAACCTGCCCTTTTGTTCCCATATTATTGAGTGCAATTCCAAATAAAACTGCAAAAAATAAGATTTGCAACATTTCGCCTTCAGCAAAAGATTTGACAATATTAGAAGGGATAATATGTGTAAAAAAACCGATCCAGTCCATGTCATGTGCTGATTCTGCATATTTTTGTACTTCTTTGCTTGCCTGAATTTTACTGATGTCTATGCCATCTCCAGGTCGAGTAAAATTTGCAATAATCAAACCGATCACTAAGGCAAAAGTAGTTACAATTTCGAAGTACAAAAGAGCTTTTCCGCCTACTCTGCCAAGTTTTTTCATATTTCCAACGCCCCCTGTGCCAACAACTACAGTCAAAAAAACAATGGGAGCGATGCCCATCTTAATCAATTTGATAAAAGTTTCGCCTAGAGGTTGCATAGCGGTAGCAATTTCAGGCTTATAAACTCCTAAAATGATACCCAAAGCAATGGCAGTGAGAACTTGAAAAGTAAGGTTTTGAAAAATTTTATTCATAACAAGGGATCATTTTCAGAAAAATGGGAAGTTTTTTGCAAAAATCCAACTAAAATTTTAGATTTATTTGTTTTTTGCCTAATCAAATTTTTCAAAAAAGCAATCAATTCGTAAGCCTCCAGATTTTTGAGTGTTTATTAAATTGATTACTGTTAATAAAACGTTATTTAACAACAGAACTACAAATTTTAATTAAACCTTTACGTTAAAATCGTATCCTTAATAAACACAAAACAAATAATGATTATGAAAAATCTATTGAAATCCTTAATTCTAATTGCTTTATTTTCACTAACGCTTTGGTCTTGTAAAAAAGACGATACAAATCCGTTTGATGAAATTGCGGATAGTGAGCAAATCACACAAGATGATGCCACCGTCAGTGAAGAAAACATAGACTCTTACGATCTAAGTGATGATGCCATTTTGTATGCAATTTCGAATGGCAGAGAAGAAGACGGCAGGCTTGAAGACTTTTGTGTAAAACCTATTGTAAATAAAGCCAGTAAAACAATAACTGTAGATTTTGGCACAGGTTGTACCGACAAATCAGGTAGAAACCGCAAAGGAAAGATGATCATCACATACACAGGCATCATTCCAAGCCCTACAAATGGCAGAACGATTACTTTTGAAAATTATTCGGTAGATGGCAAGGAAATTTCTGGTACAATTACCACTTCTGCCTTACAAATCAATGCTGACAAAACGGTTCAACACAGCCGCACCGCTTCGAATATGCTCATCAAATTTACAGATGGAACGACTTTGAAATACAACGGAAATCATACTTTTATTTTGGATATTAACGGAAAAAGTGATTTTAGTAATAAGGTTTCCGTAAAAATTACAGGCAGTTCTAGCGGAACTTCTCGCAAAGGAGTCAATTTTACAAACACCATTTCTAAGGCTTTGGTAACCAAATTTGCTTGTGCCAAAGTTCCTGTGGAAGGCATTTTGGAAGTTACTACCGACAAAAACAAAGCCAGCATAGATTACGGAAATGGTTCTTGCGATAAAAAAGTTACAGTTACAGTAAACGGGAAAAGTAAAGAAATTTCCTTAAAATAATAAAAACAAATTTTTCTATGCAATACTAAATTCCGTAGAAAAATTTGTTTTCAATCTATTTTTTAGTGAAAATAAATAAATTTAGTCTATTTTTGTAAAACAATAAAAAAACAAGAAAATGTTAATTGCCAATCCAATTTATGATGTCGTTTTCAAATACTTGATGCAAGACAACAAGGTTGCTAAATTGTTGATTTCTAGC
>RDXG01000303.1 GCA_004292785.1 Bacteroidota bacterium
GGAATACAGCCCCAATTTAGGCAAATTCCGCCTAATTCGGCTTTTTCTATAATTGCAGTTTTCAAACCTAATTGAGAAGCTCGAATGGCAGCCACATAACCGCCAGGTCCGCTACCTACCACAATAAGATCAAATTTTGACATAAATATATTTTTAGATTTTGTTTTTCAGATTTATTTGCAAAAATAAACGGAATTTTTAAGATAAACATGATTATTTTCAATCATTTTAAATTTTGCAGAAATTTAAAGGTTTTGAACAGAAAAATTTAGAAAATTATATCATATTTGGCAATTTTTTTCTAAATTTGGCAATGCTCATAACAAACAAAAATTTAACAGTCTTAATCTCTAACTCTATGCGTTATCTTTTTATTTTAATCGGATTTTTGATCAATACTTGTTTGGGCGGAGTGTACTCTTGGAGTGTATTTCGCAAACCTCTCGAAGACGCACTTGCCATAGGTGCAAAAGACAGCGGACTTCCTTATGCCATATTTTTAGCTTTTTTCTCATTTACTATGCCTTTGGGCGGATATTTGACAGAAAAAATTGGAGTCAAATTTACCGTTATTTTGGGAGCAATTCTGTTGGGAACAGGTTGGTTTTTGGCATCTTTTTCAAGTTCAATTCTATTTTTGGTTTTGACTTATGGAGTCATTGGCGGCTTAGGAGTGGGTTTGGTTTATGGCGTTCCTTTGTCTGTAATTGCCAAATGGTTTCCAGACAAAAAAGGCTTCGCTATTGGTTTGACTTTGGCGGGTTTTGGGGCATCGCCTTTTTTTATTGCGCCGCTTGCAAGTTCACTTATTGCCGAAAATAATGTTTTTTATGCTTTTCAAATTTTAGGAATTACTTTTGGAATTGCGATTGCCTTGCTTGCCCTGTTTTTACGAAATCCGATGACTTCTGAAATTGCCAACTATCTGAATACAAGCAATTTATCACAAAAATCTGACAAGCAATACGAAAGTTCTGAAATGGTCAAAACGCCTATGTTTTGGATGCTGTGGTTTTGTTTTTTTGTTGGTTCATTTGTAGGTTTGGCTTTTATTGGCATGACCAAACCTATTGGGAAAGAAATTTTTGCGCTACAAGATGTGGCTATTACTTTATCGATTTCTGTTTTTGGTATTTTCAACAGTATCGGAAGACCGCTTTTTGGCAACATCACAGACCAATTTGGCATTAAAAAAGCGGTGCTAATTTCTTACACATTCATTACTTTTGCTTCCCTTTTGATCTTGTTTTTCTCTTCGAATGTTTTTGTTTTTTATATTGCTGCTTCTATTTTTTGGTTGAATTTGGGAGCTTGGCTTGCCATTGCGCCTACTGCCACCATTATTCTTTTTGGAGCAAGTAATTATAGCAAAAATTATGGTTTCATTTTTACCGCCTACGGAATTGGTGCAGTTTTGGGAGTTTATACTTCGGGCATAATCAAAGATATTTTTCAAAATTATCTTGTTTTCTTTTATCCTGTGCTTGTTTTGCTTGCTATTGCAACGGTATTGGTTTTGCGTTTCAAAAAATAATATTTGTATTTTTTTTTCTTGCGCAAGGAATTAAAAAAAATGCTTTGATATTAACAAATTATTATCTTTTTAATAAATTTGCGAATCTCAAACAAAAACAATGAAAAAAACGAACAAAACATTTATTTTCCCTTTTATACGCCAATCAACCCTTCAAGATGGAGTTATTTGCTGTTTGGCAATGATTTTTAAGTATCACGGACTTAAAGATTTAAGGCGTTTGCTCACGCAGTTGGCTAGTTCAGAAACGCAGGCTTCCAACCAATATCTGATCAACAAATTAGGCGATTTGTTTGGCTTTAAAACTTCCCAATATCAAATGAAATACGAGGGACTTGCCCAAATTCAAACGCCTTTTGTTGCCCACAAAGAAGGTAGCCAATATTGTGTGGTGTATGAATATGATCAAAATTCGGTAAAAATTGCCGATCCTACCAGCGGAAAACAAAGTTTGTCCCGCCAAAAATTCGAGGAATTGTGGTCAGGAACAGTGTTTACCTTAGAACCCGAAGAAAATTTGTCTGCGGAAAAAGAAAAAGATTTTAATACTTTGATCGAAAATTTTGAAGCCAAAAAAAAGGATTTGTTCAAACATTATTATTTGTCTATTTTTCTTTCGCTTCGTAGTTTTTTTGCAGAAATTTTAGGCACAAGTCTGATGCTCGAACTTTTCAATTTGATGCTTCCTATTCTTTCCCAAATTATTTTAGACAAAGTTTTGGTTCATCAAAACCAAAAACTACTTTTTATCATTTTGGCGGTTATGTTTGGCGTTTTAATTGGACAGTTGGCGCTTAATTTTGCTCGTTCTCGCTTTTTGGCGCAGTTTAAAGTGCGTTTTGAGTTGGCTTTTTACAGTCGTTTTTTCGAACATTTTATTCATTTGAGGCAACAATATTTCGATTCGCACAAAAGAGAAGATTTGATCAGTGTTTTCAAAGAAAATATGAAAATTAGGCAGGCTTTTGCTCCGCCTGTTTTGCAAACTTTAATGGAATTGTTGTTTTTGTTTTTCTATTTTTTTGTCTTGTTTTTATACAGTTGGAAATTGGCTCTTTTGGGTTTGTTTTATGTGTTTTTTTATGCAATTTCGATCATGAATTTTAGCCCAAAAGTCATTCAATTATCGAGGGCAATGTATGAAGAAAGTAGCCGATCTTTGGGAAATTTTTTGGATATTTTGGTGGGCATACAAAATGTAAAACTTTTAGGAATTGAACACAAACTAAATTGGAAATGGCAGGCACAGCACAAAAAAAATCTTAATAAATTGCTTTTATATGAAGAAGTGCAAACCAATATGATTTCTTTGTTAAGAGGGATACACTTTTCAGGCACGGCTTCTGTGTATTGGGTTGGTGCTTATTTTACTTTTAATGGCGAAATTACGGTTGGAGAATACATGGCTTTTGCCTCTATTTTTATGATGATTATGGGAACTGTGGGTAAAACGCCTGTTATTTGGACTACTTTGGTGGATGTTTATGTTGCTTTTCGCAGGATAAATGACGTGTTGGCACAGCAAACCGACGAACACAAAATTCAAGGCAAAATTTTTGAAATTTCTAAACCCAATTTGAGCATCAAAAATTTGAGTTTTAGTTATGCACAAACGCAACCAAAAAGTTACATTCTGCACAACCTTAATTTGGAAATTCCCTACGGAAGTTTTGTGGGCGTAGTCGGCAGAAATGGTTGCGGAAAAACTACTTTGGTCAAAATTATTGCCAAACTTTATACCGAATATGAGGGAAATATCTCTTTAAATGAGGTGTCTATCAACGATTTGCAAACCCATTTTTATCGTCAAAAAGTATTTGTTATTCCGCAACAAGTACATATTTTTAACGATACCATCAAAAACAATATTTTGTATAGCAACCCTGAAGCTTCGATGGAAGATGTGGTCAGGGCAGCCAAATTAGCTGATTTAGACGAATTTATTGCCAAAAATCCTTTGGGTTATCATTTGCAAATTGGCGAAGGTGCGGTAAAACTTTCGGGTGGGCAACAGCTTAAAATTGCTTTTGCGCGCTTGTTTTTGGCAAATCCAGAAATTATTATTTTGGACGAAGCCAGCAGTGCCTTAGACGTAGAAACTGAACGCAAAATCATGGAAAATTTATTGACTTTTTTTAAAGGAAAAACCATTATTTCCATTGCGCACCGCCTACACACGCTTCGAAATGCCGATTTTTTGATTGTTTTGGACAAAGGACAGGTAGTTCAGCAAGGCAAACACGACGTTTTGATCAATGAGGAGGGCATTTATTCACAATTTATTAAAACTTACGTTAATTTCTAATTTTATGAACAAACAACAACCCAATGAGGAAGAAACTTTGATTTCTTATCAAGACCTCGAAGAAAACGAAGAAGATTCGCCATTAAACGATACGCGTTTGATGGTTATTCGCAGGTTGGCAGCAGCAGGAGCTGTGGTTTTTATGATCATGTTTAGTGTTGCGGCTTTTGTAGAAATTCCTATCGAGGAATTGTTTGAATTTACGCTAAAATCGAACAAAAAAGAGCAGATTTATCGTTTTCCATCTTTGGTTTATGTCAATGATCTCTATGTTCATTCGGGCATAAAAATCAAAAAAAACGATCCGCTTGCCAAAATTGGTTCGCCACAAATTGCGCATTTAATTGCTGAATATAACCAAGCAAAACGCAAATTAGATGCTTTTTATGCCCACGACACCATTTTGTATCATTCGCAAAGACGAAATTTGCAATTACTTTTAAGCGAAAACGAAAATTTGATCAAAAAGATCAATGGCGAAGAAAATCAAAAGAAAAAAGTCATTGTTCATGATTTGAAAAGAAGCGAATCTACATTAAAAGATGCCGATCACCGCTATCAAACAGGGCTTTCTTTGTATCAATCCAAAACCATTTCCGATTATGAACTTCGGGAATTAGAACAAAAAAAGATACAAGCACAATCGGCTTTGGGCATGGCGCAAGGCAATTATACCATCGAATTGGAAAGTTTTAAACACAGTTTGGAAAATTTCCAAATCAAAGAAAGGCAGTTGTTGGAACAATTAGCAAATATTGATTTGTTAGAACAAAAACAAACCGCAGAATTGCAAAATAATTTGCAAAACGCCTATGAAAAAATCCAATTAAATTACGGAAATCATAGAATCGAGGAGGAAAACTTGGTTTTGCTTGCTGGTTCAGACGGAGAAGTTACCTACGTTTTGGAAACCGAAAAAGAAGTTCATGAGCAAGAAATTTTGATCAGAGTTTTGCAAAACCCTTCGTCTATGTATGCCTACGCCTATGTTCCGCCACAAAGAGTTTCGTATATCAATGCAGAACAAAAGGCAATTCTGAAAGTCAAAACCTTTCCGCATTACGAATGGGGCGTGATGGAAGGCAAGGTAAAACGAGTCAGCGTTTCGCCTGATGCCAACGGAATGTACCCCTTCGAAGTAGAAATTACGGACAGCAAAAAGATCGGGAATTTGTTGCAAATTGGCATGAATGGTTCGCTTTCGGTGGTAGTCGAAGAAAAAACAATTTTTGGAATTATTTTTCAGAAATTTAATGTTTGGAAAGATAACCAAATGGGTTTAAGATCAAAATAAACTAATTTGGTATTTTGTCAAACATTTGTAGAAAATTTTGCTTTTTGAATGAGGATTTATCTAAATAATTGTTTTTTTTCTTACATGATTAACTTTATATAATCTTTTTACGTACTTCGATTATATAAAAATAAAATGATTTATTTGCTTTGAGTTAATTATTTATTTTGCACTTTTGTTTTTCAAATAAAATTTCTGAACAAATGAAGTTTTCTTTTTATGCTTATTGGCAATATTTGCTTTGTTTTATATTTTTGACTTGTATTTTTACTCCTCATCATGCTTTTGCGCAGGGCGAAAAACAAGTTATTCAATTTTCAGGTTTAATTATTGATGGTGATAGCTCTTACGGTGTGCCAGGAGTGCATATTTATGTTAAAAAAGCGGGTCGCGGCACTGTAACAGATGTTTTTGGATCGTTTAATATGCCCACACTTTCAGGAGATTCGGTAACAATTAGTGCAGTTGGTTACAAAAAACGACATTTAATAGTACCACGTTCTCCTGATGGTGCGTTTTCGGTACTTATTGATCTCAAACAAGATACCACTTATTTGTCGGAAGTGGTGGTTTTCCCGTTTCCTTCAATAGAAGTGTTTAAAGAGGCTTTCTTAGCTATGGAATTACCAAAAACTGCTTATGATCAAGCGGAAAGAAATTTAGACCCCGAACAGCTTAAAGCCATGATTAGAGTTACGCCAATGGATGGGGCATTGAACCATAAAATGTATATGAATCAGTATCAAAATGCAGTTTTTAACAAGGGAACAGCCACAAGTATTCCTTTGCTTAATCCTTTTGCTTGGGCAGAGTTTATTAGATCGGTCAAAAGGGGAGATTTTAAACGCAAAAGAGACGATTAATTTTAGACACAAAAAAATATTAAAAATGGAAACATTACTTTTGATTGTGGCAATTTTATTTTTGATATTGGGCGTAGTTATTCTATTTTTTTCTTTTAGTATCAAACCTGCGCATATTCCTTTGATTCTGATTGGATTCATTTATTTATTGGGAGGAGGTTTTTCACTAAATTTAGAAAGTTGGAATCCGTTAATCGTTGCTTTTTCAATAGCAATGATTATTTTAAAGTTCTTTAAATAAAAATTATTTCACCTATTCATTTTTTATTGATACTAAAAGCATAAAAAGACTTTTGGGTACTTAAACGCTATGAAAAAATATTTTCTTTTAATTTTTTTACTGTTTATTTCTTTTTCTATATTTTCTCAAGAAAATATAAAAATTCCAATAGGAAATAGTTGGCATGATATTCTTGCAAAAAAAGAAGGGAAATTGGTGGTATTATTTACGCCCGAAAGACCATTTATCTACACGCAAGCTGATGGAAAAATAGAGGGATTAGAATATGAATTGACCAATAATTTCTTGGATTTTATTCAGAAAAAATATGGAGTCAAAATTCATACTGAATGGGTAGAAATAAAAAAATTCGAGAATTTTCTTGAGTCAGTAAAAAATGCTGATTCTGGCGTAATTGCTACTGGGGCAATTACAATCACTGATGAACGAAAAAAAGATGTAAAATTTTCGCCTCCTTATCTTGAAGATATTTCTATTTTGGTTACTGGTTTAGAAACTCCAATTGCTAAAGATTCTGCTGAATTTAAAGCAATCTTCGAATCTTATAAAGCATTAACCATTCCTATTTCTACTTTAGAAAATAACCTTCAGAAAATAAAAAAAAATCTAATTACTCGACTTCTTTTTGAATATCATGACCATACAAATGCTATTATAGATCAAATTGAGCTTCGAAAAAACACTTTTGGTTATGTATCTTTGCCTGTTTATTTGTTGGCTTTGGGAGAAGGCAAAAAAATAAGAAAACAAGCCATGTTTAAATCTATCAATTTGGGTTATGGCTTTGTGATGCCTTTAAACACGGATTGGGACGAGCCACTAAATGATTTTTTTAGTGATCCTTCTTTTTTAGAAAAGGTAAAATTGCTCATTTTTAAGTATATTCGTTTTGATGATAAAGATTTACTAGACGGAATTTATCATCATAAAAGAGACTCCATCAATCAAACAATAATTTCTACTATTCATAATGATGATGTAATTTTAACCAAAGAAAATGAGATCAATAATTTACGTGATTCTCAAAAAGGATTTGAAATGAATGCGCTGCTTACAGTAGTAATTTTAATTATTATTTTGAGTATGGTTTTATTTAACGCTTATCAAATTAAAGTAAAATCATTCAAAAAACTTACTGAGAAAAATTTGGATTTGCAACTCAAAAGTGATGAAATTTCTTTAAACAATCAACAAATTAAGGAGGCTTATGATAAATTGCATGGGCAAAGTGAAGAAATTAGGTTACAAAAAGAGAAATTAGTTAAAATAAATAGTGTCAAAGATCAATTATTTTCAATCATTTCTCATGACATCAAAAGCCCTTTGAATACCTTAAAAGGCTATTTGAGTTTGGTTAAAATGGGCGGTTTGACAGAAGACGAACTCAAAGATTGGTCGGTAATGATTGGAGAAAAGTTGGAAGATACCGAAAATCTGGTCGAAAATTTATTGAATTGGTCAAAAGGTCAGATGCATGGCATCGAAGCACGACCAACTATTGTTGATTTGCAAAAAATTGTTCACGAAAACTTCCAATTACTCAAAGCATCTGCCGACAAAAAACAAATTTCTCTCAAAACCAATATTCGCCAAAGTTTATTCATTTTTGTCGATCCCGATATGATTAGTTTAGTAGTCAGAAATTTGATTTCAAATGCCATCAAATTTACAAAAAATGGCGGAAAAGTACAAATAGACGGCAGAAGAAGCGATCAATTTATCTTAATGTCTGTTACAGACACAGGCGTGGGAATCAGTGAAGAAGACAAAAACAAACTTTTTCGTTTGGAGACCCAATATACCACTTTAGGCACAGCTTCTGAAAAAGGAACAGGCTTGGGGCTGGTTTTGTGCAAAAACTTTGTTGAAGACAACGGAGGAAAAATTTGGGTAGAAAGCGAATTTGGCAAAGGCGCAACTTTTGGAATTTTGTTGCCCGCACAAGAAGACTAAACAAAAACTTAGATTTTTATTTACAATTTTTTCCTTACATTTGCCCTAAAATTAATCGTAGAATGTATTTATGCAATTTTCGCAAATTATAGGTTTAGAAGACGTAAAGCAAAAACTCATCAGTGCTGTCAAAAATAATCATGTTGCCCATGCACAGCTTTTTTTGGGCGGTGAGGGCGGCGCAAATTTGAGTTTGGCGTTGGCATACGTTACTTATTTGAACTGTATGAACCCCCAAGAACAGGATTCCTGCGGCAAATGTGGCTCTTGTAAAAAAATTGCAAAACTCATTCATCCCGATTTACATTTTGTCTTTCCGACCGCAACCACAAAATCGATTACAAAAAGAGAGGACGCAGTAAGTTCTTCTTTTTTGAAAGAATGGCGATCTTTTTTGATCAATAATGCCTATCCTACTTTGCCCGAATGGTCTGCAACTTTGGAAACTGAAAACAAACAATGTATGATTCCTGTACAAGAAGGCAGAAATATTATCAAAAGTTTGGCTTTAAAGGCTTTTGAGGCAAATTATAAAGCCATGATCATTTGGTTGCCCGAACTAATGAACATCAGTGCTGCAAATGCAATCCTCAAAATTTTGGAAGAACCACCTGAACAAACCATTTTTGTTTTGGTGTCAAATAGTTTGGATAAAATGCTTGCAACCATTCTGTCCAGAACACAATTAGTAGTAATTAGGACTTTTTCAGAAGAAGAAATTACGAACTATCTTGTTCATTATCAAGCTGTTGAAGCTGATCGGGCTTCACAAATTGCCACGCTTTGCGAAGGAAATGTGAACGAGGCAATCCGTTTGAGTAAAGAAGCCAAACAAGACAATTTAGAATATTTTAGGACATGGATGGCTTTGTGTTATAAATCTGATTATACAAATTTGGTTAAAGAAACTGAAAAGTTTGTAGAATTAGGCAAAGAATCGCAAAAAAGTCTGTTTCAATATGGTTTAAATGTATTTAGGACTGCTTTCGGCTCTAAATTTGGAAAGCATATTCACGCAAAAACGGAAGGAGCTGATTTTATCAAAGGTTTTTCGAAAGTAATAAACGAAAAAAATCTAGAAATCATGACCAATTTGTTAAATGATGCTTTTCATCATTTGGAACGCAATGCAAGCCCGCGAATTTTGTTTTTAGATTTGTCTTTGCAAATGTCAAAAGCAATTAAGATGAAAGTAGAAGAAATGATTTAAAACTAATTTTATGCAAAAAATATTTTTAATGTCGGGAGCTTTGGCAGCAGCTTTGGCGGTCATGATCGGAGCTTTTGGTGCGCACGCACTCAAAGACTTTTTGACTTCAAACAACCGTTTGGAAACCTTCGAAACCGCTGTTAAATATCATTTTTATCATGCTTTGGGTTTGCTTTTAATTGGCATTTTGATCAACCAAAAACCTAGTATTTGGTTCAATTACGCAGGTTATGGCTTGCTTGTGGGCATGATTATTTTTTCTGTTTCTTTGTATATCCTTTGTTTGACTAATCTAAAATGGCTTGGTGCAATTACGCCTTTGGGTGGTTTGGCTATGATTATTGGCTGGATTTGTTTGTTTATTGGAGTTTATAAAGAAAATTTTTAGTTGCTTTTTATAAAAAAATTCTGCCCTCACTCCAAATCTCATAAAGTATATTTGATCAAATATACATCAATTTTTTCTCTCTTTTTTATTCGAAAATAAAAAAGAGTTTTTATTATTTTTATTTTATAAAAAGTATTACTTTTGCGTTTATTTGATCTTAATATCAAGACAAAACGCATCATGGACAACGATAACAAAGTGGTCGAGAACGCAAATGACAATGTTTCCTCCGAGGAACGTTTCGAGAAAATGGGAGAAGCAGACATCATTGCCAAAGAATCTCAAGGCATTGCAGAAGAAATCGTAGAGGTAGTTAATCCAATTACCGAAGATTTGACTGCCAAAGTAGTTGAAGAAACCGAAGATTTGATCGCTCAAATCGAAGACGTGGATCAACAACGCGCTGCCTCTGAAAAAACAGAAGAAGCGGAAGAAGAAGAAGATAAAACGGATTATTCTGTTTTTTCGAAGGAACAATTATTAGAGGAAATCAAAACCTTGCTTGACGAAAAAAGCTTCCAAAAAACGGATGCCAAACTTCGAAAACTCAAAACTGTCATTGATCAATTAAACAAAGACGAAAAAGAGTTAGCCCGAAAAGCATTTGTAGAACAAGGTGGAGACCCTGATTCTTTTGAGTTCAAACAAGACCCAATTACTGACAAATTTTACGATCAGTATAAGGCTTTGAAAGACCGAAAAAACAAGCATTTTGCAGATTTAGAAGGTAAAAAATCTAAAAATTTGACCGACAAAAATGCCATTTTAGAACAAATTAAAGTATTGATTGACGGAGAAAGCATTAACAAAGCAAGCGTTGATCAACTCAAAAATTTGCAGAAAAAATGGAAAGAAATTGGGCAAGTTCCTACGCAAGACGCAGATAATTTGTATCAAACTTACAAAGCTTTGCTAGACCGTTTCTATGATAAAAAGAAAATGGAGCAGGAATTGGTGCGTTTGGATAGAAAGAAAAATGTAGAGGCAAAAAGCAAAATTTGCGATAAAGCCGAAAAATTGTTGGAAGAAGACAACATCAATGTTGCCGTTGAGCAGCTCAACAAATTGCACGACGAATACAAAACTATCGGTGCAGTTCCTAGAGATGAACAAGAACAAATTTGGCAACGTTTCAAAACTGCTTCGGACAAATTGTATGACCGTAAGCGAAAATATGTAGAGGAATTAAAGAAAAAACTCTCTGAAAATATGAAGGCAAAACAACAATTATGCCTTTCTATTGAGGTTTATCCCGAATTTACTTCCGACAGAATTACCGAGTGGAACATCAAAACCAAAGAAATTTTGGCTTTGCAAACCGAATGGGACAAAATTGGTGCTGTGCCAAGAGAAGTTGCTAAAATTATTAACAAACAGTTTTGGGGTAATTTCAAAACGTTTTTTAACAACAAAGCGAAGTTTTTTGAACTATTAGAAGCCTCTCGCAAAGACAATTTGAAACTTAAAGAGGAACTTTGCCAAAAAGCAGAAGCCCTCAAAGATAGTTTTGATTGGGATGCATCTACGGATTTGTTGAAAGAATATCAAGAGGCTTGGAAAAAAGTAGGTGCTGTGCCAGAAGTGGATCGCGAACCTATTTATCAGCGTTTTAAAGCTGCTTGCGACTTTTTCTTTAACCGCAAACGCAATCGCCGTTCTGAACAAGACAAAGAATTTGCCTTGAATTTGGAAAAGAAAAATGCAGTTGTAGAACAAATTTTGGCTTTAGATACTACGCAAAGCACAATTTTAGACGATTTGAACACACAAATTGAGGCTTGGCAAAAAATTGGTTTTGTGCCACGCAACAATATGAACGAAGCACAAGATCAACTTATTGATGCGGTTGAAAAATTGCTTGCCAAAACATCTTTAAGCAAAGACAAACAAGAAGAAGTTTCTGTGAATTTGCAAGTGAAAATGTTGAATAACGGCGGCGGTTCTCCAAAACGTTTGGTTCAAAAAGAGCAAAATTTGCGTAAAAAATTGACCAATTTGGAAAACGACATTGCACTTTGGAAAAACAATTTAGAGTTTTTTGCAAATTCTAAAACTGCGGATCGTTTGAGAGATGAATTTGGAAAGAAAATTTCTGATGCAAGCAAACAAATTGATTCTTTGAAAGCACAACTCAAAGTGATGCAAGCTCCTAAAAAAGAGGAAACTGCAAAAGCATAACTCTTTTAGTTGATTTTTTTGTGTTTTTTAGCACGCTGATAACGCTGATCAAACGGATTTTTCACTGAAAAAAATAAATAAAATCCGCATTTATTGGAGATCAAAATATTTAAAAAAATAAGGCAAAACATTTGAAAAAATGAAAAAATATCATTAACATTACAGAT
>RDXG01000030.1 GCA_004292785.1 Bacteroidota bacterium
TTTTTTCAATAAGCAAAATATGGGCGCAAACAGAAAATCCAACAAAAAACTCGCGAATAGAACTCAAAAGCGGCGCAAAATTATTGATCGGTAGTAGAATCAACGGAGAAGACGTGAGAACGGTCATCAAAGACGAGCAACAATTACTTTTTATTCAAGATTTGACCTCGATGTATTGCGACAGTGCAAACCAATTTTTGCAAAGAAATCATATCGAAGCCTTTGGAAATATTGTGATGTACGATGCCGACAGCACCAAATTGGTGGGCGATACTTTGTATTATGACGGTAACACACGCCTTGCTCGCTTGCGTGGAAATGTCCGAATGTTTGACAAAGAAATGATTGTAACAACCCAACATTTGAACTACGATCTGAACACCAAAACAGGCTATTATTTCAACGGAGGAACGGTTACAGATACTTCTGGAACAGTTTTGACTAGCGAAAAAGGCTACTATCACACCGACACCAAACAAGTGCATTTCAAAGGAAATGTAGCTTATAACAGCCCTGATACGCATTTGGAATCGGATACGCTGACCTATAATACGCTTTCCAAAATTGTTTTTTTTAATGCAGAAACCAAAATTAAGACCAGAGATGGATTTTTGGTTACGCAAGGCGGCGAATACAATACCGAATTGGGAACTTCTATTTTTCAGGGAAGATCGAATATTGAAACTTCTGAATATTTGATTAGTGCCGATATTTTGGATTATGACAAATTATTAGAAAAAGGAATTGCACAAAAAAATGTTTCTTTTTACCTCAAAAAAGACAAAATTACCATTTATGGAAACATTGGAAAACATGACGGTTTGAAAGGAGTTTCGGAAGTTTTTGGCGACGCTTTGATGATAAAACCAGACGATTCGGGCAAAGATACCTTGTTTTTGGCGGCGGACACCCTCATTTCCATTTCCGATACTGTGGTTGGAAAACGTTTATTAGCTTTTCCAAAAGTCAAAATTTATAGGCAAGATTTTCAGGGAAAATGCGATTCTTTGGCATATTTATTTACCGATTCGATCATCAAATTTTATGACGATCCTTTGCTTTGGGCAGGAAAAAACCAATTAACAGCCGATTCTATTGCCATAAAAATGAAAAACAACGTGATCGATACCATGAATTTGTACGCAAAAGCCTTTGTTATTTCTTTGGATACTTTGCTGAATTACAACCAAATTAAAGGTCGGCAAATTACGGCAGCTTTCAAAAAAAACAAAATTTCGAATATTTTGGTGAACGGAAACGCTGAAAGTGTGTTTCACGTCTTGCAAAACGACACGCTTTTTACAGGTTTGAACCGAATGCAATGCGGAGATATGAAAATTATTTTCTCAACTGCCAATAAATTAACAGAAATTCTTTTTGTAAATCAGCCCGAAGCTCGCTATATTCCTCCCCGAAAACTCAAAGAAGTAGATCGTTTTTTAGAAAATTTTACTTGGCGTTTAGACGAAAAACCGAACAAAAACACGGTCAAAGGTACTTATCACAATTTGACAGCTTTGGGCGAAAAACACAAAAAAAGCAAACTTATTGCCGATGAATTGTTCCAAGTTTTTTTAGGCGATTCGAGTTTGGTTTTTTATCGAGCCGATTGTCATGTGGCGGATATTAAATTGCCGTTTTTGTTGCATATTTTCCCTGAAAACAAAAAAGATATTTCCATCGAAAACAGACAAAAAGGTTATGTAAATTTGGGTTTTGAAATTCCTGAACAGGCTTTGTTTGGCAGAAATGCCCTCTACGAATTGGTTTTGCCCAAATTTAAAATTGCGAAAATCATTGTAGGACAGCAAGACATGGAACGCAAAAAAACACTTTGGAAAAAGAAAATAGAGTTTTAGATCAAAGGAAATTTTGACCTAATTAAAAATTTCTCTTAAATCGAGTTTGAAATTAGGCAAAATTTCTTGATCTTCTAGGGGAACATCAAAACTATTTTCTTTCATTTCGCAGTTTTGTTTGTAGGTAAAATAAACTCTTTTTTTAGGGTAAAGTAGCCAGCCCAAACGCACTCCATTTTTCAGATATTGGATCATTTTTTCTTGTGCTGTACTCAAAGAATCAGTTTTTGACATCAATTCCAAAGCCATATCAGGAGAAACAATGACAATTTTTTCTCCAATATCTTCTAATTGATTCAGAATTTCATGGCGAATAAACATCACATCAGGACTTTT
>RDXG01000202.1 GCA_004292785.1 Bacteroidota bacterium
CTAGCTCCAGAGTGCATCATCATATAAATAGAGTTAAACCCTTGATTGTCTTCTTCTAATTGTTTGAGCAAAGTATTGGTAATGTTGTTGTTTACCCTTGTCCAAACGTCAATTACTTGGTTATAACGTTCATTGTCCGTAATTAGACCCATGTAATAGTTACTCCAAACGTTATCCACTTCTTTTTTGGCTTCCGAAATTAAGTGCATTTTAATATCAGGCACTTGCACGTCAGATAAACCAATAGACAAACCTCCTCGGAAAGCCGATTGGAAACCAAGCGTTTTAATATCATCAAGGAAATGAGCTGTTCTAGCCATTCCAGAAATACTCAATACGCGAGCAATGATTTTTTGCAATTCTTTTTTGGTCAATTCTTTGTCCACATAACCAACTTCTCTTGGAACAAATTGATTGATCAACACACGACCTGCCACTGTATCTACAAGTTGTGTAGTCAATTCTCCTGTCAAATCATTTCTTACTTCTGCTCTGACTTTGATATGTGCGTGTTTAGAGAGTTTGCCTTCATTCATCGCAATAATTACTTCTTCTGCGGAATAAAAACGCATTCCTTCCCCTGCCACAATATGATCAGGAGTTGATTTTCTGCCTTTTGACAAATAATAAAGCCCTAAAACCATGTCCTGTGAAGGTACAGTTACAGGTGAACCATTTGCAGGATTCAGAATATTATGCGAAGCCAACATTAACATAGAAGCCTCTAAAACAGCTTCTTGTCCAAGTGGAACGTGAACCGCCATCTGATCACCGTCAAAATCGGCATTGAAAGCCGTACAAACCAAAGGGTGCAACTGGATCGCTTTTCCTTCGATCAATTTTGGCTGAAACGCTTGAATACCCAAACGGTGCAAAGTTGGAGCGCGGTTGAGCATAATTGGGTGTCCTTTCAACACATTTTCCAAAATATCCCAAACCACAGGCGATTTTCTATCTACAATTTTTTTAGCCGATTTAACCGTTTTAACAATTCCCCTTTCAATTAACTTACGGATAATAAACGGTTTAAACAATTCTGCTGCCATATCTTTTGGCAAACCGCATTCGTGCAATTTCAATTCAGGTCCTACCACAATTACAGAACGACCAGAATAATCCACACGTTTTCCTAATAAGTTTTGTCTAAAACGACCTTGTTTTCCTTTGAGCATATCACTCAAAGACTTCAAAGCACGATTTCCGTCTGCGCGAACCGCATTTACTTTGCGAGAGTTGTCAAATAAGGAATCAACGGCTTCTTGCAACATACGTTTTTCGTTACGCAAAATTACTTCAGGAGCTTTGATGTCGATCAAACGTTTCAAACGGTTGTTTCTAATGATTACTCTGCGATACAAATCGTTCAAATCCGAAGTTGCAAAACGCCCTCCATCTAATGGCACAAGCGGTCTTAACTCTGGCGGAATGACAGGCACCATTTTGATAATCATCCATTCTGGTTTGTTTTCAACCCTAGTATTTGCTTCTCTAAAAGCCTCAATTACTTTCAAACGTTTCAAAGCTTCTGCTTTTCTTTGTTGAGAAGTATCGTTGGCTGCCGAGTGGCGAAGTTTATAAGACAATTCGTCTAAATTAACCCGACAAAGCAACATTTCCATTGCTTCTGCTCCCATTTTTGCAATAAATTTTTTGGGATCGGAGTCTTCCAACAACTGGTTTTCGCGTGGCAATTTGTCCATGATGTCCAAATACTCGTCTTCGGTTAAAAAATCGAGTTGTTGTACGCCATCGTCTTCTTTTACACCAGGCTGAACCACCACATAGCGCTCATAGTAAATGATTTGATCAAGTTTTTTGGTAGGAAGTCCTAACAAATAGCCAATTTTGTTGGGCAAAGAACGGAAATACCAAATATGAGCCACAGGAATCACCAACTGAATGTGTCCCATGCGTTCTCTGCGAACCTTTTTTTCGGTAACTTCTACGCCACAACGATCACAGATGATATCCTTGTATCGGATTCGTTTGTATTTGCCACAATGACATTCCCAATCCTTGACTGGACCAAATATTCTTTCGCAAAACAAACCCCCCATTTCTGGTTTGTAAGTACGATAATTGATGGTTTCTGGTTGGGTAACTTCGCCATGTGAACTACTGAGTATCGACTCTGGCGAGGCAAGACTGATCGTAATTTTCGAAAAGTCACTACTAACTTTTTTGTTCTTCTTGAATGTCATTACCTTAGATTGCCGTTAATATTTGAACTTGTATTGAACTTGCAAAGTTATTGTAATTTTTTTATAAAAGAAATTGTTTTTGTAATTATTTTTTTGTAAACCACAAAAATAAAATATTTTCCTTCCTTTTTTTATTTTTCACAAAAAATAACAACAAAAAATCACGATTAATGAAGTTTAATATTAGTTTTGCGCAAAAATTAATTTCTCAAAAAATGTATTGGTTTATATTTGCTTTTATTCTGTTGTTTTTTAGTTCTTGTGAAGAAGAACAAATTACAAAAAAACAAGAAAATAAGCCTAAAAACGACAGCACACTGATTTATAAGGGGCCCAACGTAATGTTTTGGAACGTGCAAACTTTGTATAGTGAAGATGCCAAACTCAAAATTAAACTCAAAAGTGCTGAGCAGTTGGTTCAACAAAACGGAGACGTGCAATACCCAAAAGGTGTAGACATTGGTGTTTATAACGATTTGGGAGTCAAAACAACTACTCTCCGAGCCGATTCAGCCTATTATTTGAAAGCGACAAGTACATACAGAGCCGTTGGGCAGGTGGTGGTAGTGAATTTACAACAAAAACAAACCCTTTATACAGAAGAATTGAATTGGGATCAGAATCAACACGTCATTTTTACCGAAAAAAATATTAAAATAGTTACTGTTCAGGAGATTTTATATGGAATTGGCTTAAAATCGAATGAGGATTTTAGCAATTATACCATCAAAAAACCAACAGGAATTTTTGCAGTCAAAGAATAAAAATGTGTATGAAAACTTTATTTTTTTTGTTATTAACGCTGTTTTTATTTTCTAAAAATGCGGTTTGTCAAAGCAATAAACCACCCTTAGACAGTTTGCGAAAAGCCGTTAGAAATTCCAAATTAGACACGCTTGGGCAACAAGAAAGGGACAAACCCATGCGTGCCGCCTTGCTTTCTGGTATTTTCCCTGCGGGAGGACAAATGTACAACAAAGGTTCGCTTTGGTATGTCAAAGTTCCAGTAATTTGGGCTGGTTTTGCTTATTTTGCTTATACAGTTCAAGCAAATAACAACGAATTTGTAGGAGCTAGAAATGAATTGTTATACCGTTTAGACCCCAACCCGCTAACCGTTCCAGACCCTAAATATAGTCGTTACGACAATGATGGCTTACTTAACCAACGAGATCGTTTTGAAAGAGATCGAGATTATAACGCAATTTTGATGGCAGGTTTTTATGCTTTGACCATTTTGGAAGCAGCTGCAACAGCACATTTGAAAAAATTTGATGTTTCTAACGATCTTTCTTTCCGAATAAAACCTAGTTTTGCACCGATGGCAAACACAGCAGGAATGTATGCGGTTGGTATTGGGTTGCAGTTTAGTTTTGAGAAAAACAAAAAAAATTATTGATATCCAAACATGAACACATTTATTGTTCATGTTCGAACAAGAACTAAAAAAATAAAATATAAGTTGTTGAAAATCAATATTTTAAAAATTGGTACTATGTTGGTGCATACAAACTCGTCACAAACAAACTTATAAAATATGAATGTTTTTTTAAGCCAAAAATTCAAAGTATATAGTTTTTTATCCATGATATTTTTAGTTTTTGTTCACGGCTATAATCTGAATAATACCTATTTAGAGCCTTTTAGTATGGTTAATGAACAGATGACTTTTACTACTTTTACCGAATACTTGTTTTCCAACGGTTTACTTCGTTTCAGAATTCCAATGCTTTTTATCATTTCTGGTTATTTATTTGCCCTTCATGACCAAAAAACGTACAAAGAACGAACCTTAAAACGTCTCAAAACTTTAGGTTTACCTTATATTTTGTGGAGTGTCTTGTCGCTTTTATTTGTTTTTTTATTGGAATTTACACCCGCCAAAACCGCACTTGCTGCTACCAATTTGGCTTGGGGAATTAGCCAACCGAATATTATTTTTGTAAGCCAATATGCTTGGGACGATTATTTGTTCAGAATTTTATCCATGCCTATTGCTTTTCAATTATGGTTTATTCTTACTTTATTGCTTTGCAATATTGCCTATCCGCCAATTAAATGGTGTGTTCAAAAATATCCAATGATTTGGTTTGTAATTATTGCTTTGTTGTGGCTTTTATCTATTCAACTCCCTTTTTTTCAAAGTGAAAGTTTGTTGTTTTTTAGTTTGGGAGTAATCATACAAAAAAGAAACTTCGATATAGAAATTCCAAAAAAATACTTAAATCCTAAAATATGGGGCTTTATATTTATTTTTTCGGCTTTGCTCAAAACTTATCTTGCGTTTGAAGCTTTTTTGTATTTAGGTAATGTAACACGCATTTTACTTAATTTTTTGCATAAAATTACAGAGTTCAGCGGATTAATTAGCATCTGGTATGGTGCAGATAGTTTGGTGCGTTGGATTTGGGAAAAAAAATGGTTTCAAATCTGTTCCCCTTTTACTTTTATGATTTATGTACTTCATGTACCTACGCTTTATTTTGTGGTTTACGCAAGTGATCAATACTTTATAGATTGGCAGTATCACAGACTTTTTACTTATTTATGTATGCCTTTGCTCATTATTTTTTCCTCAATCTTTATTGCTTTTTTATTACGCAAAATTTCACCCTTTATTTATGGAATTTTGACAGGAGGACGTGGTTTATAAACTATTTACTAATTTAGATTAAGTTTAACCTGCAAAAAGTAAAAAGAAAAACACATTAAATTTTTTTTACTTAATTAGAACTTACGTAAAAATAGCAAACATTACAACAAATAAGTAATCCTGCAAAATTAAGTTGGATTATTTTTTATTGTAAATGTTTGATAATCACGACTATCGGATATCTTAAAGGTATCCGATAATTGTTATCGATTACTTATTCTTTTTTGCGTAAGTCCTATTAATAAAATAAACTAAGTTTAACTTAAATTTTAAAGTATAACTTAATATTTATTTTTCTGTATTTGGCTTTATTCGTTGCTTAGTTTGCCCTTTAAAACGTTGTTGAAGTTGTTCAGCAACTGTTTTCATTCCTGCTTCAGACTTCGCAGCGGTTTTTA
Source organism: Bacteroidota bacterium (assembly GCA_004292785.1). Lineage (GTDB taxonomy): Bacteria > Bacteroidota > Bacteroidia > Cytophagales > Thermoflexibacteraceae > RDXG01. The sequence continues at coordinate 5,253 of RDXG01000202.1, forward strand.
CATAATCATACACGGTCAAAGATGCTTTCATTGCTTCGTTGCCTATAACAATGGAAGTATCATTTAACTTTTCGTTTAATGTATTTAATAATAATTGTAGTTCAGATAATTGTGTAAATAGTTTGCTATCTTTGGCTAACTCTACTTTGTCAAAATTAGCAGGTAAAATATTAGGATAGTTTTCTGCAACTTGATTACAGTTATTTACAAAGTCTGTACTTTTTGAGCCTAATTTGAACAAATTACGCTTTTCATCTACGCTTAATGCAATCAAAAAAGGCATTTTGTTGCCTATTAATTGAATTGCATCTTTAATTGCTTGTAAATCTGTATCAGAAATACTAGCAGAAATGTTTTGATACGCCACGATAAACAAATTTATATAATAAAAGAACAAATTTATATAACCAATTAGTAATATTTACGTATCTAAAAATAAAAAGTTGTCTTTGATTAATAAATTTTACTCTTTAAGCAATAAATTTTATTAATAAACGAGTAGTTTTTATTATTAAGCGAGTAAATTTTATTAATAAACGAGTATAATTTAGTGTTAAGTGAGTAAATTTTACTGTTAAAAAATATATTTTATATAAACGATTATACTTTTTATATGTTCCTAGATGTATTTATTGAAAATTAACTATAAAAATTAAAGTAATAAATATGAAAACTTCAAATTTTAAAGATTGGACTTTAACAACATTAGATAAAACTTTTGATTTATGTCAAATTTTAGATTATAAATGTCAAATATTACAAGATTGGCAAAAGTTAGCTGCTACTTTTGAAGTATCTGATTTTGAAAGTCAAAATTTGCTTAATCTGCAAGAACCATTACAATGGGGTGGAAAAGCATGGAATGAAACAGAACTTGAAAACAAATTTATTAGTCCTGTAATCATGTTGGCTAAAATTGATGATCGAATTGTTGGTTATTTTTTAGAACGACCTTTAAAAGCCGTTGTAAAAAACTATGAGCTTTCTGGAATTGTTGATGGAATGATTGCTACAGGTTTTCGTGATCCTGATGTACCATTTTTTTGTATGCACGAATATAAACGTAGTGTAGATAATCATGGAAATCCTGATGCACAAGCATTGGCTGCTATGTTGGTTGTTAGAGAGCTTAATAATAATAATAAACCAATTTACGGGTTATATATTGTAGGTTTAACTTGGAACTTTATAGTCTTAAATGCAAATGAATATTGTGTTAGCAAAGATTATAAATCAGATAATGAAGAGCTTTTTAATATTTTTAAGATGCTAAAAGCATTAAAACATATTATTAGGACAGAATTGATGTAAAAAATAATCCAAATACTTATAAAGCAAGTATTTGGATTATTTCTTTTAATTATATTTTATAATAAGCGAAATTTGTAGTCTAATTAAAAACTATAAGTTTCTCTAATGTCTGCGCCAAATTCAGGTTCGTAACTCTTTTTTACAATCATACAAGCCGCCACAGTCAAATTAGAATTTGGATCAACCAATACGCAACTACCGCCTGCTCGATTTTTTTGATAATCCTCAAAAACGATAGAAGTTGCAGTGTGAAACGTTACTCTCGCCATGTCGTTGAGTTGCAAACGTTGTTTGTCTTCGTATATTTTTTCGGTGGTATTGACATTGACTTTGTAAGCGATCTCTTTGACAATGCAACGAATGAATGCTCCGTTTTTAAGCAACAAATATTTTTCGCGAGGATTCATCATTTTGGTGTCAAGCCAGCACAAATCTACTTCAATTTCTCTAGAAACTTGTGGTTGATACTCACTTTTTACAATCACGTCGCCTCTACTAATGTCTATGTCGTCTTCCAAATGCAAAATAACGGACATTGGAGCAAAAGCCTGTTCAATTTCTTTACCGTTGATCTCAATAGCTTTGATCGTACTCTCAAAACCAGATGGAAGAACGGTTACAGAGTCACCTTTTTTATACAAACCACTACTAATTCTGCCTGCATAACCTCTATAATCGTGTAATTCGGTGGTCTGCGGTCTGATCACATACTGCACAGGGAAAAAAGTTTGGTTTGCATTGAAATCGGAATGTAGTTCCACACTTTCTAAATGCTCTAACAAAGAACCGCCTTTGTACCAATCCATTGACTCGGATTTATCTACAATATTATCACCAAACAAAGCCGAAATAGGAATATAAACCACGTCAGGAATGCGCAAATTGCTGATAAATTGCGTGCAATCGGCTACAATTTTGTCATAAACTTCTTGCGAATAACTCATTAAGTCCATTTTATTTACACAAACCGCCAAATGCCTAATGCCAAGCAAAGAAGCAATGTAAATATGTCTGCTAGTTTGTTCGACTACGCCGTGCCTTGCGTCGATCAAAATGATGGCTAGATCGGAGTTTGAAGCTCCTGTAACCATATTTCGCGTATATTGAACGTGTCCAGGACAGTCTGCAATGATAAATTTGCGTTTGGGAGTATGAAAATACTTATAAGCCACATCAATCGTAATTCCTTGCTCTCTTTCGGCGCGGAGTCCGTCTGTAAGCAATGACAAATCAGGTGTTTGGCTTCCTTTTTTTTCACTTGCTTTTTCAATGGCTTCTAATTGATCAATCAAAATAGACTTGCTGTCGTACAACAGTCTGCCGATTAGCGTACTTTTGCCATCATCTACGCTACCAGCAGTTATAAAACGTAATATATCCACGATAATGTCTTTAAATTTCTTTTGAAAAACTTTTGTAACACAGAGTTTAGTCTGCGATTTTATGAATGATTTGATGTAACACAAACTTTAGTTTGTAATTTTTGTGAATGTATGCACAAAAAAACAACGCTACATTTTAGAAATATCCATTTTTTTTGCGGTCTTCCATAGCCGATTCAGACACTTTGTCATCAACTCTTGCGCCGCGTTCCGAACTTCTTGATGCTGTAATTTCATCAATTACTTCGTCCAGATTTTTAGCATCAGAATCAACACTTGCCGTACAAGTCATATCTCCGATGGTTCTAAAACGAACAGTACGGCGAGCAACAGTATCTTCGTGATCAATTCCCATAAAATCTGAAAAAGCCAACCATTGTCCTTGACGCAATACACAATCGCGCTCATGAGAAAAATAGATGCTAGGCAGATCAATTTTCTCTCTGCGAATGTAATTCCAAACGTCTAATTCAGTCCAATTACTGATCGGAAATACGCGCACATTACCGCCTTTGTTAATTTTGCCGTTGTAAATATTCCAAAGTTCAGGGCGTTGATTTTTAGGCTCCCATTCTCCAAACTCATTCCTGATCGAAAAGATTCGTTCTTTTGCACGTGCTTTTTCTTCGTCTCTTCTAGCTCCGCCAATGCAAGCATCAAATTGATATTGTTCGATGGTGTCGAGCAAAGTAACGCTTTGTAGGGCATTTCTGCTGGCATTTTTGCCTTTTTGCTCTGTTACTCTACCTTCATTTATTGAGTCTTGAACGTATCCAACAATCAATTTTTCGCCTGTTTTTTGGATCAGTTGATCTCTAAACTCGATGGTTTCAACAAAATTATGTCCTGTGTCAATGTGTACCAATGGAAAAGGAAATTTGGCGGGGCGAAACGCTTTTAAAGCCAAATGAACCAAAGTAATCGAGTCTTTTCCTCCTGAAAAAAGCAATGCAGGTTTTTCGAATTGCCCTGCCACTTCTCGCATGATATGGATAGACTCGGCTTCTAATTGATCAAGATAATCTAAGGAATATGCCGACATAACGCTATGATTTTTGTGGTCGATTATAAAATATAAATCTTTTTAGTATATAGTTATAATAGACTATATATTTTTTATAAACGCAAATATGAATAAATATTTTGGAATAAAAAAAAAAATGTAAAATATTGTAGTGGAAGCCAATTAATATTTTCAGAAATATAAAGCACTAAAAATTATTAATTTTACTTTTTTAATAATTCTTAATATCTTTGAACTGAAAATTGAACTGCCAACGATTCTAAAAAAATCGTTTTACAAAATAAAAACACAAAATATGAACAACACTGGACAAGTGATCGATATGAAAATCCCTGCTGTCGGGGAGTCTATCGCCGAAGTAACTTTGGCAAAATGGAGCAAAAAAGATGGCGATTTTGTCAAATTAGACCAAATTATTGGCGAATTGGAATCGGACAAAGCCACTTTTGAAATTACAGCCACCGCCACAGGCGTTTTGCGTACCGTTGCAAACGAGGGCGATGTGCTTGCCATCGGCGCATTGTTTTGCAAAATAGAAGTAGGAGAGGCTTCGGCAACTCCTGCGGTTTCTGCACCTGCCAAAGAAGAAAAAATAGTTAAAACAGAAGTCGTTACAAATAATCCTACTTATGCTTCAGGTCATGCGTCGCCTGCGGCTTCCAAAATTTTGTCCGAAAAAGGAATTTCTAGCGAAAGCGTAGAAGGTTCAGGAGTTGGTGGAAGAATTACCAAAGAAGATGCCATCAACGCAAAACCAGAACAAAAAACTGCTCCTGCAACGGAAAGCAAGCCACAAACCGTAGTAGCAAGTCTTTCAAACGGAAGAAACACTCGCAAAGAAAAAATGTCTGCTTTGCGAAAAACCGTTGCAAAACGCCTAGTTGCCGTAAAAAACGAAACCGCCATGCTCACTACTTTCAACGAGGTAGATATGCAAGCGATCATGGATTTGAGAACAAAATACAAAGATATTTTCAAAGAAAAACATCAGATCGGTTTGGGTTTTATGTCGTTTTTTGTGAAGGCTTGTTGTACGGCTCTCAAAGAATTTCCTTCGGTAAATGCACAAATTAATGGTGAAGAAATTGTTTTTCACGATTTTTGCGACATTTCCATTGCCGTTTCTGCCCCAAAAGGACTCGTTGTGCCTGTGGTCAGAAATGCGGAAAGTTTGAATTTGGCGGGCATCGAAAAAGAAATTTCGCAGTTAGCCATTAAAGCCAGAGATAACAAATTGAGTATTCCAGAAATGACAGGCGGAACTTTCACGATCACCAACGGAGGAGTTTTTGGTTCTTTGATGTCCACACCTATCATTAATGCCCCGCAAGTGGCGATTTTGGGTATGCACAACATTGTTCAAAGACCGATGGCGATCAACAACCAAGTTGTGATCAGACCGATGATGTATGTGGCACTTTCTTATGACCACCGAATTATTGACGGCAGAGAATCCGTAGGATTTTTGGTAAGAGTCAAACAATTACTCGAAGACCCTACCAGATTGTTGTTGGAGGTTTAAAAAAAATTATAATTTCAATCCAAATCCCCCCTGCCCCCCTTTTCAAAGGGGGGGGCAGGGGGATTAACAACAAGCAAAAACTCATGCAAAACGCCCAAAACTATTTCCAAGATTTACAAAAAATTGACAATCAAGAACTTAGCGAACATTCTTTAAGAACGGCACTCGAAAACTTGTTGAACCAAATCAAAGCCGAAGCCGAATTTTTGAAAGAAGTAAACATTTTGCAAGAAGGCAAAAGAATCGGCAAATCAGGTGTGCCTGATTTTAGAATCACGTCTTCAAAAGGAAGTGTTGGTTACATCGAAACCAAAAAAATTGGCGAAAATTTGGCTGAAATCGCAGTTTCTGATCAAATACAAAAATACCAAGAACTCAACGACAATATTTTATTGACCGATTATTGTGCATTTTGGTGGTTAAAAGGCAATACGATTGTCCAAAAATTAGACTTTTGTCAGCCCGAAGAAGTGGGAAATATCGAGGCAAAATTTGATTCTGAAAAAGGGCGAAAGCTAGAAATTTTGATCCAAAATTTTTTGAGAGAAACCCCAAAAGGAGTCAATAATGCACACGATTTGGCGAAAGCTTTGGCGGTAAGAACGCGCTTTTTGAAAAATAATTTGCAAGAACTTTTGCAAAGCCAAATCCAAAACGAAGAATTACTGCCTTTGAGAGGTTTGTACGATTATTTTAAAAGCATTGTTTCTGACGAGTTTAGCATCAAAAATTTTGCTGATACTTTTGCGCAAACTTTTTCTTACAGTTTGTTTTTGGCAAAACTCAACGCCGAAAATCAGGTTTTGACTTTGCAAAATGTCAAAAATTTTATTCCTATTTCCTTTGGCGTAATTCGTGAAATTGCAGGCTTTTTGGAAAAATTGGAATCTGACGAATACAGAAAAATAGCTTGGGTTATCAAAGAAATTATCAATGTAGTCGATAATTTGGATTTAGAACCGATCCGAAATAGCCTTTCGTTTAACAAAAATATACAAGTTCAAAACGAAACCGCCGCCGACCCTTATTTGTATTTTTATGAAGATTTTTTAGGGCAATACGACCCAAAATTGCGCAAGGCAAAAGGCGTTTATTATACTCCTCCTGCGGTAGTAAATTTTATTGTCAGGGCAATAGATCAGGTTTTGCAAAAAGATTTTCAGATCGAAAGCGGTTTGGCAGACAAAAACAAAGTTACAGTTTTGGATTTTGCCACAGGCACAGGAACGTTTATTTTGGAAATTTTGAAAGTCATTTTTGAGAAAATTCCGCAAGATTCCACATACAGAAACGATATTGTGCAAAATCATATTCTCAAAAATTTGTACGGTTTTGAATATTTGATTGCCCCTTATACGGTTGCGCATCTCAAATTATCGCAATTTTTAAAGGATAATGCCTATGATTTTAACAAAAAAGATCGTTTGCAAATTTATCTAACCAATACGCTAGAACCGCTTGAAACACAGCCCAATTTTTTCTTACCTGAACTTTCAAAAGAGGGAACAAAAGCTCAAAATTTGAAAAAGCAACCTGTTTTGGTGATTTGTGGAAATCCGCCTTATTCATATCATTCTGCCAACAAAAATAAATGGATTTTGGATAGAATTAATGAATATAAAAAAGTAGGAAATGAAAGTCTTGACGAAAAAAACTCGAAAGGATTACAAGACGATTATGTCAAATTTATTCGTTTTGCAGAATGGAAAATGCAACAAGTGGATCAGGGAGTGGTGGGTATTGTTTCCAATCATTCGTTTTTAGACAATCCTACTTTTAGGTTGATGCGAAAAAGTTTGATGAACACTTTTGGGCATATTTATTTGATTGATTTGCATGGAAATGCCAAGAAAAAAGAAACAACTCCTGAGGGACAAAAAGATCAAAACGTTTTTGACATCGAACAAGGTGTAAGTATTTCTATTTTTGTCAAAAATCCTAAAATCACGGAATCTAAGATTTTTTATGCCGATTTTTATGGCACAAGACAGCATAAATTTGATTTGTGCCTCGAAAACGACCTTAAAAGTATAGATTGGCAGGTGCTTAATCCAAAAATGCCTTTTTATTTGTTCAAACCACAAAATATTACGCATGAAGTTCAATACAACACTTTTTGGTCTGTGAAAGATATTTTTAATGTGCAAAGTGTGGGTGTGGTTACTGCTAATGACAATCTATTAATGGCTAAAAATTTTAAAATCCTCAATAAAAGGGTTGAAAAATTGATAACTGCTGAAGATGCAAGGCAAATAGTAGAATGGTTTAAATTGGACAATAAATATAAACCTATCTTAAAAAAGTTTTTACAAGATTTTGAAAATGGTACAAAAAAACGTGAAAATGTAAAAATAGATGCCATTAATTATAAGCCATTTGACAAACGAGTTCTTTGGTACGACAATGATTTGGTGGAGAGAATGAGAAGTTCTTTTGTTAAAAATTTTGAACAAGAAAACATAGGACTTGTATTTGTGCGATCTACGTCTAATATTCCTTATTCTCACGTATTGTGTGTGGACAAACCAATTGTTGGAAGATTTTTTACTGATGCGGCTTGTGTGAGTTATCTAAGCCCACTTTACGTTTACCAAAAAAAAGAACACAAATTAGACCTAAACCAAAATCCAAAATATGCTCGCAAACTCAAAAAATTGCAAAAAGAGTTTCAAATTGCAGAAGAAGTTTTGGAAGAAAGCAAAATTTTAGCAGAAAATATTGCTGATGGCAAACAAAAAAATGTTTTTTTAGATAGTTTAAACAAGGTTTTTGAAGAAGCCAAAACTTGTTACGAAAAAAATATTTCCAATTTGGAAAGCGAATACAGCACGCAAAAACCAAACGCAAACGGCTATGAAAAAACTGAAAATTTTACGCCCGCTTTTCAAAAATTTTTGGAAAATTACAATGATGACGCAAGTCCTGAACAAGTGTTGGCGTACATTTATGCCGTTTTGCACAGCCCAAATTACCGCTTGCAATATGCAGATTTTTTGAAAATGGATTTTCCTAAAATTCCTTTTCCTAATTCTTTGCCAACTTTCGAAAATTTAGCAAGGCTCGGTCAGGAACTCATAGATGCCCATTTGTTGCGCAAAATTCCAGCTCTGGAAGTAGGTATGGCAATAGGAAATGGCACAAATGAAGTGTCTGAAATTCGTTATGTATCCGAGTCTGAGGTTTTGGGCAAAAAAATAGGCAAACTTTACTACAACAAAACCCAATATTTTGACAAAGTTAGTCCCGAAATTTGGGATTTTCAAGTGGGAGCTTACAAAGTTTTAGAAAAATATTTGAAAGATCGCAAAGGCGAAATACTTGAAAATGAGGAAGTTAGGCATTTGGAAAACGTGATCAAAGTTTTGGCTTTTACGCTAGAAAAAATGCTAGAAATAGACAAATAAACTCTGTAACACAGACTTTAGTCTGTGTAACTTATTGAAAAAACACAACTGTCAGACATTTGTCGGACAGTTTTTTTGGGATTAAATCGAAAAATCATGAAAAATACAGAAGTTTTTGTGCAACAAATTGGGATTATGCCTTACGCAGAGGCTTGGGCGTATCAAGAAAAATTATTCCAGAAAGTAATTGATCAAAAACTCGAAAACCGAGATGCGCAAAGCCAAAATCCTACGGAAAATTATTTGATTTTTTGCCAACATCCTCATGTTTATACGCTTGGCAAAAGCGGAAAAGATTCGCATTTGTTAATTGACGAACAAAAATTAAAGGAAATTGAGGCAACTTATTTCCAAATTAATCGCGGCGGCGACATTACTTATCACGGTTTTGGGCAAGTGGTGGCTTATCCGATTTTGGATTTAGACAATTTTTTTACCGACATTCACAAATACTTGCGTTTTATGGAGGAGGCAGTCATCAAAACTTTGGCAGATTATAGCATTTTGGCAAGCCGAATCGATAAATTGACAGGCGTTTGGATTGGTGCAAACACAGAAAATCCGCGCAAAATTTGTGCGATTGGCGTAAAAACGAGTCGTTGGGTAACCATGCATGGTTTTGCCTTAAATGTGAACACAGATTTGAGTTATTTTCAGCACATTGTCCCCTGCGGAATTACAGACAAAGCTGTTACTTCGATGCAAAAAGAATTAGGTAAAACTTTGATTATCAGCGAAGTAGAACAAAAACTCATGTTTCATTTGGCAGAATTATTTGGCATGAAACTCAAACACGTTGTCAATTTTTGATCATTGACAACGCCTATTTTTAGCCGCGAGTTTTTTTGTGCCAAACATACCAACCCAAAAATCCTGTTAAAAAAATGAAGGCATAATTTCCAAATTCCATATACAAATACACAAAAAATAAGGAAAAAACCACAAATAAAAGTTGGCTAAAATCTGTGCCTTTTTTGGCTTTGTTTCTTGCAAATGCACCTTTAATTTTAGAAATCCGCCTTTCTCTGATCAAATTTTCCGCTTCGGTTTCGTTCAAAGTTTTTTCCATTTCTGCTTTTCTTTGTTTGCGTTCCTCTTCCTCTGGATTATAATATCGAGGTTGATAACTGAAACTTTTGTATTTGGGTAATTTGACTAACGAAGGTAGTTTTAGCATATTTTTAGATGTTTTTATAATTTTTATCTCAAAAACAAAGTTACTAATTTTTTTTTGAAAAAACTTTTTGCTTTCAAATTTAACAAAAAATTTATCTTTTTTAGAAATATTACTACTTTTGCAGATATTTTAAAAAAAAGTCCATGAATCCTTTTGAAACTTATTTTTTGCTTGGTTTAGAACACATTACAGATGCCAATGGTTACGATCACATCTTGTTTATTGTTGCTCTTTGTGCCGTTTATCAAATCTACGAATGGAAAAAATTATTGTTTTTAATTACTTCTTTTACTATCGGGCATTCTATTACTTTGGCTTTGGCAACTTTGCAAGTGCTTCAAATTCCTAGTGATTTTATCGAATTCTTGATTCCTGTTACCATTTTAATTACTTCTTTTCTTAATTTTTCTGAAAGTCCGCAATCGTCTTTTAATGCTGCAAGTCGTGAAAAAAATCAATTTTCTTTGCGCAGATATTTTGTTGCCATCGGTTTTGGGCTAATTCATGGCTTGGGTTTTTCCAATTATTTGCAAAGTTTATTAGGAAAACAACAAGATTTGTTTGTTCCGCTTTTATCGTTTAATTTGGGCTTAGAAATTGGGCAATTATTGATTGTGGCGGTGGTTTCTGTGATTACTTTTTTGTTAGTGAATGTTTTGATGATCAAAAAACGTGATTTGGTTTTGACTTTATCAGGAGCAACCGCAGGAATTTCTTTAATTTTGATCGGACAAAATTGGATTTTTTAGCTTTTTAATCAATTAATACCAAAAAAATAGCGTAATTGCGCAAATTTTCAATACTTTTTTATATTTTATGGAAATCGAAAAAAATAAAGAATCCAACGAACCAGATTTTGCGTTCAAAAGTGTAAATTATCAATTTATGCTTGCGGGAATTGCGGTTTTACTTATTGGTTTTGTGGTAATGTCTATGGACAAAGAACCTTATGGATTTGGCTTTTATGGGCTAACTTTGGGGCCTGCGATTGTGATGATTGGTTTTATTTTCCAATATTTTGCTATTTTTAAAAAATGATTAGCTTAATTTCGCCTGCAAAAACCCTTGATTTTGATACCAAATCGAGGGTTACAAAATTTTCTATCCCCGATTTTTTGACAGATTCAGAACAATTAATGGATCAACTCAAAAAATGCTCTGCGGCGCAAATTTGTGAATTGATGAGCATCAGCCAAAATTTGGGAGAACTCAATCATCAGCGTTTTCAGTCGTGGAATCCTGAATTTGACTTAAAAAATGCCAAACAAGCCATTTTTGCTTTTAAAGGAGAGGTTTATTTGGGTTTGCAAGCCGAAAATTTTGAAAACAAAGACTTGAATTTTGCACAAAAAAATCTGCGAATTTTGTCAGGACTTTATGGTTTGCTCAAACCTTTGGACTTGATAAAACCTTATCGTTTGGAAATGGGAACTAAGTTTTTGAACCACAAAGGTAAAGATTTATATGTTTTTTGGGACAAAAAACTAAGCCAAAAAGTAGAGGTCGAACTAGAAAATCATGCCGACAAAACCCTTGTCAATTTGGCTTCCAACGAATATTTTAAGGCGATCAAAAGTAAACTTTTTGCACACAAAATCATTACACCAATTTTCAAAGATTTTAAAAATAATGAATACAAAATGATCGGTTTTTTTGCCAAAAAAGCAAGAGGAATGATGGCTGCTTTTATTGTCAAAAACAAGATCGAACAACCAAAACAAATCAAGGATTTTGATAGCGAAGGATATGTTTTTAACCCAAAACTAAGCACTGAATCGGAATGGGTTTTTACCAGAAATTAGTTGCAGTAATAAATAATTTCATTGACGATCAAATTGTTTTTGCAGGTATTCCTTTTGTTTTGGATTTGAAAAAGATTTATAAACGAATAATTTAATTAAACAAAAAATAAGATGCTTACGGCTTTTATCACAGGAATTTTAGGTAGTTTTCACTGCGTTGGGATGTGTGGGAGCATTGTGTTGGCAGTCCAGTCCAAAAATTGGCAAAACGGACTTTTATATCATTTGGGGCGTTGTTTGACCTACGCTATTTTGGGTTTGATGTTTGGCTTTTTTGGAAAAGGTTTATATGTAGCTGGTTTTCAACAAAATATATCCATTATTTTAGGTTTTCTGATGATTCTTTTTGTGCTTTTGCCCAATCAAAATTTTCCATTTTTATACCAATTTTATACAAAAGTGAAGCAATATTTACAACCTTTTCATATTCAAAATAAGTCTGTTTCGGCATTTGTTTTGGGTTTTTTGAACGGGTTGCTGCCTTGTGGATTGGTTTATGTGGCAATTTTTGCAGCAATTTCTACCGCTGACGCCTATTATGGAGCTTTGTATATGTTTTTGTTTGGTTTAGGCACAATTCCAATGCTTTTGTTGTTGAGTATTTCTCAAAAAATGCTGTCGGTCAAATGGCGAACTCAATTTGTTAAAATTGTGCCTGTTTTTGTGGTGGTGGTGGGCATTTTATTAATTTTGAGAGGTTTAAATTTGGATATTCCGTATTTAAGTCCTTACATCGACGAATATTCAGTAAGTTGTTGTTATACCGAAGATTAGTATTTTGCCGAAAGATTTGATGTTTTAACAAAATGAAACTTTTTTTCTTGTTTAATTTTTATATTTGCAAAAAAATAGATCGTTTTCCTTTAAATCAATTCTAAAATGAATAAAATATCTTTTCTTATCCTAATTTCTTTTCTAGTATTTTCTTGCAAAAAAGATACGGATACTACCCAAAGTAAGCCTTCTGCTTCTAGCAAAATGTTGCTTTCAAAAGTAAAAGTTGGCGGCAAGACAGCAAGCGAATTTTTTTATGATAACAAACAGCAATTACAAGAATATCGTCAATATGAATTTAGCGGAAATTTGGTGCAAACCATCAAATATACTTATAATTCACAAGGACAAATTTCCAAATCAGAGAATTTACAAGGCAATAACACCATTATTTCTGCCTTTGCTTATGATGCACAAGATCGTCCTTTAAAAAGAACTTACGATTATAAAGATGCAAGTGGCAAAATAGTAAAAGCCGTAGATAGTTTGGAATATAATTCTGTTTCACAGATAACAAAGGCTTTTTATTTGTCTGATTCTCAATTAGATGGCTATAGCACTTACGAATATGACAGCAGCCAAAAAAATGTGCTTAGCGAAAAATATTTTTTTATCAAAGACAAAAAAGCAGTTTTGGAAAGTCAATGGGGATATGATTTTGATAAAAAACGCAATCCTTACCAAATATTTGGGTACTTTTTTTCGAGCAAAGCAGGTATTAATATGAATAACAGTACCATTATTATAGAAACATTAAAAATGTCTTCTGTTGCGCCTCAAACCACAATTATTAGAGGAATTGTTTACGAATACAATTCTACAGATTTTCCAATTAAACAAACCATTAACGGGCAAATTATTACTTTTGAATATCTTTAATATTTTGCTATTAAAAATTGATTGGTCTATAATTTTTTTGTAAAAAAAAATTTATAAAAAAAAGAAAAAAGTATTTTTTTTATACACTAAACTTTTTTTTTCAAAAAAATATTACTTTAATTTGCAAATACTAACATTGTAAAATAAAACTACACTCATCATTGTAAAAATATAATTAAACTCTTTTAATCTCATGGAAGATTTACGTAAAGTTCTTTTTGAAAACGAGTATTACAGAAATACTGCCGCAGAGTGGTTACTGTCCTTTGGCTTGATGATCGCTTCTATCCTTGTGGGTAGAATCCTTTATTATGTCATTGGCAAAGTGGTAAAAAAATTGACTGCCAAAACTAAAACCAATTTTGATGATATTTTGGTAGATATGGTAGAAGAACCCTTTGTTTTTGGAGTTACGCTTGTTGGTATTTGGTACAGTATTCAACAGTTGGATATGTCCGAAGATGCCACCAGGATTGTTACCAATGGCTATCATTTCCTAATTATTTTTAATATTACTTGGATGATCACCCGATTGTTCAATGCTTATGTTGAAGAATATATTGTGCCTTTGGTTGCAGAATCTGAAAATGATATGGACGATTTGCTTTTGCCATTCATCAGACGTTCTGTAAATATTGCACTTTGGGCAGTAGCAACCATTATGGCATTAAATAATGCAGGCTATGATGTAGGAGCTATTTTGGCAGGTTTGGGTATTGGTGGTTTGGCTTTTGCTTTGGCAGCAAAAGATACTGTTGCCAACTTGTTAGCCGCAATTTCTATCATGATTGCCAAGCCTTTTGTGGTTGGAAGTATTGTACAAGTTAAAGGTTTTGATGCAAAAGTAAAAGAAATTGGTATGAGAACAACACATTTGGAAGTAGTTTATACCAACCGTTTGTTAATTGTACCAAATTCAGACATGGTGAATGCCGTAATTTTGAATGTGAGCAATGAACACGCCAGAATGATGGAAATTTTTGTACGTTTACCACTAGAGGCAGACGCAAAAACACTAGATTTAGGTATGAAATTAATGAAAGAAGCAGTCCTTAAAAATGATTTGGCAACTGATAAAGTCATCAATTTTGTTACTATGGGAGAAGCTACAATAGACCTTACCACCAGATTTTGGGTAAAACACGAAGCCGTTAAAATTTTAGGTGATTATGCAGAAGTAAGAAACCAAATTTATTTGACAGCAATAGAAGATTTTAAAGCAAATAGTTTGATTATACAACCTAAAAAACCACCTCCGCCAAAAGCTCCAGCAGCTCCAAAAGCTCCAGTAGCAGCAGCAGAAGCACCAAAAAAGAAGAAAAAAGTAGAAGGTGCAGAGGGCGAGCCGAAAAAGAAATTACCACCAGAAACAGCATCTAGTGATCCTAATGACGCACTAAGAATAGCAGCTGTAGCAGCTGCCGCAGGCTCGTTGCCAAATTCAGACGATGACGATCCTAATCATGACGGACATCACGAATAAATTTTTATAGCCAACAGTAAAACTGTTGGCTAATTTTTTATTTCCAAAACCTCTATTTTTTCGGTATAAACCAAAAATTTATTGATCTTTTCAAAACCCATGCTCTCAAAATATTGCCCATAACGGTTGATTTGTTTTTCGTGAGTTTCTAGTTTTGTACCTGTTTTATAGTCAATAATCGTAACTTCTTTTTGATCAATAACTACTCGATCTGGGCGTTGTGCCAACATTTTTTCGCCTATTTTTACCAAAACTTCCATCTCATTTCGTACTTTTCTGTTATTTTTTGGCAAAAAATAAGGCTTTATTTCGGGCAAATCCATAATTTTAATCATGTTTGCTTTGATATTTTCTACATCTTTTTCCAAAATCCAACCTTCATTTAACAAACGCCTGAGGGCTTTGGGCAAATCACTTTGGTAGCGAATTTTCTCAAAAGCATAATGCATGAGCAAACCCTGTTGTTTGGAACGGTGCAAATCTTCCACAGTCAGCCTTTTGTCTGTATTTTTTAGGTCATTTCGCCTCATCCTAATTTTATCTCTGGACTCGGTACTTAAAAAGACAGGCAAAATCATACCTATTTCATTTTGTTCAACCGATTTTTTAACAAAATCTGGATCATCATAAATTTTGAAATGTTTGCAATTTCCGATTTCCAAACGATCTTTTGGGTTCACAAAATTATCTGCATAACGTTGCAATAATTCGCTAACTCGCTTAGAATTGTCTTTTAATTTGTCGTTCCATTTGCCCAAAATATACAAACGATCTTCAGGGCGAGTGAGAGCAACATACAACATATTTATCGAATCGATGAAGGTTTTTTCTTGTTCTTTGACAAAATCTTCGGCAAAAATGGTTTCTGTTAACTTTTCATTGACAGGCAACAAAATGGTTTTTAGATTTGGCACCAAATCATTTTCCCAAGAAAGCCAAAGTTTTGAGTTTGGGCGAGGTTTCAATCCCCAATCTGCAAAAGGCACAAAAACCACAGGAAACTGCAAACCTTTTGACTTATGCAAAGTCATAATTTGGATCGCATTGCCCGTTTTTGGACTACTCACCGATATAGATTTCGATTTTTTATCCCAATATTCTATAAAATCCAACAAATTATTACTTTGTTTCAAACCAAAATCCAACAAAACGTCTAACAATTTTTGCAAATAAATTTGTTGGCTATTGTTTTCGTTTAGCCTAAACAAACGGATCAACTCCTCTGCAATTTCGTACATCGACAAGTATTGCAAAGCCCTAAAATTGAGACGTACAGCGGTTTTTTGCTTTAAAAACATCAAAAATTTGCTAAAAAAAGGTTCATTTGCAATTTGACTCACTTCTTCATGTAAGATTGCATTAATAACTAAATCTTTTTTTTCTAATTCTTCGTTAAAATGTTTGTAAACAAAATAAATTAATTCGGCTTTAACCATCGGATTCAAGGGTTGCGCCATGATCCGCAAAAAATTTACAATAAAATTGACTTTTGGGGAAGAACTTAGTAAAAGCGACTCACTAGAAATTACTTGGATTTGTTTTTGCAAAAATTGCTCTGCCAAAAAAGAAGCATTTGAGTTTAAACGAGTCAAAATAGCCATGTCTTTGTACATAAAGCCTTTATTTTGAACCAAATCCTGTACAATTTCATAAATTTTGTTGAATGTTTGTTGGCTATAATCTCCTTCTGCCTGATCTTCATCTTTGACATTTTGTTCTTCTGATTCTTCAGAATGGTTTGAATGTTCAGCTGTTTTTTGGTTTTCAAAAAAAATCATGTCCACTTGACCGCCTTTTTTCTTGTTTTTTTCTTGTTCAATTTCTGCATAATAAGCCCTCAAATCAGGAAATTCTTTGCCAAATTGATCCGTAATACTTTTGAAAAAAAGATTGTTAAAAGAAATAATATTTTCCCTACTTCTCCAATTTGTTTGCAAATTTTCGGCTTGATAATGCCTTTCAAAAGTAGGAATATGATCCAAAATTGGCGATTCTTCGCTTGCTGTAGGCACATCTGGCAAACGAACAATGAGTTCAGAATTTCCGCCTCGCCAACGATAAATGGCTTGTTTGGCATCACCTACGATCAGGTTTTGCAAATTAAAATCCAATGAATTAGAAATTAGCGGAATCAAATTGTGCCATTGCATTTGCGAAGTGTCCTGAAATTCGTCAATAAGAATGTGTTTAAACTTTTCTCCCAGACGTTCATAAATGTAAGGTACAGGTTCTTTTTCAATAATTTTATTAATTTTTTCGTTAAATTCGCTAATGTGAACCTTATTTTCTTCAGTCATCTGTTTTTTGACTTCCTTGTCCATTTCGCTAATCGTGGAAAGTAGGTAAATATTAGGCAACAAAAGATCGACAATAATAAAATTATTTCTGTTTTCGGCTTTTGTGGTTTCCATTTCCTCAAAAATTTCAGCCAATTCGCCTTTAATTTTGTCTATGGCATTTTCATTGCTTATGCCAATTTTGGAGGCATACCATTTGTCATCATTCATTGTTTTGGCAATAAAAGAGTTGGTATTTTGGGAAATTTCGATTTTATCTAGTGAACAACTTCTCTGAAAATAGCCATAAATTCCTTTAATTCCGTAGTAAAAATGTTTTTCGCTAAGTTTCTCATTTTCAATAAGTTGCATGGCTTTTTCTGCATTTTTTTTGAGTTTAGACAAAATATTATTTCTGAACCCAAAAAGCGTATTTCTGATGTTTGTAAAATCGGCTTTACTCAAAAATTCGAGTTCTGCAATCAATTTTTTGCTGTCTTCTTTAAACAAATGCAAACCAAAATCTTGCAAGGCTTTTTCGATGTTCCAATCTTTTGAGTTTTCGGCATTTCTTTTGGCAAAATCGAGCAAGGTTTTTGTTAAATAAGCGTCGCCTCTGTCGCCTGCTTTGTTCAAAAGGGCAAGGGTGGCATTTTCCAAAACCGCCACGCTGTCCATTTCAATTTCATAATTGTAGGGCAAATCTAAATCTTTGGTAAAAGAACGCACCAAACGGTTATTAAAAGAGTCGATGGTGCTGACCGCAAAATCGGAATAAAAATGCAACAATCTTTCATAAATTTTTTGAGAACGCAAAATCAAATCCCTGCGAGTCAATGTTTTTTCGGGATATTCTTCTGCAATTTCTTTCAAAATAATGTTCAAAAGTTCGTATTTATCCTCATCTTTCAGGTTCGAAATGGCGGACAAAGCCTTCACAATTCGGTGTTTCATTTCGTTGGCGGCTTCGTTGGTAAAAGTTACCGCCAAAATATTTTTGTAATAATCAGCCGAAAATTGTTCGTTTGCGGGGCATAAAAACAATAATTTCAAATATTCTTTAGTCAAAGTAAAGGTTTTGCCCGAACCTGCCGAACTTCGATATACTTTAAATTTTTTTGTCATTTTTATAATTTTTTTTACGTTTGCCAAGCTTTTAGGCTGTTTGTAATTTATTGATCTACACGGTCTGACGCTTGCGTCTGCACCGTACAGACCGAAACGGTCAGACGGTTTAACAATGTAATTTATTTGCCTAAATACAATTTTTTTTCGTTCAAAGTTTCTTGCAAAAGCACTGCACCTGCCGCGCTCCATGTGCAGAATTTTGTACCGATTCCGTTTGCGTTTAGGCTATGGAAATTTTCGTAAAAACCCCAATCTTCTAAGGAATTTGCCGAATTTATGGCTTTTAGCAATGTTTTTGCCTTTTCTTTTTCTGAATTTTGGCACAAAGCCATGCCCCAAAAACCGTTTACCATTGTCCAAGTTCCGCCATTATGAAATTCATAAGGCAAATTTCTGAACTCATATTTGTTATTATTTTGCAATTCTATCCATTCTTTGTCATTTTCTTGGACAGGTTTCCAAAAACAAGGAAGTAAGTTTAAAGGTAATTCTGCACAAATTTTGTCTGCAAAATCGATCAAATTCGAAGCATTTTTTTTGCCCAAACCCAACATCAAAGCAATGGCGTTTCCGAAGGGATCAAATTTATAATTGTAACCACTTGGCGCAAGACTAGCCAAAAAATAAGGATAAGTGCCTGATTTTGAGGCAATTTCGAAGGCTTTTTCGTGATAAACAGATTTATGGTTTGCATTGGCAGGATCGATCCAAAAATTGACTTCCAAAAGTTCGGTTAAGTTTTCGGCTTGCTCTCTAACTTCCTGATTATCAAACAGATCGGCATAACAACGCAAAGCCCAAAGCCTTAACACTTGATCGTAAAAAACATAGCCATGCAAAATGTATTCGTCTGCCCAATCACCAGACTGTGGCACATACATCAGCCCTCTGTTGTTAAATTCCCAAGCCTGCATCAAACGCAAACCTTTGTCCAGTTTTGGCTTTAATTTGTTTGCAAAGTCTTGATTATCAGTTAGTTTTGCATAATTGCAAACGCCAATAACAAACCAAGCAATCGTGTCGGCTCTGCCTGCCAAACCGCCCAAACTAATTTTCGCTTTTTCGCCTTCGAAATAAACGTTTGAAGGAATATGCCCCAAATCAGTTTGGTGGTCGGCAAGGGTTTGTAGGGTTTTTTTTAAGCCTTCGGTCAGAATTGGGTCGGAAGTAAGTAAGCCTGCCAATCCGCAAATAGTGCCATCTCTAGCCCAAATTCTGCGATAATTGGTGATTTGTGTGGTGCTTGCCAAAAAGCCTTTTTCGCTTAAAGCCTCTGCGAGCATGGCAACTGATTTTTTGTAGGCGGTTTGCATTTTTGTTTTTTGTTGAAAGAAATGAATTTTTTTTGTAAAATAAAAATATATTCGTAACAATTTTTTCACAAACGAAGTCCCCAAACGGTAATGTCGTCTCGTTGTTCTGCATTTTTTTGGTGATCTTGCAAGGTACTTTCTAAAATATCGCGTTGTTTTGCAAGGCTCAAATTCATATTTTTTTGCAATAATTCTTTGAATTGATTTGTCCCAAATTTTTCTCTTTCCAAATTATTTTGATCCATAAAACCGTCTGTGGTCAAATAAATGAGATCGTTTTTTTGCAAAATAATTTGTTGTTCTGTAAAAAAAAGTTTTTTGGTTTTCAAGCCACCTATGGCTTTGTGATCGCCTTTGAGTTCGTGTAAAACTTGGTTTTTTGTATAAAAAAGCGGTCTTTTTGCACCAGAAAAGGTAATTTCCATGTCTATATTTTTTGTAAGTCTGCACAAACAAATGTCCATTCCGTCATCATTCGAATTTTCTTTTTGGTTCAAAGCCCTGATTACACCTTCGTTTAGCATATCCAAAATTTGTGCAGGTGAAGCAATTTGTTTTTGGTTAATAATTTCACTAAGCAAAGTATTTCCAACAATGGACATAAAAGCGGCAGGAATTCCGTGTCCTGTGCAATCAATGGCTGCCATAAAAATTCCCGCAGGATTTTTTTCGCCTGAAAAGAAATAAAAATCACCTGAAACAAAATCTTTTGCCTTATAAATGATAAAATGTTCTTCAAAAAAAAGATTTATTTTAAGCGTTCTGGGCAAAAATCCTTGTTGAACAGTTTGCGCGTATCTAATACTATCTGTAATATCCTGATTTTTTTGTTTCAGAATTTCGTATGTTTTTTCAACTCTCTGATAAGCAATTTGCGTTTCATTTTCCTGTTTTTCCAACTTATTTTTTTCTGATTGTAATTCAGAAGTTCGCTGCGAAATTAGCTTTTCTAGCATCAAATTTCTGATGCTTACTGCTCTGATTCGCCATTTGTAAAATCCAAAAATACTCAACAAAAAAGCAAAAATCATTACTAAAATAAATTGTGTGGTTTGATAAAAATACGGTTCAATTTCAAAAGCAATTTGATCGCCTTCTTCGTTCCAAAGTCCGTCATTGTTGCTTGCTTTTATTTTGAAAGTATATTTTCCGTGTTCCAAATTGGTATAAATTGCGTATCGATGTTGGTCATTTCCCTCGATCCAATTTTTGTCAAAACCTTCCAATTTGTACTTAAATTTTACTTTTTCGGGTCTAATAAAACTCAAAACCGAAAAATTAATGACAATTCTTTGCGTTTGTGCATCAAGGACGATGCTTTTTTCCAAATTAACAGAATGTTCATCAACGTTAAATTCTGTAATTTTTATCAAAGGAATTTGCGTATTTTTTACTTCTTGTTCGGGTTTTGTGGTGCATAAACCGCCAATGGTTGGAAACCATAAATCTCCATTTTTGGTGTATATTGCCTTGCAAGTTCCATTACATTCCCCCAATATTCCAGCCCCTTTGTCGTACAATATCCAGTTAATTTTTTGACTGTTGTCTTTTGCAAAAGCATCAAGTTCTTTGCGTTTTACTTTGATAATTCCCTCCGCAGTGGGCAGCCAAAAATTGTTATTTTTATCTTCGATAATGTCATAAACTCCCTCCGCAGGAAGTCCTTGTTTGTTGGAATAATTAACTATTTTTTTATTTTCTATTCGGCTTAATCCGCCATTACTTGCCACCCAAATTACTTGATTTTCGTCTTTGTGAGCATAAAAAATAACATTTGTAGGCATTTGTTCTTTTTCTGTAAAAGATTCGTTTTCAAGGTTTTTTTTCAAAATATTCAAGCCGCCGCTATTGGTAGCAATGAGCATATCTCCATTTTGGGCTTGGTTAATAGACATAATAAAATTTGAATTTAAACCATTTTCCTTGTTAAATTCTGCAACTTTTTGGTCTTTTTTATCAATTTTAATGATGCCTTTGTTTCGAGTTCCAATCCAAATAAATCCTTCTTTGTCTTCAAAAACATATCGAACCAAATCTTCGGGCAACAAATTTTTTTGGCTAAAAAAAGTTTCTTTCCCGTTTGGATTCATTTTTATTAAACCGTTATTTGTACCAATCCAAATATTTTTTCTGCTGTCAAATAAAATTGTTCTGATGCGAAAATTGTCTAATTTGGTTTTTAAATCAAAAGAAACCACCGAATCGCC
Organism: Bacteroidota bacterium; assembly: GCA_004292785.1. GTDB lineage: Bacteria > Bacteroidota > Bacteroidia > Cytophagales > Thermoflexibacteraceae > RDXG01. The sequence goes on from RDXG01000202.1 coordinate 26,935, forward strand.
TTGTATTACACTTAATCCGTTTTCTGTGCCTACCAAAATTCTATTCTGATCAAGTTCTGCCGCAGCGGTTACTCCATTGGCTTTCAAACCGTCTAAGATATCATAATTTATAAATTTAGAATCCCTGATTCTGCATAATCCTGCGTTATAAGTAGTGATCCAAAGGCTATTTTCGTTGTCAAAAAACAGGTGCGAAATGTGTTTGTCGGGCAGCCCGTTTTTTTCTGTAATTTTTTCAAAAATATTTGTTTTCCCATTTTTTCTGAACAATCCATCTGCGGTAGCAAACCAAATAGAGCCATAAGAATCTTCCAAAATTTCGATGACATTGTTGTTTTTGAAAGCAGAAACTTCTGTAATTTTTTTGCCATCATAAGTAAAAAGTCCGCTGGTTGTTCCTAGCCAAAAAACTCCTTTCTTGTCTTCAATAATCATTTCTACATTATTTTTCAGCCCATTTTTTTCATCTAAAATCTTAAATTTTCCATCTTTATAAATTATCAATCCGTTTCCTTGTGTGCCAAACCAAATTGCCCCTGATTTGTCTTTATAAATTGTTCCTACTGTAACATCTAGCAATTTTGGGCAAGTATTAAAATGTTTAAATTGCTGATAATCATATATATAAACTCCTTTCCCTCTAGAACCGATCCATAATTTATCTTTGCTTTCTACATAAATATCTTCGATGGAATAATTTTTTAGGATCGTAGAATCCTTAAATGAATGATATTTTCCGTTTTGGTAGGCAATCAAACCACTGCCTTGTGTGCCAAACCAAACTATATTTCGTTGATCTTTTTCTATCACATAAATACCGTTTGTACTCAATACAGGCAAATTTCTTTTACTTTTATTCAAAAACTTTACGCCATCAAACTGCGAAAAACCGTTGTAAGATGCAATCCACAAAAAACCTTCCGAGTCTTGCACGCCAGAATTGAGTTTGTTAGAAACCAAACCGTTTTCTTTTGTCCAAGATTCTACTAAATATTTGTCTAATGTTTTATCGGGATTTAGTCCTTTGGGTTGCGCAAACAAAATTTTACAAAGTAAAAGAAGTATAAACAACAAGAAAATTCTATCCATCTGATTTATAAATTATCCAAAAGCATTTTAGTAAATTTCTATTGATTTTAAAGTAATTTAATCATTTTTTTTTGATATTTACAAAATTCTTTTTTTTATAACGAAAAACTTAATAAAAAAATCCATGAACCGACTCCAACACATTGATTTTATCAGAATAATTGCGTGCTTAATGGTATTGTTTGCGCACACAGGCGAGCTATTTTATATTACTCCCACAGGTGGCGTGGCAGAAAATTTTACGGATTTTGTGAATATCTACGGCAGTTTTTTTAGAGTTCCTGTGCCTATTTTTGTGGTCATTTCGGGCTATTTGCTGTTGCCTAGCAAAGAAAGTCAAGGCGTTTTTTACAAAAAAAGGTTTGGTAGAATCGTGTTTCCGTTTTTGTTCTGGTCGTTTGTCTATGTGTTGGTTTCTTTTCTGAAAAATGAATATAGTTCTTCGCAAGCCTTAGTACGAGCCGCTTCTATTTTTGTGAATTTTAATTGGAATTCTGGACATTTGTGGTTTGTTTATATGCTTTTGGGTTTGTATTTGTTCATTCCTGTCATTTCGCCTTGGGCTAGTTTAGCGGACAAATCACAAAAAGAATTTTTCCTGATCATTTGGGGAATTACTTTATTTTTTCCTTACATACGCACCCAAATTCCGAATTTGTTGGGCGAAGAATTTTGGAACGAATTTTCTACAACCTATTATTTTAGTGGTTTTATTGGCTATTTGTTGCTCGGAAATTATATCAAAGAACACTTGAAAATGAATTTAAAACGCGATTTTTTGCTTGGTTCTACCTGCATTTTATTGGGTTATGCTATTACTTTTTTGGTTTTCAAAAATCAAATGACTTTTGCAAAAACGCTAATCGTTTTGGAGCTTTCTTGGCGTTTTAATAGCATTAATATTGCTTTGATGGTTTTTGGCTTGTTTATTATGGCAAGACATTTTCAAATTTCTTCAGTTTTTGTGTCAAAATGGATCACTGATATTTCGGCTTTTACTTACGGAATTTATATCATTCATATTTTAGTTTTGGGCGAAACTTTCAAAATTTTGAAGCAAATTACGCCAAATCCTGCAATTTTGATTATTTTAAACGGTTTTTTTGCTTTTATAATTTGTTATTTTTTATTAAAAATTATTTCATTTTTGCCAAAAAGCAAATACATTACAGGTTAATAAAAAAAAGTGTAGCATACATTTTTAGTGTATGCTATATTTTTTGTTTTCAAATACGAGAAAGAATACTTTTGAGCAATTTCAATTTCAACAAACCAAAATTTTCACATTTATTCTTCTATCTTTTTCCACAACGCTTGCACTTCTGTTTGACTCATTTTTTTCAGTCGTTTGTCATTTTCAGTTTGTACATCTTTTTTCATGGCAGCACCCAAATTTTCAACTGAAGGAGTTCGCAAAATATGAACGATTGGATAAGGTGCCATGGCGATCAGATTTCGAGCAGAATTTGCAGGAATACCTGTAAAACGTGCAAAAGGGTGAAAAGAAACAAGTTGAAATTTTTTTTGGGCTTGATTAAAAACAATGGTTTTTTCGCAAAGTTGAAAATATGGCAAAAAATGTTCTGTAATATTTCCTAAAGCAGGTAGAATCAATAGCGTAGTTTCTATCGTTTCGTCTTGCTCCATAAGTTCTAATTCTTTTACAAAAAGTTCGAGAAAACCATTGATATTTTTGGCATCAATCACTGAAAAGCGAATTTTGTTGTGTTGAAAAGGACTTTTTGCAAAAGGACATAAATTTAGTCCAATAATTATTGTTTCGACCCATTTTTTTGTGGTGGCAATAGTTTCTGCAATTTTTTCTTCGGATAACATAAATGATGGTATTTTTGGTAAAATTAATGCTTTTTATATGCTTATCAAAAATATTTTGTCAATATTTATTGGAATGTTTTAAGCAAATTTTGCTTTTAATAAAAAATGCTTGAAGACTTTAATCTTCAAGCATTTTTTATTATTCTTTTACATTAATGTCAATATTAAATGGTTTCCCATCTTTTATAGCCTCTGGTGCTAAAAAATTGGCATATTTTTGACGTACTTCCTCTGAAACGGCTTGGTCATTGACTTCCATTATTTTGTCAGTCAATTTGATTTTAACATTTTTTGAGTCAGAAATTAAACCGTCTTTCTTCAATTCTTCACGCATTTTTGTGAACTTTTCTTCCTGTTCTTGCGCATTTTTTTCATGTTTTTGTGCATTTTTTTCATGCATTTGTGCTAATTTTTCATGTCTTTCAGCCATTTTTTCATGATTTTTGATCATTTTTATGTGCTGAATTTTCATGATGGAATCTTGTTTTTTGCCAAACTTGTCCATCTGTTTTTCAAAACTCCTTTGTTCTTTTTCGAAGTTTTTTTGGTCTTTTTCAAACTGTTCTTGTTGTTTTTGGAAATGCTTATCCAAATTTTTCAACTCCACTTCTGTTTCTTCTTCGCCAAATCTGTTGTTCATACGAATAACAATTTTTTTGCCTAAAGAATCGTTGGTAAAAATTTTGACCGAATTTTTGATTTTTTTGCTCACGTCTCGCAAAGAATCAGAATTGAAATGATAGATAAAATGATCGCCATTTTCCGAATCTATTTCTACAAAACCATGACGCACAGGCGGCACAGGTGGAGCTATATCAGGCATTTCAAAATTGAAATTTGTAGAGTCAAAATTGAAATTAAAATCAAAATTCGACAATTTGTCTTCTGCATCTTCTACTTCTGCCAAAGATTCTTTAATGCTTTGTTCGATCTCGATTTTGGTCATTTTCTGGTCATTTTTGCCCGTTTTTTCTTCGATCAAATCTCTGTATTGGTCAATATCTGAACCAGAAACTTTCTGACCGTTTACAAAAAGTTGCGTAATTTTGCCTTTTTTGTTTTTCACAATTACCAAAGATTTCTTTTTTCCTGTCGAATCTTCGAGAGTCAAAATGTCGGCTTCTAGGCTTTCGTCTTCCAAAATTTCCAGAATTTCATTGGTTTTTTTCTGATTATTTTCTTGGATTTTGTCTTCAAAAACATTCAAATTTTCGTTTTTCCATTCTGAAAAATTGGCGTTTGCAACCAAAGACATTGCCAACAAACCAATAATCATCAAGCAACCTGCCGTAAAACCTTCTGAAAAAGTAGCATTTTTTTGTTTACTTGTTCCCAACAACATTCTTTTGATTCGATTCAACAATTTGCCATCTTTGCCCGAAATTGCCATCGCAAAACGCGGTGTTTGCAAATTCATTTGTTCCAAATTGGTTAAGGCTTTCGCAAAAGTCAAAGAATCTCCGCAAACACTGACCGCCAAATCATCACAACAATTTTCTCTTTCTTCAGAAATTAAGCGCGAAATCCACCAGATCGCAGGGTGAAAGAAAAACGTAATTTCTATTAAAGATTGAAAAATATTGATCAAATAATCGTTTCTGCGAATGTGCGCCAACTCATGCGCCAAAATACTCTCGATTTGTTGAGCAGAAAGCCCTGTAATCAAACCCATCGGCAACAAAACCACAGGTTTAAAATAGCCAATCGCCATTGGAACGTTCACCAAAGCCGATTCTAAAATTCCAACTTTTGTATTGATTTGTAATTTGTACGCCAATTCGTCAATTTTATCTTGCCAAAGCGTAGCCAAAGAAATGGTTTTATACGATTTTAAGCGTTGCACATACGCCCAAGCCCCCATAAAACGCAAACTCAACACCAAAATTCCCAACAACCAAATCGTTACAATTAAAGGCAAATGTTTTTCGAAATAACTGCCAAAATCGATCATTTGCGGCTCGGATTCTTGCGAAAAACTTGCCTGATAAACCACAGAAACGTTGTTAGAAAGCGTATTTTGATTTGCAAAAATTTGCTGTTGTTCTGCCGATTCGTAAAGATTTGCAAAGGTCAAACAAGACAAGATCAAAGCCGAAAACATGGCGATCATTGCCGTAAAATAGCGCGTTTGCGAAGAATGTTTATGCAAAACCAACATCAAAACTGCCAAAATAATAGCAATAAGGGCAATTTGCCACAAAGAATGTAGGATTGTCCAGCCCATAGCTTGAACAAAAGCCTGTGAAATGAATGGGATCATATTATTTATTTTTTTCTATTTGTTCAATTAATTTTTTGATTTCGTCTAATTCGTTTTGGCTAGTTTGGTGGTTTCCCAAAGCCTGCATAACCAATTTCATGGCTGATCCTTTGAAAGTTGCGTCAAGGAATTTGTCAAGCAATTTTTGTTGCGTTTCTTGTTCGCTGATGGCGGCTTCGAAAATGTGCGCCTTTTCGTCAGTTGAAACCCTTTTGAGCAAACCTTTTTCGGTCATCATTTGCATGATTTTGAGGGTGGTCGTGTAACCAACCGTTTTTTGTTTGGCAATTTCGTCATTGACAAAACGCACCGTAGAAGCTCCGTTTTGCCATAAAACTTGCAAAACTTGCAATTCCGATTCTGTCGGTTTTGGAATTTCCATAGAATTTATTTTTGTTTTTTATGAATTACGATAAATTTCGTAGGTTTTGTTTGTCTATACGATAAGTTTCGTAGATGGTTACGAAATTTATCGTAGATCAGAAAAAAAATTGAAATATTTTTTGTGGGAGATAAAAAAAGGTGGAATTAGATTAGAATTTGTAGATATTTTGATTCAAAAAAATGTTGCCAAAGTTTTTTATAACCTTAGCAACACGTTAATATTTTATACAGTTGGCAAAACTTTGCTTACAACTTCGCCAAAACCCACACGAATACCGTTTTTTTCGGCAAAACCGCGCATAATTACGGTGTCATGGTCTTGTATAAAAGTTCGAGTTGTGCCATCAGACATTGGCAACGGTTTTGTGCCTTGCCAAGCCAATTCGAGCATAGAACCGTAGGAATTAGGCAAATTTCCGCTTAAAGTTCCTGAAGCCAACAAATCTCCAATTCGCAAATTACAACCGCCAGAGGTGTGGTGTGCAATTTGTTGCGCCAAATTCCAATACATCAACGCATAATTGCTTTGACAAACTAAGGTTTCAGGAGCATTTTTTGGCTGAATAAATACTTCCAAAGCAATGTCAAAATTTTTGTTACCCTCAAATTGCAAATAAGGCAAGGGAGCAGG
>RDXG01000304.1 GCA_004292785.1 Bacteroidota bacterium
GAAAGTGATTTGCTCGAATTTCAATTAATTTCTTACGAAAAATTGACTAAAAAAGAGATCGAAAAATTGCTTTTGGTTTTTGATTCTTGGCGTGCCGTTCCTTTTCCGAGCATTGTTTCGCAAATAGAGAGCCGTTTTGAGGGCAGAGTAGCCATGGATACGGCTATTTTGGAAGTTTTGGGCTACAACAAATCTGAAATCAAAGAAATTTTGCCCGAATTGTACGAAGTGGTTTTAAGAGAATTGAAACAGGATTTTTAAAAATCCACGATTGCCAACGTTACGTTGGCAATCGTCGAAGACCTTGTCAAACGTGGGGAGTTTCCTGAAAAATCAACGTTTGCCAACGTAAAAACAAAAATATCATGGACAAAAGATTGCGTAGAAAAGGAATATTTGAAAGGCAAATAGCCAAACAACTAGCACCACCTCCAAAATTTGTAGAAGACGAAGATTATGGCGGTTTTTGGGCGCGAAATTTTGTTATTCATCTTGACGAAGATTATGGCGGTTTTTGGGCGCGAAATTTTGTTATTCATCTTTCTGGCAAAAGTGATTTAGATACTCGAATAGGAATCGAAGAAAAAACTTGTATTTTTGGTGGCGAAGTTTTCTACGATTGGACTTTTCCTATGGGCTTATATGAAGCAGGAGAAGTGGAAAGATTTATGTATGCCAAAAACTTTATGCCCGAAGGTGCGCCTTTTACCAAATTTTCGCAGGTTTTGCCCGACAGCTACATTTTGGAACTCGATAGATTTAGTCCCAAAGGCAAATTTTACAAAAAAATTTATGTGGATATGTTTTTTAGAAAAGAAGTTAAAATCTATTTATAAAAATATGATTGGTAACCTAACATTGACAATAATCCAAACCTGCTAAATATAATAATCATTTTAAAACATCATTTTTTAATAAAATAAAATCATAAAAATTTAGGATTAACCAAAAATAATTTTATTTTTGCTAAATTATTTTTTCACAAAAACAATATAGCCATGCCAGTAAGAATGGTCAAAGATGATCAAGAAGACGAAAACCAAGATTTCAACTTCAATGATTTTAAAGCAGAATTTGAACAAGATTGGGAAGAAGAATACACTACTTCCGAGTTTGAAATGATGTTGGCTTCTGTTCCAGCAATTTATTATGCCTACAATGACGAAGAGGCAGATGACGAAAAATACGAAGAAGTTTTGACTTTGCTTTCTGAAGAAGCCTTAAAACTAGACGATCAAATAGAAGACGGATTGGAAAGAACAAGGTATTTGTTGGAAGAAGTTTTATACGAAGCCTTTGAGGACGATTGGGAAGAAGATTTTATGGAAGTAGCGGCTGCCTTTTTTGCCAAAAAATCTAAATATACTTCTTATGTCAAAAAAACAGTCGAAATTTCTGCCAAAGCAAACAAAAAACGCAAACTTTCTGACGAAGAACAAGAACTATTTGATGATGCTTTGGATCAAGTTGGACTTTTGTAATAAAAAAATGGCAGTAAAAAATTGCCATTTTTTTAATAACATTCATTTTCGTTAGGAAAACTTCCTTCTTTTACATCCGCAACATAATTTTGCACAGCTCCAAGCATCACCGCATAAAGATCGGCATAGCGACGCAAAAATCGCGGTTTAAACTCTTTATTAATGCCAAGCATATCATGTAAAACCAATACCTGCCCATCTGTATCTTTTCCTGCACCAATGCCAATAGTAGGAATATGCAAACGTTCACTCACCATCTTAGCAAGTTCTGCGGGGATTTTTTCTAGTACAATTCCAAAACAACCGTATTCTTGTAAAAGCAAAGCATCTTCGATCAAACGTTGTGCCTCAGACTCTTCGGTTGCTCGAACAGTATAAGTTCCAAATTTAAAAATAGACTGTGGAGTCAAACCCAAATGTCCCATCACAGGGATTCCTGCGGTCAAAATCCGTTCTATTGATTCTTTAATTTCTCTGCCTCCTTCCATTTTGATCGAATGCCCTCCCGATTCTTTCATAATGCGAATAGCAGACGACAAAGCCTCTTTCGAGTTGCCCTGATACGTTCCAAAAGGCATATCTACCACCACCAAAGCCCGATTGACTGCCCTAACAACAGAAGTTGCATGGTAAATCATGTCGTCAAGTTTCATGGGAAGTGTGGTTTCGTTGCCCGCCATCACATTCGAAGCCGAATCTCCAACAAGAATAATGTCAATGCCCGCCTCATCAACAATTTTTGCCATCGAATAATCGTAGGCGGTGAGCATACTAATTTTTTCGCCTCGCTGTTTCATTTCTTGCAAACGGTGCGTGGTTATTTTTTTTGTAGTATTTTGGTGAATAGACATGATTTTTTTAGGATTTTTGATTTTTTCAAAATAATAAGGGCATAATTACAAAAAATAATATTTCTTTCCAAAAAAATATATTTTTTCTAAATTTTTCATAAATTTATTAACTATTTTTGCCAAACAATTTTATTGAAATTACATCTTCATTGACTATTTTTTTGTATATTTGTTATACAATAAATCCTAAAAATGATATGACAGAAATCAAAATCAAACGCATTGCCGTAGAATCTTCGATGGTCAATGCAGTTGGCTATGACCAAAAAAGTAAAACGCTTTATTTGGAATTTACCAATACAGGATATGTTTATCAATATCTCGAAGTGGGGCAAGATATTTTTGAAGAATTATTAAACGCAGACTCTTTGGGCAGCTACATTCGCAACAATATTTTTGAAGAATATGCAGGCAAAAAAGTAAAACGCAGAAATTTTAGGTGGTAAAATCAAGCATTTTTTTCTAAATTTGCCGAACAAAAAAAAACGAATAAAAATATGATCTTAGCTCCTTCTATTTTGGCAGCCGATTTTGCAAATTTGCAAAACGAAGTATTTATGCTCAACGCTTCGCAAGCCGATTGGGTTCATGTGGACATTATGGACGGAGTTTTTGTGCCTAATATTTCCTTTGGAATTCCTGTTTGTGAGGCAATAAACCGACATTCTACAAAACTTTTAGACGTTCATTTGATGATCGTTCAACCCGAAAAATATTTGGAGGCTTTCCAAAAAGTAGGCGCGAAAATTTTGACTGTGCATTACGAAGCCTGCCCACATTTGCACCGTAGTATTCAGCAAATCAAGGACTTAGGTTGTTTGGCAGGAGTAGCTTTAAACCCGCACACGCCAATTTCTGTTTTGGAAGATATTATTGCAGATTTGGACATGGTTTGTCTGATGTCTGTAAATCCTGGTTTTGGTGGACAAAAATTTATTGCAAAAACCTACGATAAAATTCGCAAACTCAAAACCTTAATTTCAGAAAATAATTCTTCTGCAAAAATAGAAATTGATGGCGGAGTAAATTTGGAAAATGCTCCAAAACTTTTGCAAGCAGGTGCAGATATTTTGGTGGCGGGAAGTGTGGTTTTTGGAGCAAAAAATCCGATGGAAATGATTGCAAATCTGAAAAAAGCATAAAACATATACGTTGTCAATGGTCGAAAGACCTTGACAAACGTTAGAAATGATAAAAAAATATGATAAAAATTATTGAATGCCCAAGAGATGCGATGCAAGGATTACACGAATTTATCCCAACTGCGGATAAAATTCGTTATTTGAATAGTTTGTTGAAAGTTGGTTTTGATAGCATCGATTTTGGTAGTTTTGTGTCGCCAAAGGCAGTTCCGCAAATGCGAGATACAGCAGAAGTTTTGGAAAATTTGGATTTAATAAGCACCAAATCGCAACTTTTGTGTGTGATTGCAAACGAAAATGGCGCGAAAAATGCCATGCAATATCCTCAAATTCAATACGTTGGCTTTCCTTTGTCTGTTTCTGAAACTTTCCAAATGAGGAACACCAACAAAACCATCGAACAGGCTTGGCAGGCTTTGCAAAACATTCAAAACGATTGCATCATTCATTCAAAACAACTCATTGTTTATTTGTCGATGGCTTTTGGAAACCCTTATGGCGAAGATTTTAGCGAAGAAATGATCGATGAATTTGTAGAAAAATTGGCTAAAATTGGCATAAAAATCATTTTGCTTTCGGACACGATTGGCGTTTCGCAAGCTGCACAAATTGATCGAATGTTCAAAAATTTATTTTCCAAATTCGATCTCGAAATTGGTGCGCATTTTCATTCAAATCCTCGAACTGCCGTAGAGAAAATTCGTGCTGCGCATTTGGCAGGTTGTATTCGTTTTGATACTGCGGTAGAGGGCTACGGCGGTTGCCCGTTTGCTAAAGAAGAACTCACAGGAAATATTGACACACAAACTTTAATTAGTTATTTTGCTGAAAAACAGATAGATACCTCTTTGAAAATGCCCGAATTTGCGCAAGCGGTCAAAATTTGTAGGGATATTTTTCCTAAAAGATAGCAACCTTTTTTGTAGCAAAGACTCTGTATTGAAAATATAAAAAAATATGAAAAAATACATTTTCTTGCTATTTTTATTGTTCGTTTTTGCTCAAACAAAAGCCCAAGATAAAGACGAAATGCAAACACTTTCGGGTAACCGCAAACATTCGGGGCATTATTTTGCTTTGAATTTCAGAAGTACCACCATCAAAGACCATGCAGCTTTTTTGGGCGGTTTCAAATTTGCGTGGACAATCAACCGAATTATGAGTATGGGTTTTGAAGCTCATGGGTTAGTGCCAAATATTCGTTTGGATAATGTTTCTTCTTCACGAGTTCGCCCTTTGATGGGTTATGGTGGTTTTTTTATCGAGCCAATTATTGCCTCTAACAAAGTTATCCATGTTACTTTTCCTATTGCGGTGGGTGCAGGTTGGGCAGGTTATGTCAAAGATTGGAACGATCCTGCCGTTACAGACAATAAAGTTTTGAGTGATTATACGTTTTGGTACATCGAACCTTCAGCAAATTTGGAAGTAAACGTAAGCACACGTTTTAGGGTTGGTTTAGGAATTGGTTATCGTTATTTGACTGATTTAGAACTACTTAACACTAATAAAACAGATTTTAGCGGAATAACTTACTCTTTAATGTTAAAATTTGGTAGATTTTAGTAAAAAAAATAACTTTTATAAGGTTTTAGCCTTATAAAAGTTATGAAAAAAATGTTTACAAACGATTAATAATCAGTGTTTTGTGGATCAAAATTTGTCCAACCTGCTGTCCAATCTGTTGTACCAAAAGCACCAATGAAACTTACATTTTCAAAGAAAGCATCTAAACCTTGCGTACTTCCGCCTGTAAGTGCAGGAGAACCTGTTTGTGGTAAAAAGTTAGGGGCAGTCAAATTGAAAGGATTTGTCAATCTAAGGTCTGCATTTCCACCTGCCAAAATTCTGTTTCCTCTGTTTGCGGTATTAAACCAAGTCAAAATATCGAAAGTGCTGTTTGCGTTTACAGTCAAATTTTTGCTATTTCCCGACAAAATCGTATTTCTAACTTTTAATCTGTCCGCAGTAGCATTGGCTTCGGCAAGGCTACCGTCAACCAACATACCTGTTTCAGGATAACCGCTGATGATGGTGTTGTGAATTGACAAATTTGTATTTCTTCTTAAATGTGCGCCTCTTTTGAATTGATTGTTAAATTCGGTAGAAGGTGTTGCCAAAGGACCCAACATACTAATATTTGAAAAAACTGCACTTGTCAAAGGAGTAGCGGCAGTACCTTGTCCATCATTGTCAGACTCAAATCCATTAGAACCAGAAGCATCAGCAATTTTAGGATCGCGCAAAGCTACACCAAATTGTACTTTTCCGCTAAAACCGTTGTCAGTATCAAAATCGTCGTCCCAGCCTCTGTGTGCAATCAAATATTTGCAGTTTACAGAACCACCGAACCATTCGTAAGAGTCATCTCCACAAAAAGATACTTGAACATAAGAAATTTGTGTACCAGAACCAACAGAACCCAAAGTCAAACCATTAATTTCTTGGTTTGGTTGGAAGGCAATGCCAGGGAATTCGATGCGTACATATTTTAAAATGCCAGAATTGTCTGCGTTGTCAGTGCCGCCATGTCTTGAACGAATACCTCCTTCCAAAATACCATCTCCACCGGGCAAATTGTTTTGAGCTTTTCCACAAAGTACAATTCCGCCCCAATCTCCGTAATCGCGTTGTCCTTTTGCTTTGTTAGAAGTAAAAACAATAGGTTTTTGAGCAGTACCTTCTGCGATCAATTTTGCACCTCTTTCGATGATCAAAGTTGCTTTTGAGTCTTTGTCGCCTTTAATAATTGTTCCCGCTTCAATGGTCAAAGTTACGCCATCAACCACATAGACAAAACCACTCAACAAATAACGGTTATTTACACTCCAAGTAGTATTTCTTGTAATCTCTCCTGTAACCGTAATCACAGGGCGATCTGTAACAGGCAAATCGGTGATAGTGATGGTTTTTGAGGCAGAATTAATACCGCCATCACCTTTGGCAGTCAATTTTACTTCATAATCACCTGATTTTGTGAAGGTATAAGTCAAATCTTTGGTTGTTCCTGCGGAAGTTCCTGCTACAAACCATTCGTAAGTAGTTGCGTCAATCGTTTTGTTGGTAAAAGTAACAGGCTTACCTACCTGTGCAGTTCCTACTGCATCAAAAGTAACAGTTGGAAGTGGTGTAGCCGTGTCTTTTTTGCAACCGAAAAAAGAAACCATTGCAAAAATTGCAAGAATATAAGATAATTTTAGCAAATTATTTTTCATAAAAAGTCGAATATTGATATAAAAAAATGTTAAAATAAAAAAGCCTAAATTTCTGAAATGTATATATTTCAAAAACTTAGGCAAATTTAAAGTATAAAAATGGATTAAAAGTTAAGTCAATATTAACAAATTAAAAACGATAAGAAATAGACAAAGTGCTATATTGCCCTCTGCGATATTCTGTAACTTTTTCGTCTTTTCCTTCTTCAATCTTGTCATCTCCGTTAGAATCTTGGATCAACAAAATTCTTTGGTTTAACAAATCTTGTATTCCAAAACGCATTTCCAAACGTTCTGTAAGCCCTTTTGTAACAGTCAAATCTACTACATTTCTAGGCATTTCATAAATGTTTGGCGTTCCGACTGTTCCAACTGCAAAAATTCTTTTGCCTAAAACGTTGTATAACAAATTGATTTGCAAGTCTTTAGCATCATTAAAATAATACAAACCTGTATTGATCACATAAGGCGATTGCCCCATCATAGGTCTGTTGCTTTCTTGTCCTCTTGCTTTGTCTCCAAGTTTTACTTCACTTTGAATAACAGAGGCATTCAAAACCAAACTCATGTCTTTCAAAACAGGAAGATCAGTTCCTGCCAAAGATTTACGAACTTCCAACTCCAAACCTGCGCTGGTTGCGTAGTCTGCATTATCAAAAGTAAAGTTACGCGTTCCTCCACTACCACTACCCGGTACAAAATAAGTTTCAATCGGATTTTTGAAATATTTATAAAAAGCCGCAATCGAGATCGTTTCAGAAGGCGAAGGATAATATTCCCAACGCAAATCTACGTTATGAATGTTTGCAATCGTCAAATTATTATTTCCAACAATTACGTTGTTCGATCCAAAATCATAAAAAGAAAAAGGAGCTAATTCTCTAAATTCAGGACGATTTAGGGTTTTACTATATGCCATTCTAAGCAAAGCGTGTTCTGTGAGATCATAAGAAAGGTTCAAAGAAGGCAAAAAACTTGTAATTGCCAATTTTGGCTCTACCGCTTCATTAGAATAATTGCGAGATTTGAGTTGTTGGGTATTGTCTTCAATTCTCAAGCCTCCAGAAATGTGGAATTTAGAAGAAACAGGCAAAGAAAGACCTGCATAACCAGCAATTAACAAATTACTTGCCGTATATTTATCACTAAAATTTGTACCTTCTTCCAATGAAAAACCTGTTGTAGGATTTATATTTTCAGGATTAAATACTGTACTCAAAGGTAATTTGGTTAGACGACTGTCAAACTGTGAACTTCTTGCTTTTTTGTAAGACATCCATCTTGCCGAAAAATCACGATCTTTGTGTTCTACATAAAAACCAACTTTTAAAGTAGGCACTTCTTCACCGTCTGTGCCTTTGCGGAATTTATGTTCCAAATTTCCGTTTACCATCAATACATTTTCTGTTAATTTAGAATAAAAACGACCAGCATCGAGGGTAGAAGCCGCAGGAGCAACAATCAATTCAAAAGGAATATCACTGTTAGAATTAATGTTTCTTACAGTTCTCATTCTTTTGAAATCGGGTTCTGCTCTGTAAGAATAAGAATAACCACTTGCCCATTCAAATTTGGTTTTGCCTTCGTTAAATTCGTGCTGTCCTAATAATTGACCTGAATACACACTTCTGTTTTCGTAACGATAGGCATAATTTTGCACATCAAAACCTTCTTCGATGCTTGCTCCTGTACGGTTAGTAACTTGACTAGCACCAATTTGGTTAAACAAATTTTTGAACTCTATTTTATGATAAGGGCTAATTAGAAACGACCAATTACTCAAAATACCTACTCTGACGTTGTTGTCGTATTGTTTGTCAATAAAACGAACAATGGTATCGCTTTTTTGTGCCACCATGTTATACTCGTTGTAGTTGTAACGTGGTGCAGTGTAAGAAACGCTTGTATTGCTGTAATTGATTGAGTTAATGGTGCTGATTCTCAATTTTTTAACATCAAAAGAGCGGGCAAAATTCATTGAAAAACGCAAATCTGGATTTGCAGTAGTTTTGTCGGCTGTCCAAGTGTTTGGCAAACTTTTTCCTAATTGAGCTAAAGTATTAGGTTCGCCAACCATACCCAAACTAGATGGAAAATTGCTTGGCAAAGCACGATCTCCGTTATCAAAACCAAATTTGTCTGTGCTACTTGGTGAATTGGAATAAAAATCGTTGAAAGTGGTGTTTGCTCTGTAACTTGTGGACAAATTGATAGAAAATTCGTTGCGATCAGGAACGTTTTTGGTAAAAACTTTGATCACTCCTCCTGCCATTTCTGCGGGTAGCTCTGGTGCGCCTGATTTGTAAATCAACAAGCGATCTATCATATTGCTAGGAATAAGATCAAAAGAAAAGGCTTTTTTATCAACTTCCGAACTTGTGGCTAAGGCTTCGTTTAACATCACCGAATTATACCTTTCGTTCAATCCTCTGATCATGACAAAACGGTTGTCAAAAATGGTAACGCCGGGCATTCTTCGCATCACTTCGCTGGCATCTCTGTCCTGTGAACGTGTGATTTGTTCAGCAGAAATACCGCTAATGACTTGTTCCGCCATTCTAATTTCAGAAATAACGGCAATTTCTACGGCAGTTTCTCTAGCTCCTGTAACAGTTACGCCTTCAATTTCTTGTGCGTCTTCTTGCATAGGAACGTTTAAAACTACTACTTTCCCTGCCTCAACTTTTATATTTTCAATTTTTTGGGTCTTATACGAAACAAAACTCACCAGCACATTAAAAGTACCAACGGGAACTTTGTTGATGATAAAAGAGCCATCTACTTCCACTGAACTTCCTGTGGTTGTACCTTCCAAGCTTACGTTTGCTCCGATAATTGGTTCTTCGGTTTTGGCATCTTTAACATAGCCTTTGATTGTGCCTGTTTGCGCAAAAGTTGCTAGTTGAACTAGCACAAACAATATGGTTAAGTGTAAACGATTCAGCATATATTTATTTTAATTTTTTGCAAAATTAGGCTTTAATCGTTACACAAATATTAATCAGTAGTTATGTTAATTTTATTTAAAAACAGCTTTGTTACAATTTATTAACATGTGCTTTTTTAGTAAGATTTAGGTAAATATTTTATTTTTTGAAAAAAAGTTAGGAAATTTTCAAACCCATGATGGTTATATCGTCAGTTTGTTCTTGATCTTCAACCCAATTTTTGAGTACAATTTCTAGCTTTTCTTCTTGATTTTTCATACTGTTTGCTGAAATTTCTGCAAGCAATTCTCTAAAACGTTTGCTCATAAATTTCCTTTTTTCTGCGCCACCAAATTGATCCTGAAAACCATCTGAACACAAATACAAAGTCAAAGAATCCGATTTTTGAAAGGGAACTTCATGTAGCAAAAAATCTTTGCTATTGATTTTATCCAAATTAGCTCCTCCGATTGGTCTTTTGGTTGCTTTAATTTCATTCATTTCGCCATTTTTTACATAAAACAAAGGATTCATAGCGCCTGAATACGTAATTTTTTCGAATTTCTTTTTTTCTTGTTCTTTGTGCAAAACTACCACACAAATATCCATGCCGTCTCGGTTCGAAGAATCGTTTTGTTTCAACATTTGGCGAATTTTTTGGTTAAGTTCGTGCAAAATAAGGTCTGGAGAATCAATTTTTGCATAAATAATCAAATCTTCGAGCAAATTCATGCCCAACATACTCATCAACGCACCTGGCACTCCATGACCCGTACAGTCGGCAACAGACACAAAAACCTTATTGTCCATTTCGCCAAAAAAGTAAAAATCACCGCTTACAATATCTCTGGGTTTATAAAAAATAAAGAAATTTTCTGCTCCAAAAACGTCTGTAATGTTTCCAACAAAAGGCAACATGGCAGCCTGAATCCGTTGTGCGTAGGTAATACTTGCTGTAATTCCTTTGTGCTGCTTTTCGATCTGCTCTTTTTGTAGCGAAATTTCACGACTTTTTAGTTCTGCCTCTGCACTTCGCAACAATACTTCGTCATTTGCTTTTTGCAAATATTCGTTTGTAATTGCCAACTCCTCCAAATTTTGCCTAATTTCTTCCTCTGTAACCTGTAATTGTTCGTTTTTTTCTTGAATAATCTTGTTTTTTTTCTGGTTTTGGCGAAAACCGTACAAAATAATTCCCAAAACAATAAGCATCAAAAGCAAAATTCCAATGCCATAATACCTAATTTGTTGCTCTTGTTCGAGCTGCCCTGCTTGATAATTTTTTTCAGTTTCCAAACTTTTGATCGAATCCTGTTGCATGGCAGCAAAAAGTTCATTTCTTTTCAATTCAGATTCTTGAATTTGTTTTTGACTTTCCAATTCCTCGATCTGCTTGCCTTTTTTTTCGGCTTCTAATTGCTGCTGAACCAACAACAATGCCTGCTGATTTTGTTGTCCTTGCGCTTCCAAACGCTGTTTTTCGGATTGTGCCTGTGCCAACTGCGAGGCTTGCAACTGCTGATCGCGTTTGAGCAAAGTAATTTGTTGCTGTGCCAATTCTGCGTCTTTTGCTTTTTTGTCAGCTTCTAATTGCAAACGTTGCATTTCTAAAACTTGTTTTTCTTTGTCTGAAATGTCCAATTTGAGTTCACTTTCTTTTTTTTCCAAATTCAAAACGCCTTCCATTTGCATTTGACGTTGTTTATTTTTTTCAGATTCTATTTCTGCCAAAATTGCGCTGTGCTTTTTGAAAGCCTCTTGTGATTCTTCAAAATTGCCAATTCTTTGGTAAATTTGGGATAAAATTTTATACGATTCCTGCAAAATTTGTTTTGAATTAGCATCTTTTGCCAATTCTACTGCCTGATTTGCTTCTGACAAAGCATCTTCATTTTTTTCTGCTAACAAATTATTAAAGGCTTGATAATTCAGATTTTCAGCCAATTCCGCAGGATTATTTTTTTTCTTGATCAAACTTTGCGCTTGCAAATAATATTGTTTTGCTGCGGGATAATCCTCTAAATTGGTATAAATAACGCCAATATTGGTCAATAAAACAGAATTGTTTTTCAAATTAGACTCTTGTAAAATGGTCAAAGCCTGCTTGAAAAAATCCATAGACTTTCGGGAATCGCCAATCTGTTTTTGCAAATATCCCAAATTGTTTAAAGTGCTTAAAATTCCTTTCAAATCCTTGTTTTCTTGGTTAATTTTCAATAATTTAACTTGATATTCTAGGGCTTTTGGGTAATTTCTTTCAAAACGTTCCAACAAAGACAATTTGTTTAGAATGTCTGTTTTGGCAAAATATTCATTCGAATTTTCTGTTTCCTGCCAAACAGTTTCATATTTCTTTTTTGCGTTTACATAATCCTTTTTTTGAAAAAAAACAAGGGCTAACTGTCTGTTAATCAGCTTGTTTTGTGGATTATTTTTGGGCGTAATTTGATAAGCCAAATTAAAATAATTGATCGCCTTGTCATAAACTTGTAAGTTTTGATACAAATTTCCAGCTTTTTGGTAAGCCAAACTCAAATTTTCGCTTTTTTTCAAACTTTCAAAGGCTCGAATTGCTTCCAAATAATAGGCTAAGGCTTTTTCGGGTGTTGCTTTCTGCTGTTCAATATCGCCCAAAATCATCATAGATTCGGCTTTTCCATCAATAAAAAGCAATTTTTCGGCAGTAGAAAGTGCTTGTGTGGCATTTTCGGTAGCTTGCGCAAATTGTTTTTTTTGCAACAAATTTATTGCCTTTAAATTCAACTGACGCACAGTCGAAGTATCGTTTTGAGCAAAAAGTAATATTTCGTTCAACAAACAAAAAATGAGTATAAAAAGCCTTTTTGAGTTCATAAAAAATTTTTTTTATAGAAATTAATCACTAATAACCTGCATTTTGGGTCAAATTTGGGTTATTTCTAAGTTCAGCATCAGGAATTGGAATGACATACAAATTTTTACTTTTGAGTTTTAGCCAATCAAATGCTTTATCGGTTCGCACCAAATCAAACCAAGTTTCGCCAAATTCTCCGATCAACTCTCGTCTTCTTTCCCACAAAAGTTCGTCTATAAAAGCCTCCAAATTTGCAAAATCTGTTGTTTTTTTAGGATTTAAACCTGCCCTTGTTCTGATCGCATTTAGCAAATTTACTGCCTTTTCAGTAACAGCGTTGGCATTTCTGGCTGCTGATTCTGCATAAATCAATAAAGTTTCTGCATAACGCATCACCATAATGTTATCGGTCTGAAAAGCATTATTTTTTTGGTATTTGATCACCGAAGTTGCACTTGTTGGAGCAGGTTGGTTTGTTGGTGTTGGCGGCGGGTTTTCTTTGTATAAATAATTTGTCAAACGTAAATCCCCGTTTTCATACATTTTTAGCAAGTTTGGTTCAACAGCAATTTGCCCTTGTCCGCCCAAATTTCTAGGCAAAAGAGCCGAATTTAAATGTCCTGTGTTAGAGGTAATTTGTAGTTCCCATATACTTTCAGGGATATTGTTAATTTTAAAAATGGTTTGTATGGGTGCAATTATAAATTTCGCGCTGCTTTCTATTTCAGCCAATTTTTTTTCTGATTCGGCATATTTTCCCAAATACAAATATACTTTTCCAAGCAACATTTTGGCTGCCCATTTGGTTGCTCTGCCTTTTGTGGCGGCTGTGGTGGCATATTCAGAAGGACATAATACTTCGGCAAGAAGTAAATCTGTCACAATTTGCTTATAAATTTCTTCTTTTGGGGTTCGTTTTACATAAATTTTGTTCAAATTAATAACTTGTGTAGGTTCTAAAACCAAAGGAACATCTCCATAAATTCGCATCAAATCGAAATACATCAATGCACGCAAAAAAAGCGTTTCTCCATACAAAGCCTCTGCTCCTTTCATGTCTGCAATGCCATAAAGTACATTGTTGGCACGCCCAATAGCGGTGTAAAAAGACGACCAAAGCGTGAAAACAGCTTGGGCAGAAGTTGGTATATTGTGTGTATATGTGTCATGAAAAGGTGGAGGAGTTTTGTTGGGTGGATAAATGTTTCCGCCCAATAATTCTACTGCCATTACTCTATCTTGCAAATATAACTCTCTGCTAATCAATCTGTTATAAATAGCAATAACTCCTGCCTCTGCTGCTGTAGTATTGGCAAAATAAGTTTCTGCCAACACGCCATCTTGCGGTTTTGGATTGATCAAATCGTTGCAGGCAGTTAAAAAAAACAAGAAAATGAGAAATATTTTTTTCATAAAATTTTAATTCAAGTTTTCAATTTGTTCGATACTTAAACCTGTTAATTTAGCAATCTGATCCACAGGCAAAGACAAACGTTTGAGTTCTTTTGCAGTTTCAAACAATTTTTGTTTGCTTTGTTGCAACTCAAAATCTTTTTGTTTGAGATCAAAATCTTTTTGTTTGATCATTTTTTTATTGAGTAAAATCTCGGCTTTGAATTTTTCATTATCCGCCAAATTTTTTTCAATAAAATCCTCGTATTCGATCTCAATTTCCATCTGCATTTTTACCTGATCGTTTTCCGTTGCCCCATGCAAACGCCTCAACATTCTACGCACAATTTTGTCTTTCATTTTTTCCAAATCGTGTTCAGGATAATTGACAAATCTTTCGTCTTTTTCGCGAAATTGTTTGGTAAAAATGCTCAATAAACGCAATAATGAATTTTGCAAATCGTTTGGCAAAAGTCCTAATTGAATAAAATATGCCTCATGCGTTAGCAAATTTACGAATTTGTCTTTTGCACCTTTGTACTCTTTTTTTTGCAAAACGTCGATATATTGATTGTTACTTTTCAGAATTGATGGCAAATTTTCATTAAAAGTTCGTTCAATCAAATAAATGGTTTTCATAGGCAAATAACGTTGTTCTTGTCCATCTTCTGTTTGTAAAACGCTGATATTTTTGTACTTTTCTGCTAAATATTTTCTAAATCTGCCTATTTCTGGTGTAAAAGGCGATTTTTGAACTTCGATCATCACTTTTTCTAAAATAATATTTTTTTTAGGATCAAAAGTTTTGATAATTGCCACATAATCAAGCCTTTGCAATTCTACCTGAACAAATTTTGTTTTCAAAAGTGTAGAAGATTGTTCCTGTGGTGCAGGAGTAAGTTCAAGCACCTGCTGCCCTATAATTCTCGAAATTAACCCTTTGGCTATTTCCAAATCTTCCATCAAATATTTAAAAACTGTATCGTAAATGGGATTTAAAATGCGCATTTTTTTAGAAATTTAAAAGTAGATTAAAAACCAATTTGCAAACCTATCAAATAGGTTCTAGCCTTCGGATATGCCCCATTATCTGCTCCCATGCTTATATTTCCTGTGCTTGTCGGATTACTTCCTGTTCCCTGTGAAGCAAAATTTGCAGCCGAAGATTGATTGGTGGCAAAAGAATTTACTTCAGGATCATAACCTGAATATGCTGTAAAATTGTACAAATTATAGGCAGTAAGATAGAGTCGCAAGTTTTGCAAAGCAAACTTTTTTCCTAATTTTTCGGGCAAATTATAACCCAAAGTTAGGTTTTGGATTCTTAGAAAAGAGCCATTTTCGACAAAAGTAGTAGAATAGCGCGTATTTCCAAAAGTTCCGCCCAAATTAGTATCCAGACGAGGAATATTAGTTTGATCTCCCACGTTTTGCCAAGCATTTGCCATTTCGCTAAATCCGCTGTTGTTAGGAAAACTATTTCCATAAGCACGCAATTTTAGCAAATTTAAAACTTGATTGCCATAAGTAAATTGTGTATAAACTGAAAAATCAAAGTTTTTATAAGCAAAATTATTGCTAAAACCACCAATCCATTGCGGAATTGCATTTCCAATAATTTGTTTGTCCAAATCATTGGAAGCGGTTGTTGGTTTTCCATCTCGGTCTTCGTATAATCTATTTCCCGTTTGTGGATCAATTCCTAATGTTTTCCAACCAAAAAAACTACTCACCGAATAATTTTCTCTCAAAATAGAAGCATTCGAAACAATGTCTGCGCCAATGCTGGTAACTTTATTTTGGTTAAAAGCAATGTTAAAATTACTTGTCCATTTAAAATTTTTGCTTAATATGTTTTGGGTTTCCAAAGCCAATTCAATGCCTTTATTTTGGATTCCTCCGCCATTTTGGATAAACGAACTATAACCCGAAGTAGTTGGCAAAGACAAACTTACCAGCAAATCCCTTGTATTTTTGATGTAAAAATCGGCTGTAAAGGAGATTCTGTTGTTAAACATTTCCAAATCTAGCCCAATATTGACCTGTTCGGTGGTTTCCCAAGATAAATTCGGATTTGCAGGATTTACAGGGGCATAACCCGATTGCGACAAATAACTTGCTCCACCCGAATACAACGCCAAAGAAGTATAATTTCCGATTTCTTGGTTGCCCGTCAAACCCCAACTTCCTCTAATTTTTAGGTTATCGATGTAAGTAATTTTTTGCATAAAGTTTTCTTTCGAAATTTTCCAACCTGCCGCAAGCGAAGGAAAATAACCGTATTTTTTGTTCGCAGCAAAGCGTGAAGAACCATCAACTCTAAAATTAAGGGAAACAAAATATTTGTCGTTCAAAGAATAATTGAGTCGGCTAAAATAAGATTGCAAAGCCCAAGCACCCGCAAAAGTAGAAATATCGGTTTTGGTAGAAGCTGCTCCCAAAGTATTAATTCCTGCAATTCCGAAACCCGAAGCTGTTCCTGTCAAACGATCTGTTGTGGTCGACTGCAAACCATAGCCCACCAAAGCATTAATTTGATGTTTGGCAACTGCTCCCTCGATCAATTTGTTGTAGGAAAGTGTATTGTCTATGCCCCACATATAATCTTGAAGGTTGCGAACAATGGCAGTGCCTGTATTTTGTCGATACACAGGAAAATAATGCGATTCTGAAAAATTAATTAAACTCGTCATCAAACTCGATCTCCAAAGCAAACCATTTGCAATTTCGATTTCAGCAAATAAATTGGCATTTAGGTTTAATAATTGGTTGTTATTTTTAATATTTTTGAGCAAATAAAGTGGATTATCTCCTGATCTTGGATCGTCATAAAGCGAACCATCTGCGTTATAAGCAGCAATATTTGGGCGAGTAAAAATTCTTTGCATATTGGTATTTCCCACAGTTCCATCTTCAATAATCATATCTTGTCGGTTATAACTTCCCATCACACTAGCTCCCACTCTCAAACGGTTGCTAACCTGATGATCCAAATTCAAACGCAAACTCAAACGATCTGTGCCACTTCCATAAATTATTCCGTCTTGTTTAAAATAAGCCAAAGAAGTATAAAAACGCGTTTTTTCGTTGCCTCCTGTCATCGAAATTTCGTGATTTTGAATCGTTGCAGGTCTAAAAAATACGCTTTGCCAATCTGTATTCACTGTTTTATCAAAAAGGTCAGGTCGGGGAGGATTTTGGTTAATATTTTTAAAAAAAGATTGCAATACATTCACATATTGATCTGTATTCATTAAAGGCAATTTTTTTGAAACATTTTGTACACCAATATAAGAACTCAAGCGAATACTTGTACGTTGTGCTTTTCCTCGATGCGTATTGATCAAAATAACGCCATTCGCCCCACGAGAACCGTAGATTGTGGCTGCCGCTGCGTCTTTCAACACATCAACAGAAGCAATATCGTTTGGGTTTATTGCATTAAATAAATCCGTTCCTTGATTAAAACTTAGTGCCGAACCCATGCCGTAGTTGTTATAATTATTCAAAGGAATTCCGTCTAAAACATAAAGCGGTTCACAGCCCGAACCAATAGAATTAACTCCTCTAATCCTTGCAGAAATGCCCCCGCCAGGCGTTCCGCTATTAGGCAAAATCCAAACTCCTGCTGCTCTCCCCGACATGGCTTGTGCCACATTTAAAACAGGTTGTGCCGAAATATCTTCTTGATAAACAGAGGCAATAGAACTCATCAGATCGCCTTTGTTTGCCGTTCCATAACCAACCGAAACCACTTGGCTACGTTTGCGTTTTTCTAGTAGTTTTTCGTCTAAAACAAGTTGCGAAAATCGCGGAGAAAGCGAAACATTAATTATATTTTCTGTCAAAATTTCTATTTCTTGAACTTCATAAGCTATCAAAGAAAAACGAATTTTTTGGTCTGAATCAGTCAATTCTATCGTATAATTTCCGTTGATGTCTGTAAATTGACTTTGTTTTTTGCCAACTATTTCCACATTTACGCCAAACAAAGGCGTCTGGTCTTGTCCAGAAATTACTTTGCCTTGAATTATTTTTTGGGAAAAACTCACCTGATAAGTTGCAAAGATTAAAATAAAAATGATCCAAGTTTTCATATTGTTCTTGTCTTTTTTTTATAAATTTACATTATTTATTTTGATTTATCAAGAATCTTGCAGATATTTTTGGAAAGGAAACAAAAAAAAACATTTCTTAAAGAAATGTTTTTTTAATCAAAAAGATATTATTTTAAGTTAATCTTCTGTTCCAAGTTTTTTTAACATATTTACATGACTACTCAATGCTCCTACAAATGTTTTTTGGGAATGATAAGGCAAATTAAATTCTTTGGCAGTTTGTTCTACAATAACAGATATTTCTCTGTAATGTACGTGGCAAATTTGCGGAAAAAGATGATGTTCAACCTGAAAATTCAAGCCTCCTGCATACCAATTCAAAAAATCGCTGTTGGGCGCAAAATTGCAAGTGGTACGTAATTGATGAACAGCCCAATTATTTTCCAAATCTCCGTCTGTGTTTGCCTCTGGAAAGTCTGCCGAAGGCATCACGTGTGCCAACTGAAAAATACAACTCAAAATAAGTCCTGCAATTAAGTGCATACTTAACAAACCCAAAAGCGTTAGCCAAAAAGGAGCAGCTGAAAAAATCACAGGAATTACGATAATAAAAGCATAATAAATCAATTTACTGATCACCAAATCGATCATTAGTTTGCGAAATTCTGTAGAATCTTTGATCAACCCCATTCCTTTGAAAGTATATAATTGTTTAAAATCTTTGGAGGTCATCCAAGAAACAGTAAGCAAGGAATATAAAAACCAAGCAAAAATATGTTGATATTTATGGATTGCAATTCGGTCTTGATGTGGCGAAAAACGCAAAATTGGCAAAGTATCGATGTCCAAATCGAGTCCTTCTACGTTGGTAAAAGTGTGGTGCAAACGGTTGTGTTGAATGAGCCAATTTTCTCTATTCCCGCTAATCAAATAAATAATAAAGCCAATAAATTTGCTTACCGTCTTATTTTCTGAATACGAACCATGATTGGCATCATGCATTACCGACAAACCAATGCCCGCCATACCTACTCCCATCAAAATCCAAGCAGCCATCACAGCCAAAGGATCAACAAAATAAGCCGATATCAATAGAGCATAAGGCACAAAATACATACTAAGCATACATATTGTTTTAAAAATCATCGTCGCATTTCCGTATTTGCTAATTTTATTATTCACAAAATAGTCATTTACACGCTGACGAAGAATGTGAATAAATGTACTATTAGTACTATTTTTGGGAAATTTTACAGCTGTAATATCCATTTTTTAAGAAGTAAAAAAAATTAAGTGAAACGAAGTTTAAGAACAAACAAATATAACGTTAAATTATTTTTTAATTGGCATATTTTGAAATTCATTTTAATCAACAAATAATTAATCGTTCAATAAATTTGTTTTTTAAAGTAAAAATAAAGAAACCGCATCATAAAGTCTAAAACTTTTTGATACGGTTTTGAATAAAAATCTTTTATAAGAACTAAAATCTAGTCTTTTTTGCTAAAAATAGCTTGCATTTTAGACTTAAAATTTAGTTTTTTTACCAAAATTGGTTCAGTAAGCGGTATTTTAGGAACTTCAACTGTATGAATTTGAATAAGGGAAGGTTTATTGACCGTTAAGGGTCTAAAAGTTTTCATTTCGTTTAAAGTAGGAACTTGCTCTATATCCAAATAACGCAAAGCCAATGATTTGTGTCGGGCTGCTCCTGCAAAGCGTTTTTTGTAATATGCCTCGTTTAAGTCACTGATAATCACGCCTCTATATGTGCTTGCGTGTGCAAATTTGTTATTTTTTAGGTAAACTCCCACATGAGAAACTCTTTTTCCTCTGGTTACAAAAAACACCAAATCGCCTGCTCTTAAATCTTCTTTTTTTACTTTGTTTATATTTTTGTCTTCGAACATTCCCAAAGAACCTCTGTGTAAGCCCAAATTAAAAACTTCTTCGTATAATTTTCCTGTAAAACCAGAACAATCTGTGCCTTTTTTGCTATTGCTGCCATAACGATAGCGTGTACCAACCCATTCCTTTGCCGTTTTTTCTATTTGAAAGTGATCTAAAGTATCCACCACACGAATAACTTTTTTTTCTGCAAAAGTTTTTGTTTTTGTTTTGAAGGGAGAACCCGAAAATGGTGAACCAGAGAATAGCAATGAAGCAATAACACCCGTCAAGAAGTAAAATTTAGTAAGCATAAGCACTTTAAATTAAAAAAATTTGCTACGATTTTAAAATAATTTGGTTTTGTTTTTCATAAAACATATCCAAATATGATTCCTTTTTTTTTTACAAGCAAATTCTTTAACATTAAATAGCTGTTTTTTAACATATAGCCCAAAAAAAGGTTGCATCATTAACAAAATTTAACAAAATAAATATTTTTAGTCCTTATGTTTGGGTTTGATAATTATTTGCAAATTTACCAAACCCAACAAATTATTTATGTCTTGTTTGCAAAACCTCAATGACCTGATCCAAATCTATGTTTTTGGCTTCCAACAAAACCAAAAAATGAAAAAGCAAATCCGCAGCCTCATTTTTAAATAAATGGTCGTCAGAATCTTTGGCTTCAATAACCAACTCAACCGCCTCCTCTCCTACTTTCTGTGCAATTTTGTTGATTCCTTTCTCAAATAATTGCGCCGTATAAGATTCGCTAACAGGCGCATTTTTTCGGATTTTGATGATATTTTGCAAATGATTTAAAAAATTTGCCTTAGCAGTATTTTTTTCGTCAAAGCAAGTATCAGCTCCTGTATGGCAAACCGCACCCACAGGATCAACCTGAATAAGAATAGTGTCTTGGTCGCAATCTATTCGTATTTCTTTGACTTTCAAGAAGTTACCCGAAGTTTCGCCTTTTGTCCACAAACGTTTTTTAGAACGGCTATAAAAAGTTACAATATTTTCTTCTTTGGTTTTCAAAAAAGCCTCCTCATTCATGTAGCCCAACATCAGCACTTTTGACGTTTGAAAATCTTGAATAATGACAGGCACAAGCCCTTCAGATTTGTTAAAATCGATCATAAAATTTGTTTTTGGGCGCAAATTAGTTTTTTATTGTCAAAAATGAATGAAAAATATTTATTTTAATCTAAATTTTGGATTTGTTCAAAAGAAAAACCTGTTAATTTAACAATTTGTTCAAAAGGCAAACCCAAGCGTTTGAGTTCTTTGGCTGTTTCGAGCAGTTTTTGATCTTTTTGTTGCAAAACTTTGTCCTTTTCTTGCAAAACTTGATCTTTTTGTTGCAAAACTTCGCGATTTTGTTGCAATTCCTCCCTATTTTGTTGCAAAACCCATTCCTTACGCTTCAATTCCTCGCGGTTTTCTGCCATTTCTTTTTTATTTCGCAAAAGTTCGGCTTTGTACTTTTCATTATCCGCCAAATTTTTCTCGATAAAATCTTCATATTCAATCTCAATTTCCATTGCCAACTTCAATTTGTCGTTTTCTGTCGCGCCTTGCAAACGCCGCAACATTCTACGAACAATTTGATCTTTCATTTTTTCTGCCCTGCCTCTGGATAATCGACAAATCTTTCATTTTTTTCGCGAAACCATGTCGTAAAAATGCTCAACAACCTAATCAATGAATTTTGCAAATCCTGTGGCAAAATGCCTAATTGAATGAAATAAGCCTCATGCGTGAGCAAATTCACAAATTCGTCTTTTGCACCTTTGTACTCTTTTTTTTGCAAAACATCAATGTATTGGTTGTTACTTTTCAGAATTGATGGCAAATTTTCATTAAAAGTTTGTTCGATC
>RDXG01000305.1 GCA_004292785.1 Bacteroidota bacterium
GAAAGTAAAGAATTATAAATATGCAATTTTTCTTGTTCTGGAGCAATGTTGTCCAACATCGAATAGGGTTCGCTGGTTACAGCATGGTGAACAATGGCGTGTCGGTGCGAAAAAGTGCCTCTTTCGACATCCTGTCCCGACAAACGAACAATTTTGTCTTCCAACAAAAGAGAACCATAAGCCAACAATTCAGCCATCGCCCAAGTCAAAACTTTGTCTTGAAAAAAGCCTTTTTTGCGTTCTTCAATTAGTTTTTGAATTTGTTTGATCGCCTCGAAATTTTCGGGCAAAGTGGTCAATGCTTTCGCAATTTTGTCAATGGAATCTTGCGTAATGTTGGTGGCAGGAGATTGATCAAAATCGTCTGCTTTGGCGCGGCGCAACACTTTCCACTCTTTTTCGAATTTTTGATATTTGTAAGGCAAATTGTTTTGTTTGACAAAATTCAAACGGTCTTGCAACATATCTCTAAATTCTTTGTCCATTTTTTCGCCAACTTCTGCCGAAATATCACCTTGATCTACCAATTTTTTTGCATAAATATCTCTTGGATTTGGGTGTTTTCCGATCAAATTATACAAAGTTGGTTGCGTAAATTTTGGTTCATCGCTTTCGTTGTGTCCGTGTCTGCGGTAGCAAACCATGTCAATAAAAATATCTCTGCCAAATTTTTGACGGTATTCTGCTGCAATTTCGCAAGCAAAAACCACAGCTTCAGGATTGTCTCCGTTCACGTGCAACACAGGCGAATCCACAATTTCTGTGATGTCTGTGCAATAAATACTCGATCTGCCGTCTTCGAAATCGGTAGTAAAACCAACTTGGTTGTTGATCACAAAATGGATAGTTCCGCCTGTGGTATAGCCTTTTAAAGCCGACATTTGCATCATTTCATACACAATTCCCTGCCCTGCAACCGCTGCATCTCCGTGAATAATGATGGGCAAAGCCTTTTGAAAATCGTTGTAAATGTGATCCACTTTTGCGCGCACATAACCTGCCACCACAGGATTTACTGCTTCCAAATGCGAAGGATTTGGGGCTAATTTCATGTTTACCGTTTTCCCAACAGGCGTAGTAATTTGGCTAGAAAAACCCATGTGATATTTTACATCACCGCTTCCTTGTTCTTCTTCCAAAATACCTCCGCCTTGAAATTCGTTAAAAATGTGTTCGTAGGTTTTGCCCATCGTGTTTGCAAGCACATTCAAACGCCCTCTGTGTGCCATTCCGATCACTACTTCCTCTACGCCTAGTTCAGAACTTTTATTGACAATCGCATCGAGTGCAGGAATGGTAGATTCTCCGCCTTCTAAGGAAAATCTTTTTTGCCCAATAAATTTGGTTTGCAAGAAATTTTCGAAGGTAGCAGCTTCGTTGAGTTTGCTTAAAATTCTTAGTTTTTGATCAACCGAAGGAACAAATTTTGGGTATTCAACCTCGACTTTTTGTTTAAACCAATCCAAAATTTCGGGTTCGCGCACGTATTCGTATTCAAAACCAATTGCACCTTTATAAACTTTGTCTAATTGGTTCAAAATTTCTTGTAAGGTTGCATTTGGTAATCCAATTTCTTTTCCTACCAAAAATTTGCTGTTCAAATCGCTTTCAGAAAGTCCAAAATCTGCGAGAGAAAGCCTTGCTTGTCGGTCTTTTCTTGGGCGAATCGGGTTTGTTTTTGCTTCTAAATGTCCTCTGAAACGATAACCTTGAATCAGATTTTTAACCTTAATTTCTTTTTCGCTATATTCTGAATGTTGCGTTTGAGCAGTTCCATTCAAAGGAATTTCGCTAGAATTTCCGTTGTAAGTAGTCGAAAAATCGAAACCTTGAAAAAACTGTTGCCAGCTTATATCAACGGAATTTGGGTCTTGTCGATAAGATTTATAAAGCTCGTCAATGTAATCGGCATGAGCATTGGCGATGTATGAATATTTATCCATGAAAAGAGAAAATTAATTTCGTTTCAAAATTATAGCATTAAAGGCAATTTTGCAATAATTTTGGAAAATAGCAAAGGAATTTATTTTTTGTGGTAAAAAACACTGAAAAATTAGAAAAATATAGGGATATTCGTTGATAAGTTTAGTTAGTTTAAATGGCTTATTTGTCCATAAAATCATCTCAAAACATTATTTTTTGAAAAAATGATAAGAACTAACAGTAACCAAACTATTAGTTCTTAAAAATGCCTAAATCCTAATTTTTATTACCAAACTTTATTTACAAGCAACTCTTTCCATTTTTTGTATTCAAAGGCAATTAACCAAATATTACCTAAAAAAATGGCTAGGGTTTCGATGAGTTCGCCAACCTCATGAGGTTCTAAAAACAAATGAAATAAGAAAATATTAACGGTCAAAGGTAAAGAAATGACCGCACCCAAAAAACCTAAAACCTGACTTAGGAGAAGCAAACCAGCCAAAATTTCAGTAATTCCTAAAAACTCCCAAAAAAAGCCGCTTTGTTTCATACCAAAAATAAAATTCTTGATTTTTAGTATTTCTATCCGTTCTTCTTTTTCCTCACCCGATCTAAATTTGTCGATCATAGCAGTAGGCGAAGGCATGGGTTTTTCAAATTTTTGATAACCACCATACAACAAAATTCCACCTATAAAAAGGCGTAAAACGATATTTAAAACAAGTAATATTTTCATAAAATATTGATTTTAAGTGTTTTATAAACTTTCTAAAAACTTAATTAAAGATTCTCTTTCAACTTTAGAAAGATTTTTAAATTCATTTTTTGCTTTTTCGGCTTCGCCTCCATGCCATAAAATAGCCTCCTCAAAATTTCTGGCTCTGCCGTCATGCAATAAAAAAGTATGATTATTGACTGTTTTTAACATTCCCAATCCCCAAAGTGGCGGAGTTCGCCATTCGTTCCCATTTGCCAAAAAATCAGGGCGGTTATCTGCCAAATCTTGTCCCAAATCGTGTAACAACAAATCTGTATAAGGTCTAATTTTTTGATTAGCAAGAGTTTTGATCGGGCTAAAACCTGTTTGCATTTCAGGAATATGACAACTCGCACAACGAATTTGAGTAAATAATTGTTTGCCTCTCAAAACAGTCTGATCTTTCCAATTTCTACGTGCAGGAACGGCTAATGCTTGCAAATAAAATACTACATTTTGCAAATTTGCGTCACTAATTTCAGGGCTACCTCCGTTTGGTAAATTTGGATAACTACTTTTTTGGATTGGAGTCAAATTTTCTTCAGAATTTAAGGAACTGGTAATTCCAATGTCTCCCAAAAAAGCATCTGCGCTTTGCTGAAATAAATTTGGTTGATTGGCTTTCCAGCCAAAACGTCCTAAAACAGCTTTTTTTTGAACTTTATCCCAAACATAATTCGCCTTTCCCGAAATTCCATCATTATTTTGATCATTTGGATCAGCAAAAAGTAAAATGGTATTTTCTGGTACAATTTCTAATAATCCTAAACCTGCTAATTGTTGTGCTATTCTTGGCGAAACCAACATATTGGCATGGAAATCTCCGTAGGCAGGTTCATAAAACTCATACATTGGTTTTCTAAGGCTAAAAGTTGTGCCATCCGGGTATTTTCCTGCTATTTCGGCATAATTTACCCTAATTTTGGCTTCTGAATTTACTCCTGAAATAGCTTTTTCGTTAAGTTGTCCGCCATAATTTGGTTCTGGCAAAGGACTTCCGTTAGCATTTTGCCCTGAAATACTCAAACGAAATAGAAGCCCGTTTAAACTTTCGTTTGGATTAGCAGGTGTTTTTGCTCTTCCGTCCTTAAAATGACAACCTCCACAAGAAGACGCATTAAAAAATATTCCTAAACCGTCTCGTCCAGAAGCTGAAGCAGGTGCTGTCACCCAATTATTCCTAAAAAACGAATTTCCAAGCACAAAAGCGTCTTCTTGTTGTCCAGAAAGCCCATCGACAGATTTCCCAAAAGCATTTTCGGAAAAATCGAAACTTGTGGCTTGCCCGCCAGAAAGCTCTTCTTTGTCTTCGATCAAATCGAAAATATCACTTTGTTTTTGGCAAGCAACCATTATATAAATACAAAAAGAAAGAAAAAGAAGTATTTTTTTCATCTATTCGTCTTTATCTGTTTTTGCAGAAATCCCTAAAGAAAAAGCAGAATCGACCAATTTATCACTAAAACGACGCAAAGAAGAAATTGCTTTCGCTATTTTCCCATCATTATTTCCTTTTTCTATTTTGATTAGTTGATCAAAAGGTGCTGTAATTTGTTGAATTAAAACATCAGTTTCCAACAAAGTTTGGTAGGTCTTTTCTGCTTTTTCCTTATTTGATCGTTCAAATAACTCTTTCAAAGCACTTCCTTCAATGGTTTGCCCGTTCATTTTGATATATTTTCCCAAATATACATTTCTAATTCCTTTGAAATTCATTTTAATGTCTAGGTCTGTATTGTCGCTAAAACAAGAATGTTCGTCTTCCTGTTCGCCGCTTAAAACAGCCACCGTCATACGTTCTCCTGCCAATTCTCCCTTACTCAAAATACCAATAGAAGAACAAATTTTTTCCAAAGATTCGTTGATTGGCAAAGCGATAAAAGTTTGGCGATAAGCACCGTTTTCTGACCATTGATTTTTTAATTCTGCCAAATGTTCTACTAATAATTCGCTTACTGCCTTTAAATATTGCCCTCTTCGTAGTTGATTTTTGGAAGTTCCATTGGGCAAATAATCAGTAAAGGGGCGTTTTCCTGCAGAATCATCATACAAATCTTGTCCCCACAACAAAAATTCTATAGCGTGATAACCTGTGCTAATGTTAGTTTCTCCACCAACTTCGTTGAGTTCTATCAACAAATTTTTGCTTATATTTGGATATTTAGCTACATGATTAATTATTCCTGACTCTGTGCCTCCTTCTACATAATCTATATAACTTTCGTCAAGTGGCCAGCCGTTGATCAAACCTTCTTTTCCGTTCTCCCCGTCAATTACACCTCCCGAAAAACGGTAAGCCTCAGTTTGCCCATAAGGGATTCTAGCTTGTTTCCAAACAGTTTTGCAAGCCTCCAAATTGGCTGCTGTTGGTGTGGCTACAAAAATAGAAATTTTGCTTTGAAGATCGACAGCCTGTTCATAACTGTCTGAATACGAATGATATACAATATTTGCATAATTTCTAACAACTTCTTTTTTGAAGTCTTCGCTTGGAGTTGGCTCTGTATCTTTTTTACAAGAAATTAAGAAACACAAACTCAACAAAAATGAGTATAAAAGTGTATGGTTTTTCATAAAAATAGTAATTTTTTTGCAAAATTAATTTTTATTTAGACTAATTCCAAATAATAATTTAAAATTTAATCCTTTCTTGTTTTTAACAATAAAATATTTATTATATCAAGATTTTTTTTTATATTTTTGCATAAAAAAAATGCTTATGAAATCTTTTGAAAAATGGAAAACAGAAGAAGTTGAACGCACTTTTGGCATCAACTTTTTGCAAGAGTCTGAAAAAATGGAAAGTTGGTTGGCGTACAAAAAAGCATTAGAAGCCCACGAAATGGCTAGAATGGAAGTTTTAAGAGCAAAATTGCAGTTATACGCTAATTTTTGGAACGAAGAAGACATCAAAGTTTTTTTCATTATGCCGATCATCGAAATTGTTGATTTTTATGTATTCAACAAATATCGAGTTTTTATGGAAACTACTTTGCAAGCGGATTTGCAAGACGCACAAAATAAACTTTGCACCATTCGAGGCAGAGTGGAAATGGTGGTTGCCACAGGAAAACAAGACCCGCAAACGCCTTTTTTCTTTTTGAACGAATACAAACCGCAAATAAAGGCACAATCTGACCCGCAGGGGCAACTTTTGATAGCCATGCTCGCCGCACAAGCCAAAAATAATGGCTTGCATTTGCCAATTTATGGCTTGTATAATTTGGGGCAACTTTGGTTTTTTATGATTTTGCATGGCAAAGAATACGCAACCAGCAGAGCCTTTGATGCCACCAAAAAAGACGATTTGATGCAAATTGTCAATATGTTGCAATATGTGAAGGCGCATATTGAAAAAAATATTTAGAAAAATAATCTATACGAAAATAAAATTTCCCTAAAAAAAACAAAAATGTGCGGAATTACAGGTTTTTATGCTTTTAACGAAATTGGCAGGTTACACGGAATTCATTTGGTAGAGGCAAACAACCAATTAGCCCACCGCGGTCCCGATTCTGGTTTGGTTTTTACCGAAAATCGCATGGGTTTGGGACATCGCAGGCTCTCGATTATCGACCTTTCTACCGATGGCAGGCAACCCATGACCGACCAATCGGGGCGATATACGATTGTTTTTAATGGCGAAATTTTTAATTATCAAAGCCTAAAACAAGACTTGCTCAACAAGGGAATAAACTTTGTTTCTGCCACCGATACAGAAGTTTTGCTGTATTTATACATTCACGAAAAAGAAAAATGTTTGTCCAAACTCAACGGTTTTTTTGCCTTTGCAATCTACGACAATCTCGAAGATTCTTTGTTTTTGGCGCGGGATCGCTATGGAATAAAGCCTTTGGTTTATTTTATTGATGAAGACAAATTTTTGTTTTCTTCCGAAATAAATTCTTTGATGGCGTACCAAATTCCGAAAGAATTGGACAAAACTGCCGTTTTTCAATATTTTCAACTGCATTATATTCCTGCGCCAAATACGATTTATCAAAATGTTTTCAAACTTTTGCCCGCGCATTATTTAAGTCTGAAAGGCAGAGAAATGCAAATAAAACCGTATTATGAGCTTCCAAAACCCGATTTTTCTACGCAAAAAATTCCAACTTATCAAGATGCACAAAAGCAATTCTTAGATTTGCTAGACGATTCTGTCAAATTGCGGCTCATGGCTGACGTGCCTTTGGGGGCGTTTTTGAGTGGCGGAATCGATTCGTCTGCGGTGGTGGCTTTGGCTAGTCGTTATCAAAATTTGAACACGTTTTCTATTGGTTATCAAGATGAACCTTTTTTTGATGAAACCGAATACGCAAATTTGGTGGCGCAAACTTTCAAAACCAACCATCAAGTTTTTAAACTAAGTAATGACGATTTGTTCGAGGCAATTTTCAAATTATTGGATTTTTTTGGAGAACCTTTTGCAGATTCTTCGGCAATTCCTTTTTTTATTTTAAGCCAAAAAACCAAAGAAAAAGTAACCGTAGCTTTGTCAGGCGACGGCGCAGACGAACTTTTTGCAGGTTATAACAAATATTTGGGCGAGTACAAAGTGCGTGAAAACGGTTTTTTTGCCAATTTATTAAAAAGTAATTTGGGAATTTTAGAAAAATTGCCAAAATCGAGAAACGGTTTTTTGAGTAATAAATTTAGGCAATTTCATAGATTTTCGCAGGCGGCGAATTTGTCCGCAGAAGAAAGATATTGGTATTTGAGTTCTTTTTTTGCTGAAAATAAACTTCAAAACTTATTTTCGAGCAATTTTTTTGCAAAAATGGATCAAAATGAATACGATCAACGCAAAAAAATAATCATTTCTAAAATTCATGGAAAAAAAGATTTAAACGATTTTTTGGAAGCTGATGTAAGAAATCTTTTAACCAACGATATGTTGCCAAAAGTAGATACCGCTTCGATGGCGCACAGTTTGGAAGTTCGAGTTCCGTTTTTGGATTATAGAATCGTAGATTTTGCATTTTCTTTGCCTTCAGAATATAAAATTAATGGACAAATGAAAAAAAGAATTGTGCAAGATGCGTTCAGAAATATTTTGCCCGAAAAATTGTATAATCGCCCAAAACATGGCTTTGATGTGCCTTTGGCAAAAGGTTTTCAGAAACAAATGCGATCTTGGGTAGAAAAGATGTTTGATGCAGATTTTGTGGCAAATCAGGGCATTTTTTCGGGGCAATATATCAAAAATTTGAAGAAAATTGTTTTGGAAGGTGGTTTTTACGACCAGAATCACGTTTGGGCAATTTTGGTTTTTCAAAATTTTTGGTTGAAAAATCAGTAGGATTTTTTGTATGTTTGTCGGTGAAGTAGCCTTTATTAATTAGTCGTAAGTAGTAATACAAAATTAGTTTAGATTATTTCGTTATCATAAATTCTTGATAATCAGAACTATCCGACACCTTCGGAGGTGTCTGATAAATATGCTCTATTACTTAGGTTATTTTTTTGTAGATAAAATCCAATAAAACTGTCCGACAAATGTCTGACAGAAGTTTAAAATTAATTTAAGCTAAAAACTCAAAAAAAATGATCCCAAAAAATCTAAAAATTTCCATCATTCAGTCCGAATTGCATTGGCAAAATCCTTCGGCAAATTTGGCAATGTTCGAGGAAAAAATTTGGCAAATCAAAGAAAGTGATCTCATTGTTTTGCCCGAAATGTTTACGACAGGTTTCTCTATGAATGCCGAACAATTTGCCGAGCATCCGCAAACAAACACATTTCGTTGGCTAAAACAGCAAGCAGCACAAAGCCAAGCGGTCATTACAGGAAGTTATATGATCAAAGAAAATGGCAAATTTTACAACCGATTATTTTGGGTAAAACCAAACGGAGAATTTGAACAATACGACAAAAGGCATTTGTTCAGAATGGCAAAAGAAGACCAAATTTATGCCGAAGGCACAAAATTATTGATCACAGAACTGAAAGGTTGGAGAATTTGCCCGCTGATTTGTTACGATTTGCGTTTTCCTGTGTGGAGCAGAAATAGCAAAGATTTTAAATACGATTGTTTGATTTATGTTGCCAATTTTCCAGAGGCGAGAATGTATGCGTGGAACACTTTGCTAAGGGCAAGAGCCATCGAAAATTTGTCGTATTGTGTGGGCGTGAATCGGGTTGGCTTGGATGGCAATGAGGTTGCTTATTCTGGCGAGTCTGCGGTGCTTAATTTTAGAGGCGAAGAACTATTTTACAACAAAAACGAATCGGTTATTCAAACCATTCACTTAAATTATCAAGATTTACAAGAATTTAGGGCAAAATTTCCTGCGAATCTTGATGCTGACGATTTTAGTTTGACAAAAAATTTCAATCAAGAAACTTGATTGAAATAAATTTGCGCCAAATATTCGTCTGAAATTTTTTCGTTTTCCAAACAAAGATGTGCTTGTTCGTAAAATGTTTTTCTGTGCGCCAATTTTTCAGAAATTTGTTCTAAAAGTGTTTGATAATCAGTGCTTTGTAACAATGGGCGCGTTCCTTTTTGTTCTAAAACTCTTTGCGTGAGACTTTCAGGGCTGACTTGCAAATAAACCGCCCAACCATTTTTTTTGAGCATATTCAGATTATCAAAAAAACAAGGCGTTCCTCCTCCTGTGGCGATCACAACCTTCTGAAAATCAAAACTTTGGTGCAAAACTAAGCGTTCTATTTCCCGAAAATAATTTTCGCCATGGTTGGCAAAAATCAACGGAATCGATTTGCGTTCTTGTGCAACAATCATTTCGTCGAGGTCGACAAATTGGTAATGTAAACGTTCTGCCAAATATTTTCCGATCGTTGTTTTTCCGCAAGCAGGCATTCCGATCAAATATATTTTAGAGTAATTAATTTTTTCCATAAATACATTTTTCATAAAACACTAAAAATCAGTATTTTAAACAAAAATAATTTTATTTTTTATTCAATTTAAAAAGTATTTAAAATAATTTGCATATAATTTGAAAAAATATTTCTAATTTACATAAAAATAAATAGATTTGTTTTCTGTACCTATAACAAAAAAGAAAGGACATGATTCACACAGTTATTAATAAATCTGTAAGTTATTCCAAAACCTACATTACAGAGTTGATGCTTCCGTCTTATGCCAATGTGGAGGGGCGGATTCCTAGTGGCATTTTGTTGGGAATTATGGACAAAGCGGCTTTTACTTGTGCGTCTAGGCACACAGGTTTTTATTGCGTTACGGCTTCGATTGATTATTTAGAATTTTTGACAGCAGTAGATGCGGGAGAAATTGTTCATGTAATTGCAGCCATTAATTATGTCGGAAATACCTCTTTGGTGGTTGGTATGCGGGTTGAATCGGAAAATATCAGAAGCAGGGTCAGCAAACATATTTGCACGAGCTATTTTTCGATGGTTGCAAAAGATGAACGCGGAAAAACACAACAAGTGCCAGGTCTAATTTTGGAAACCAGCGAAGAAGTAAGGCGTTTTATGGAAGCAATGATCAGAAAACAAAGTAATTTGAAAAGTAAAATTGCTTTTGAACAAAAAATTAATGAGTTAGATATTTATCAAAATTTGGATCAACTCAAAAAAGAACGTTGCGAAGTTGCCCTAGATTTGATGAAATAAGGCAATCAAAAATTTTGCAAAATCTGAACAAATAATATAAACCTTAATCTAATTTTTTATATTTTTGGCTTATAAAAATCATCTACCATGAAAAAAACAGAAGTAACGCTAGGAATTGATATTGGCGGCACAAATACCAAATTTGGAGTTGTTGATAGACAAGGAAATTGTTTGTCCGAAGGCACCATGCTTACCAAAGCAAACGAGGATATTTCTTTGTTTTTGCCCCGATTATACAGTAATGTAGAACAATCTTTGGCAGAAATAAAAAATTCTATTGAAATAAAAGGTGTGGGAATTGGCGTTCCAAACGGTAATTTTTATGAAGGAACAGTCGAATATCCTGCAAATTTGACAGGCTGGAAAGCCATTACGCCTTTGGCTGAATTGGTCAGAAAAAACTATCAACTACCCACCGCACTTACCAATGACGCAAATGCAGCAGCCATCGGAGAAATGAAATTTGGAGCAGCCCAAAACATGAAAAACTTTATTGTGATCACGCTAGGAACAGGTTTGGGTAGCGGAATTGTCGTAAACGGAGAACTCGTGTACGGAGCAGATGGTTTTGCAGGAGAGTTGGGACACGTAATCATCGAAAAAAATGGACGTTTGGGAGCATTTGGCAGACGTGGAATTTTGGAATCTTATGCCTCAGCCACAGGAATCAAAAGAACAGTTTACGAACTTTTGGCAGACATGACAGAAGACAGCGAATTGCGTAGCATTTCTTACAACGATTTGAGCGCGAACATGATCTCTGAAGCCGCGCTAAGAGGAGATAAAATAGCGATTGCTGCCTTCGAATACACAGGAAAAATATTGGGCGAACAATTAGCAAACACAGTTGCACATTTAAGCCCCGAAGCAATTATTTTGTTTGGCGGACTTACTCATGCAGGTAATTATTTGTTTGAACCTACCAAAAGACACATGGAACTTAACAATGTGCCAATTTTTAGGAATAAAGTCAAAATTATTCCTTCTGGTTTGCTGGACAAAAATGTGGCTGTTTTGGGAGCTAGTGCCTTGATTTGGAATGAAATAGACAAAGTAATTGCAAAATAAAAAAAAATTAAGTCGGACATTTGTCGGACAGTTTTTATTAATCATTAAAACAAAATATAATTTTTAGAAAATCCTTATGAATTTAACAGCTGCTGAATATCAAACCATTTTTACAGCTCGCCAAATTATTAAATTGGTGAACAAAAAAACAAGCGCTACAGGCGTAAGT
The DNA here is from genome assembly GCA_004292785.1 of Bacteroidota bacterium. Taxonomy (GTDB): domain Bacteria; phylum Bacteroidota; class Bacteroidia; order Cytophagales; family Thermoflexibacteraceae; genus RDXG01. The sequence goes on from RDXG01000305.1 coordinate 11,527, forward strand.
TTTCATACATATAGCTTTCCGCATCCGACCAGTGGCGCTGCGGTTACTGTTGATTTGCCTGAAACGACTTCTTTTACGCACCCTTCTTTTCGTTATAAAGGTGGTCTTTCTTTTGGTGGAAAATCTACACCCAAAACCATTCCGCTTTCTGCTTTTGAAAGTGTTGGTTTGACCAATACCCAAGCAAAAGC
>RDXG01000306.1 GCA_004292785.1 Bacteroidota bacterium
AAATATTTTAACCAATGATTTGGCTTTTTTATGATTTTGTTTTCTTCTGTTTTTATTGGAATTTTTACTAAATTTTCTTGAATCATTTATTAAATTTTTTATTTTCAATCATTTCAATAGTAATTTAGTCATCATTTTCACCAAATCACAGCAAGGTTTTTACAAAAATATGAAAAATTAGCAAAAAATAGGCTCAATGAAGTTTTTTTGCAAATTTTTATTCTTTTCTGGTAAATTTTTATTTTTTTTTGTATTTTTGAGAATATTTCTTTGTAAAATAAAACAAATTTTTTCTTAAAAAAATTATAAAATATGTCTATCAAAAAAACTTTAATCGAACAAATTGAGCAAATTCAAGATGAAAAACTGCTCGAAAAATGTATGCTTATTTTGCAAAATCAAGGCACAGAAGAGCAAAAACAAATTGATTTTTTGAACGCAAAATCCGAAAAAATTGCTCACATTATTTCTTACGAATTTGCCAGTCCGATCAATAGTCTGAAAACTATTTCCGATTTATTGCTTTTAGATGTAGAAAATATAGACGATCCAATGGTTCAGGATTCTGCAAAATATTTGCATGATCAAATAGAAAATTTGCAAAAAAAAATAGGAAATTTGCTTGTTTTTGCCGATTTGGAAGTTAAAAATTATGATTTAAAAATTGAAAGTATCGAATTGGATTCAATCATTTCGCAGATTATTAGAAGCTACGAAAAACAGGCTTTACTCAAAGAAGTTCATTTGGTAAATCATATTTTGCCCAAATTTAAGGTGATGGCAGACAAAAAAATGATCTTTATTGTTTTAAATAATTTGGTACAAAATGCCGTAAAATTTTCTCGAAAAGGGGATCAAGTAGAAGTTTTGTTAGAAAAAAGCGTTGATAGCCTTAAAATTATCGTCAAAGATTCGGGAATTGGCATGGGAAAAGCCAAAATAGCCTCAATTTTTGACCCAAGCCGAAAACCTACACAAAAAGGAACAGCCAGCGAATCGGGTTTAAGTTTGGGAATGGTGGTGGTGAAATCCATTTTAGAATTGCACCAAACCACCCTCGCCATAGAAAGTACACAAGGCAAAGGAACAAGTGTAAGTTTCTCATTATCAAGCACTTAATCCCCAAAAGAAATGCCAACTCCCCGTGCAGTTTGCACCAAATAAGATTTTTGGCTTACATAATTGTAATTTTTAACGGCATCATTCAAAGAAACCGCAATGATGTCGTTATTTTTATAGGCAACCATTTTTCCAAAATCGCCTTGTAAAACCATTTCAAAGGCTTTTACGCCAAATTGTGTAGCCAAAACTCTGTCAAAAGCTGTCGGCGTTCCGCCTCTTTGAATGTGTCCCAAAACAGTTTCTCTAATGTCTGCCTCGCAACCTGCTTGTTTGAGTTCTTCGGAAAGTTGAAAGGCAACTCCGCCCAAACGCATATTTTCGTAGCCGTATTCGGTACTTTTTTTGCCAAAAACTTCGCCTACATCCGATTTTGCGCCCTCAGCAATTACTACAATCACAAAACCTCTTCCATTTTTAAAACGCTTGTTGATTCGTTCTGCTACTTTTTTTACGTTGTAAGCAATTTCGGGAATAAGGCAAACTTCTGCTCCTCCTGCGATGGCAGTGTGCAAGGCAATCCAACCTGCCGATCTGCCCATGACTTCCAAAATCATGACACGGTGGTGGCTATATGCGGTGGTGGTTAGGCGATCCACAGCATCAGAGGCAATTTGTACGGCAGTCTGAAAACCAAAAGTAAAATCAGTTTCAGAAAGATCGTTGTCAATGGTTTTTGGAACTCCCACCACAGGACAACCTTTTTCGAACAACGATTTAGAAATTTTTTGTGAACCATCGCCGCCAATGCTAATCACTGCTTCAAATCCGTTGTCTTTCAATCTTTTGAGTAATTCGTTGGAACGGTCTTCGGTTCTAAAACTTCCGTCTGGGTTTTGAACTCCCCAAGCAAAGGGACCGCCCTTGTTGGTTGTGCCAATAATTGTTCCCCCTTTTGCATGGATTCCTGCTACTCTCTCAAAGTCTAATTTCACAAGTTCCATTGGGTCTTTCAAAATCCCGTTGTAGGCTTCCAAACTTCCCCAAACTTCCCAATCCGATTCTTGAGAAGCACGTTTGACTATTGCCCTAATTACGGCATTTAATCCAGGACAATCTCCGCCGCCTGTGAGAACCAATACTTTTTTTTTCATATAAAATTCTTTAAATTTTTGCCAAATATTAGGAATATTTATTTATTTTTAAGTTTTAAAAGAATAATTTTTTGTGAAATTATGGATTTAAGATTTTTGTAGTGCCTTCCAAATTGCTAATAATTTAAAAAAATCAAAAATAAAGCCTTTTTTTTAATAAATTCAAAAAAAAGATGCTTTTTCTATAAAAATTTATTAAATATTTGTGTTTTTTTCAAAAATATTGAAATTAGGTTTTGAAAATTCAAAGACATTTGCCTAATTTGCAGCTCCTAAATAAAAAAAATTTAGGCAAATTCAAAATATTTTACTCATGAAAATCGCGGTTGTTGGGGCTACTGGCTTAGTCGGTGGCGAAATTCTGAAAGTTCTCAAAGAACGAAATTTTAAGTTTGACGATCTTATTCCTGTGGCTTCTGCGAAGTCTGTTGGAAGTACGATAGAATTTAACGGAAAAAAATATACGGTTCGTAGTATGGATGAGGCAATTGCTTTAAAACCTGAAATTGCCATTTTTTCGGCAGGTGGAGGCACTTCTTTGGAACACGCACCGCGTTTTGCTGCCGTTGGAACTACGGTCATCGACAATTCTTCGGCTTGGAGAATGGATGCCACCAAAAAGTTGGTTGTCCCAGAAATTAACGCACACACCTTGACCAAAGCAGACAAAATTATTGCGAATCCAAATTGTTCTACCATTCAAATGGTCGTGATTCTCAATCCTTTGCACAAAAAATACAAAATTAAAAGGGTGGTCGTTTCCACTTATCAATCTGTTACTGGAACGGGCAAAAAAGCGGTTGATCAAATGATGAACGAAAGGGCAGGAATTGAGGGCGAAATGGTTTATCCTTACAAAATTGATATGAATGTTTTGCCACATATTGATGTATTTTTGGAAAACGGTTACACCAAAGAAGAAATGAAAATGGTGCATGAAACGACCAAAATTATGGGGGACGAATCGGTTTTGGTTACAGCAACTACAGTACGCGTGCCTGTAATGGGCGGACATTCCGAGTCGGTAAATATTGAATTTGAACACGATTTTGACCTTGACCAAATTCGTAAAATGTTGGCTGCCGAAGAAGGCGTGATTGTCAAAGATAATCCTTCTGAAAAACTGTATCCAATGCCTTCCGATTCGCATGGGCGTGATGAGGTTTGGGTTGGTAGAATTAGACGAGATTTTTCTCAAAAAAATACAGTAAATATGTGGATTGTAGCCGATAATCTTAGAAAAGGAGCTGCTACCAATGCCATTCAAATTGCAGAATATTTAGTAAAAAACAATTTGGTTTAGTTTTTTTTCTTAACCAAAAAAACCTATAGGATTTTCAAAATCTTATAGGTTTTTTTTAGTTACAAAAAAATCAAATCGAATCTATAAACCCAAAGCCTTCAAAAAAGCATCTGCATTGGATTCTCTGCCCAAAAAATTTGTAATTTGTTGCATTTCGTCCTGCGAACCGCCTTTGGAAAGCACCAAATTTTTGTATTTCGTTCCAATTTCAGAATCCAAAATATGATGTTTTTCAAATTCGGAAAACATATCGTCAGCATAAACCAAAGACCACAAATAGCCATAATAACTTGCCGCATAATCAGTCAAATGCCCAAAAGCCGCCTGAAAATGCGTTCCTTCCAAATGTTTAAACAAAGAAACTTCGTTTTGCAAATCTTTTAAAATTTCGGTGGTGCTTTTGTCTATTTTTTGGCTGTCGTGCAAACTAAGGTCGTACATTCCATAAAAAACCTGTTGCAAAGCGTGCAAACCCGATCCTATATTTTTTGCATCTAGCATTTTTTGAAACAAATTTTTTGGCAAAACTTCATTTGTTTGGTAATGTTTGGCAAACAAAGTCAAAGATTCGTAGTTCCATGCCCAATTTTCGAATAATTGCGAAGGCACTTCCACAAAATCTCGCACCGTATTTGTGCCTGCATACACGCAAACAGGGGAAGTGGTGAGCAAGCAATGTAAGCCATGCCCAAACTCATGAAACATTGTTTCTACGTCTGAATGGGTCAATAAAGAAGGTTTTTCGAGACTCGGTTTTGGGAAATTGCAAACTAAAGCCAACAAAGGCATCTGATAAATTTCGCCTTGTTGCTTGCCCATGATCATCGGAAAACAGGCGGCATGGCTAAATTTGTTCGGTCTTGGAAACAAATCCAAATAGAACCTGCCTATGAGTTTTTTGCCCTCTTTGACTTCAAATAATCGGGCTTCATTGTGCCACAAATTAGGTTTTTCAACTTCTTCAAACACAATTCCAAACAATTTTTCGCTAATGCTAAAAATGCCTTTTAATACATTGTTGAGTTCGAAATATTGTTTAACTTCTTGCTGATCGAGTTGATAGTTATTTTTTAATAAAATATTTTTGTAAAAACTTGATTCCCAAGACTCTAAGACCGTTGCATTAGGCACAAATTGCTTTTTGACCGCCAAAACTTCTTGATAATCTAGTTCCGCTTTTTTGCGTACTTTGTCTTTGAGGTCGTTTTCGAATTTCCAAACGGTAGCGGTATTTTTTGCCATCGTATTTGCCATTCTGTATTCGGCAAAAGTTTTGAAACCGAGCAAGGCACTAATTTGAGATCGCAAAGCCAAAATGTTGTCCAAGACTTCCAAATTTTTGTCTGCGGCTTTGTTCAAATATTTGATATACAAGGCTTTGCGCGCCGATTCCGATTTGGAATATTGCATAAAAGGCACATAAGAAGGATAATCCAAAGTAATTTTGTAGCCTTCTTCGCTTTTGTGCTGTTCGATATAATCTTCGGGCAAACCGTCGATTTCTGTTTCAGAAACCAACAAAAAATCTTGATGTTCTGCAATGTGTTTGCCAAATAATTGGGTTTGCAAACTCAAATCGTCTTGTAATTTTTGAAGTTCTTGGCGTTTTTCTTGGGGCAAAGCAAAACCGTTCATTTCAAAATCTCGGACAGTTTCACGAACTAATTTTTCCTGCCAATCTCTTAAATTTTGGGCTTCTGGCGTTTGCGAATAGCTTTTTATGGCTTTATAAAGTTGTTCGTCCAAAAGCAAAGAGTTTCCAAATTGTTCGAATTTTTGCACACAATCCATTGCCGTATTTCTAATTTCGTCATTTGGCGAAACGGCAGTCAAAAGATAAATTACACCCGAATTTGACGATAATTGGTTAATAATTTCGTCATAAGCAAGCATGGTATTGTCGAATGTTTTTGGCGAAATGTGATACAATTTTTCTAATTCAGCCTTAATTTTTTCGATGGCAAAATCTGTTTGTTCGATCAAGTTTTCAACCGTAATTTGCTGAAAATCAATGACTTGGTTTGTTTTAAAATTTAAAGGATTTGCGGACATGGTTATTTTTTTTTATTTTTCAAAAAAATTTAAACCTTACAAAATTCAGACTTACGCAAAATGTACCGCAAACATTTCTGTATTGCAATTAAGCCACAATCGCAAACAGTAATGTTTGCGGTACAGGCTTCAAAATTTAAGATTTGCGTAAGTCCTACAAAATTCAGAAAATTTTATAAGGTTTATTTATTCAAAAACTTAGAAATTTTGTTTTAGTTTTCGTATCTTTCTGCACTAATTTTTAGTTTTTTCACAAATTCGCACCACAACAAAAATAAGGCAGAAACCACCAAAACCGCAACCCAATGTATGATTCCCAAAGTTCCTGTGCCTAAATAATCGTAGCTATTAGGTTTACTAGAAAAAAGAGGATCTTTAATTGGTGCGTAAAGCAAACATAAAGTTAGAGAAAATGCAATTCCTAAAGCAGCCAACAAAATTTTGTTTGAAAACAAATAGTTTGTAAAAATGCTTTTAGTGGTACGTTGATGCAAAATATTGATGAATTGCATCAAAATCAAACTTACAAAACAAACTCCTTGCGCTTCCTCTATTCTTTCTGTGTACCAAAAAATTGCGTGAAAAGCAATTAAACACAAAGTTCCCATCATAAAGCCCAATTTGGCAACACTGATCATTTTTTTGACCGTGATCCTTTTTTGAATGTTTATATTTTGTGATTCGTCCTCCAATGGGTCGTAAGTAAGGGCAAGCAAAGGCAAAATAATCGCCACCAAATCGATGCACAAAATTTGTACGTTCATCATTGGGCTAATCCCTTCGTAGGCACGTTTTAGTCCATGATAAACCACAATTTCCCAATCCATAAATACACTCATTATAAAGCCCCAAAGTGCGCAACAAAGTTCTGCAAAATTACAAACCCAATAGCCAATGATCGTTTTTTCAAGATTTTTATAGACTTGTTTTCCGTCTTTCATTAACTCCCAAATATTACTTACCTTGTCGTCAAGTAAAACCATGTCTGCCGAGTCGATGGCTGCTTTTGTGCCTTTTTTGCCTACCGCAACACTGATATCGGATTTATTAAATGCCAAAACATCATTGACTCCATCTCCGACCATGACCACATGATCTCCTCTTAGTTTGAGTAACTCAATGACTCTTAGTTTTTCTTCAGGAGAGTTTCTGGCGAAAATGCTAATTTTCTGATCTCTGATGGTTTCCAATAATTGGGTTTCTGTCCGACTTGTCAATTCGTTTCCTGTGATGGCTTTTGGCAAATTTCCGTTAGCGTCTGTCATTCCAATTTCTCTTGCCAAAGATTCTGCACTAACAGCATGATCCCCTGTGAGTAAAACCAATTTAATTTGATTTTCCTTTAATGTTTCTATGGTTTCCAAAATACCTTGTTGTGGCGGGTCGTTGATGGCAACAAAACCAATAAAAATAAGGTTATTTTCTGCGTTTTCTCGACTATAAGTTTTGCGGTAAGGCTGTTCTTGATACGCCAATCCCATTACGGATAAAGTATTTTTTAAAAATGGTTCTGCCTGCTCAAAAACATCTTTTTGAAAACCTTTGCTCATCTGTAATATTCTGCCTTGATGAATATATCGGTTACAAATGCTCATGACCGATTCTAAACTTCCTTTGACAAAGGAATAATATTTGTCTTCGTATTTTCTTACACCCGCCATTCTTCTCAACTGTGAATCGAATTCAAAAACGGCAATATTTTGGTATTTTTTGTCAATTTTGTCTAAGGAATAAGCCATTTTTTGAGAAAAAACGGCAAAAGCAGCATCAATAGAATCCCCAATTGCCTCCCAACTGTCTTCTTTTTGGCAAACTTGACTATTTGATGCAAAATAACCTGCTAATAAAAAAAGTTCTTCTTCTTTTACTTGTTGTACTTTAATTGCTTTGCCATTTAATTGTACCTCGCCTTTAGGATCAAAACCGTGACCTGTGGTTTCATAATTGAAACCGTTAAGCATAGCAAAAACAATTACAGGCTGTTTGATGGTGATGGTTGCGGTTTTATCAAAAACAATGGTATTGGCGGCTGCCAAAGTATCCAAAGTGGACACTTTTTTGGAAAGAATGTTTCTTTTTAGGCAATTTTGACTTGTAATTCCCAAAATCAAATTGATCTGAATATACATGGTAAGCGGAATAACAGAAGTAGAAACAGACAAAATATTGGATAAAATGCCTCCATGCCCAAAAAATAATTCCAAAGTCCATTTCCCCGTTTCAAAAAAGAAGATAGAAATTACTTGAAAAATAAATAAACCAACAAAAGTCCAGCCTGTAAGTGTAGAAAAATAATTAACTTCTTGGTCTATGGCTGCTTTTTTTCGTGTTTTGCTTGACTCCGCTGATATTTTTCCCATTTCTGTCCATCTGCCAATAGCATAAACAATGGCTGTTGCAGAACCACTTACCACAGTTGTTCCCATGAATGCACAATTTACTCGTTCTGCCAAAGGCAAAATTTTATCTGTAACCAAGCCTTGATCTTTTACAACAGGTTCTAGGCTGCCTGTCAAAAAAAACTCGTTGGTTCTAAAATTTTCAATTTCTATCAATCGAACATCAGCAGGAATTGTATTTCCTGTTTTCAAAAAAATGATGTCGCCTTTTACCAAATTTTCTGCAAAAATCGATATTTTGCGACCATTTCTCATAACTTCGCATTTATTCGTATTGATTTCATTAAGTGCCAATAAACTAGCATTTAACTTATTTTCTTGATAAATTCCCAAAGCAACATTGACTGCTAGTAAAGATAAATAAATGGAAGCTTCAAAAGTATCAAAAGTAACTATCGAAAGTATCATTGCCATCAAAGTCATGAGCATTAATGGGTTTTTAAACTGTTGATACAACATCACAAAAATACTAGGACTTACAAAACGCTTGAGTCTATTTAGCCCTTGTCTTAGATATCTTTGTTTGGCTCTTTCCTTGTTCAAACCTATATCAGGATCAGTTTGTAGGATTTTAAAAATATCAGCAATTTTTTTTTGGTATAAATGTTCGGATAGCAGCATTTTAGTTTGTGTTTGCTTTTGTTCAAAAGTCTAAAAAAATAATGATTTTAACAATGAATGTAGTAATTTTTTTTGTAAAAATATTTATAAGACAAAAGAAATTAAATTTAAGTAATAAATAACAATTATCAGACACATCAAAGGTATCAGATAAATTTGATTATCAAGGATTTATGATAAAAAATAATTTACGACAAATTTTTTTTGACTACTTACGTTGCCAAATTTAATGATTATTGGCAACGTAAAAGTTTACAAATTTTCCAAATAATCGATCAACAAACGGACTCCGTAGGCGGTTGCATTGCGCTGGCTACCAAATTCGTTGTCTGTGAAAGTAACACCTGCCACATCAAGATGCGCCCAAGCCGAATGTTTTTGGGTAAACTTTTCTAAAAACTTTGCGGCACTAGCGGCTCCTGCTACGGGCGCACCCAAATTTTTAATATCTGCCATATCAGACTTCAAAGAAGCCCCATATTCTTCCCAAAGAGGCAAACGCCACACTTTTTCGCCTGTTTTTTGCCCTGAATTGTATAATTTTTGCGCCAATTCTTCATTTTGGGTAAACATTCCCGCCGCCGCATAGCCCAAAGCCATAATGCAAGAACCTGTTAAAGTTGCCAAATCGATGATCACATCTGGCTCGATATTTTTGGCAATATAGCCCAAACCGTCTGCCAAAATCAGCCTTCCTTCTGCGTCTGTATCAATAATTTCTACACTCAAACCCGAATAAGATTTTACGATTGCCGAAGGAACAACCGCCTTTGAACTCACCATGTTGTCCGTAGAAGGCACAATTCCAAACAAATGAACAGGCAATTTTAGCCTTGCCACCGCCTCTAATGCCCCTGCAACCGCCGCTGCCCCTGCCATGTCGCATTTCATAAAATACATATTGTTAGAATCTTTGATCGACACTCCGCCTGTATCAAAAGTAACTCCTTTGCCCAATAAAGCCACTTTTGGCAATTTTTTCTCGCTTTTTGGCTTGTATTCCATGACCGTAAAAGTAGGAGGAATGTGGCTACCTTGATTGACTGCCAACAACAAATTCATTCCCATTTTTTCGATTTCCTCTTTGTGAAAAACTTTTACTTCGTAGCCATATTTCGTTCCTGATTCTTGCATTTTTTCAGAAAAAGTTACAGAATCCAAAACATTTGCAGGCAAATTGACCAAATCAAAGACTTTTTGCTGAACTTCTGCCAAAATTTTAGCCTTTTCGATGGCTTTTTCTACATTTTTATAAAATTTGGTATCAATAACAAAACTCAATTTTCCAGCAAATTCTATATTAAGTTTGTCTGTATTTTCGGTTTTGAGTTTGCCTAATTCATAAAAAGCCAGCAAAAAATTAGAAGCCAAACTTTCAATGGCATCAAACAAAACATTTTCCTCGAAAAAAGAATCGTTTAACACAAAGGCAATTTTAGATTTTGCCAATTTATTTCTTTGAGAAAATGCCAAAGAACGGCAAAATTTGCCAATTTCATGAATTTTAGGATTTTCGCCCAAACCCATCAGAATTACTTTTTTTTTCGCAAAAAAGCTATGAATTTCTTTTTTTTCGGCTTTAAATTCGCTTTGCAAAAAGTCTTCATTTACAGAAAAAGAGTTTGCAAGCGCGCGCAAATTCATTTCTAAATCCTTTGGAGTCAAAGGAATGATCACCGTATCGTGATCGCTGTTTACTCGTTCTTGAAGGTCTATCATTTGATTATTTTTTTGATCTGATCAATAATTTGATCCGAAATATGGTCTATGGTAAAGTTTTTTTGTACTTTTTGGTATAAATTTTCACCTGTTTTTTGCAAAAGTGCAGGATTTTCTTTCAATTCAATAATTTTGTTCGCCATATCCAAAATGTTCAGATAAGGCACAGTAAAACCGCAATTTTCAGCCAAAAGTTCGGGAGTTCCGCCAGAGTTTTCGAAACAGATGACTGTTTTTTTCAACATTCCTGCCTCTAAATTTACCAACGGGAAAGGGTCTTCTCTGGAAGTCATGAGCATCAAATCCATGCTTTTTAGGTAAGGAGTAACTTTTTCTTTTCCTATAAAATGCACATAATCAGTGAGTTGCATTAATTTTAACTCTTTGTCAATTTGGTACAAAATAGGTTGGTAAGAAGTAGAACCTACCCAAACAAAATGAATATTTTTTATTTTTTGGCGATGCAAAATTTCATAAGCCACCTGAATAAATAGGTCATAACCCTTCCTATTTTCGAGTGTGCCACAAGCTACTGCCAAAAAATCAGTTTCTGCAATATTTAACTTTTTTCTTACATCAAGATTAAGCAAATTTTTATCAATTTCTGTTGGCGTAGCCGAATAAATGAGTTCCGTTTTTTTACGAGAAATGCCATGATTTTCGATCAAATTTTCTTGAACAGCCTTAGAACCTGTAAAAATTTTTGCACAAAGATTTAAACTTTGATCTACCAAATTGTTTGTATTAAACATTTGAATAACGGTTTCAAGTTCATGAACATGGGCAACTATTGGGCATTTTAAATAGGAAAGTTGCTCCAACAATTCGCCATTGGTGCAAGTGCTAGAAAAAATAAGTTGCACGTTTTTATTGGCAAATTGATTGATGTAAGTTTTGCGTTTTTTTGCAAAATTTTTAAACAATTTGTTTTTGATTTTCCACAAAAAACTTGGATTGCCAAATTCGGGCAACTGCCAAACCTGCGTTTTTGCAACTGCTTGATAATCAGGCAATAAATCTCCGCCTTTTCGCAAAATGACTTCAATTTCCCAATTTGTTTTGGCTTTAATTTGCTTGATTGTGTTCAACAACAAAACGGGCGCACCTGTCAAAGAAGCCTCATGTCCAATAAAAAGAATCATTTTTGCAAAGATTTTAAACGTACCGAAACCGCATTTTTATGGGCAAATAATTGTTCTGCTTCCGCCATACATTCGATGTGTTTGCCAATGTTTAAAATTCCTTGTTCAGAAATTTTTTGCAAAGTAATTTTTTTCAGAAAACTATCCAAAGAAACGCCAGAATAGGCTTTTGCAAAGGCATTTGTTGGCAAAGTGTGATTTGTACCCGAAGCATAATCTCCTGCGGATTCAGGGGTATAATTTCCCAAAAATATAGAACCAGCATT
>RDXG01000031.1 GCA_004292785.1 Bacteroidota bacterium
GTATTGGTTGTTACTTTTCAGAATTGATGGCAAATTTTCATTAAAAGTTTGTTCGATCAAATAAATGGTTTTGATTGGCAAATATTGCTGTTCTTCGCCATTTTCTGTCTGCAAAACGCTTATATTTTTGTATTTTTCAGCCAAATATTTCCTAAACCTGCCTATTTCTGGCGTAAAAGGAGATTTTTGAACTTCGATCAATACTTTTTCTAAAACAATATTTTTATTTTTGTCAAAAGTTTTGATAATTGCCACATAATCAAGTCTTTGCAATTCGACTTGAATAAATTTTGTTTTAAAAAGTGCTGCCGTTTGCTCCTGCGGCGCAGGCGAAAGTTCTACGACTGTTTTGCCTATAATCCTAGCAATCAAGCCTTTAGCAATTTCGAGGTCTTCCATCAAATATTTGAAAACCTGCGCATAATTTTTTTGGTTTTTGGTGATCCAATTTGCAAAAGTAAGTAATTTTTAAGGCAAAATCAGTAATTTTTGGCAACCATAGCACAAAAAATTCCCATTCAATAGGCTTTCTTTGTTATAAGAAAACACATTTCCGTTAGCATCGAGCATCGTTCCGCCTGCAATTTCCACAATAGCCTGCCCTGCTGCACTGTCCCATTCCATGCAAGGTCGGCTACGAAAATACACATCCACACGCCCTTCGGCAATCCAGCCATATTTGATAGCTCCTGCACAATTACTATGAAGTTTAATGTTATTTTTTTGCAAAAACAACTCGTCTTTTTCGCTGCGGTGAGAACGGCTACTAATTGCAATCAAAGGTTCTGAAATATTTTTGTTACTAACCGAAATTTTTGTAATCTCTTGATTATCAAACTGTTTGAAAGCACCTAAATCTGTTTTTGCAAAATAAGTCAATTTTTGGACAGGCACATAAATTACGCCCAAAACAGGTTTATTTTTGTGAACTAAGGCAATATTTACCGTAAATTCGCCATTTTTTTTAATAAATTCCTTCGTGCCATCAAGCGGATCGATGAGCCAAAAATATTCCCAATTTTTGCGTTCTTGATACGAAATATCTGCTCCTTCTTCCGAAATAATTGGAATTTGAGGGTATAATTTCAGAATTTCTGCCACAATCAAATCGTTGGCTAATTTGTCTGCAATCGTTACGGGGCTGTCGTCTTCTTTGGTTTGTACCTGAAAATCAGGCAATTCGTAAATTTTTAAGATGACTTCTCCCGCCGCTTTTGCGATTCGGATAAGTTGTTGAATATCAATATTTTGTATCATTTTTTTTATATTTTAAAATAAATTCAATTTTTCTGTAACACAGGCTTTAGCCTGTGTAATTTGTGCCGCACAGCCTACACAGAAAAAGTCTGTGCTACATTTTTTCTACAATTTCAATTTCTTCCCGATTCAAATTGTATAATTCGTAAACCAACGCATCAATTTGCTGATCAGTTTGCAAAATTTGGGCAGAAATTTCTGTAGCGTGGGCTTTAGCCTGCGCAAAATATTTTTCCCATTCGGTTTTTTGGGATAATTTTAACTTAATTTTCTGTTTTTCCAATTCTTTTAAAAAATCGGCAAAAGACAATTTATACCAATTTTCGAGTTTGGTATTTAGTTTTGTCAAAGAAAATTCTCGAAGCAAATTACGTTGTACTTTTTGCGAAATTTCTTGCAATTTCTTGTTTAAATTGAGCATTAAATCCGCTTTTTCGATGAAAATTTGTTGATTTTCTTCTGAAATTTGAGGAATTGGTATTTTTTCGAAATTGTATTTATAATGACGGTGCGCAACTTCTCCAACTTGTGTGTCAATGCTATTTACATATCGAATAATTGCTTTTGAATTTAAAACGCACAAAATATATTTGTTTATTTTATCTGTTTTGAAGGTGCAAAAATAATTTGTATCCAACAAAAGCATATTTTTTGCAACAAAACTGTAATGCGTTTCGCCAATACTTGCCCAAACAATTTTTTCTTTGGCAAATTCCTCATGATAAGAAATTTGATCCTGAATTTCAAACCACTTATTTCCTGTTTTTTTACGGCTACCCACATTTCCTAATTGTTCCAAACGTTCTTTGGCAAAAGAGAGCAAATATTTTTTAACAGCAGGATAATTTTCAATGTCCAATTTTAAAGCAGGAAAAGTCGAAATCAAGTACAAATTGGCATAATCAGCATAATAACGTTTTATATCACGCCCACGCAAAATCGGTTTGATAATTTCCGCACTTTTAAAATCTTCCAAAATTAATTCGTTTTTGGTACTTTCATCGATAATAAAAGCCTCATTAAAACCCGTTTTAATGCCGTAATTGATCTGAATTTCCCAATCTTTTAAAGGCGTTCCCGCTTTTTCAATTTTGC
>RDXG01000032.1 GCA_004292785.1 Bacteroidota bacterium
CAAATAGGGGTAAACGTCCCGAACCATGACGACCAAGTTTTTTGTACCGTTCCATTGTTCGGAAAAAGTTTTGGGAGCTAATTTTAGCTCTGCATTGGCGTAAGGTCTTGTAAAAGAAGTTTCCTTTCGTGCCTGTTGGTAGGGATTAGGGCGGTGTATTTCGTGGTGAGGCTTGCCCAAGCCTGTAACTCGTTTAAGAGTTTCGACAAAAGATTCGTTCTCCTTTTTGGGATTTTCATTAAAAATTTGCATATTTGCAATGATTTGAGGTTGAAAAACTTTGAGTTGGGAAGCCTAAAAAAGTGTGTAGCCTGAGAAACTTGGCACTTTTTAGGCTTTTTTTATTAGTATTGCTACCAAACTGAAAACTCTATTTTCAGTCTGTAAATGACTATTTTTTGTCATTCTCTTTGAACTTTTCTAAGGCTTGCTCTGCCAAATAGTCCACTATTATATCGCTTGTTGGCTTTATGCCTTTAGTAACCCAAAATAAAGCCTTAACCTTGTCTAATTTTTCGTTTGTAGTCGGTGTAATGCTAATTTGTTTACTCATTTTTTCCTTTGCCATGCTTTTCCTTGTTTAATTTGTGCAAACATAACTAAATTGTTTTAATAAACAATATATTTCGTATTTTATTTTTTATAGTAATTATCTGTATTATTTTTATTAAACATAAAAAAAAGGAAAAATAAGAAAGCCTCTATTTTTTGAGTTGTAAAAAAAAGTGTACTTTTGGACAAAGAAAAAACAAGATGATGAGTAGAATAATAGCTATAGTAAACCACAAAGGAGGCGTAGGAAAAACGACTACAACCTTAAATTTGGGAAAAGCCTTGAGTTTGCAAGGAAAAAAAGTGCTTTTGATAGACATAGACCCACAGGCAAACCTTTCGCAGTCCGTAGGTTTGGAAAATCTTGAAAAAAATGTCTATCATTTGCTTGGCGAACAAAACAATTTTGAGGAAATAGTACATCATATTTCGGAAAACTTTGATATTATTCCGTCAGATTTGAACTTATCAGAAGCTGAAGTCAAGTTTCAAGCAGATGTTGAGGGATATTTTAAACTCAAAAATGCCCTTAAAACAGTTCAAAATGAGTATGATTTTATTTTTATAGATTGTCCGCCAAGTTTGGGAATTTTAACTATTAATGCTCTAATTGCTTGCTCTGAAATAATTGTAGTTGTTTTAGCCCAATTTTTGGCAACCAAAGGACTCAATACAATCATTGGGGTAGTGGCAAAAATCAATAAAAATTTGAATCCTACTCTAAAAATTTTAGGGTTGTTACTCACACAAACCAATCGTACAGTTTTGAGTCAAACGATTAATGATTTGGTAAAAAAACACTACACTTACAAAGTATTCGATGCCCACATTCGCCAAAATGTAAACTTGGCAGAAGCCTCTACCCAAGCGATGGATATATTCCAATATAGCCCTAAGTCTTTGGGAGCAGAAGATTATATGAACCTTTCAAAAGAAATTTTACATGGCTAAAAAAGATTTGTTAATGGGCGGTATGCTCAAAAAAATAGACGATTCAAATATTTTTGAAAAAGCCGAAACGCAAATCAAAAATAAAATAGAAATAGTGCCTCCATTAAAAGAACTAATCCCTTCGCTTGGGAAAGAAGAATATGAACAATTAGAGGCGAATATTTTGGCGGAAGGCTGTCGGGAAGCCTTGATTTTATGGGAAAATGAGGATAAATACATTCTTATAGATGGGCATAATCGTTATGAAATTTGTCAAAAACATGGCATAGATTTCAAGATATTGGTCAAAGATTTTGAAAGTATGGAGGCTGCCAAATCTTTTATGATAAACAACCAATTAGGACGTAGGAATTTGACTCCCGAACAAGTAAGTTATTTGAGAGGAAAACGCTACGAAAGTGAAAAAAATAAACAAGGTGGTATAGGCGAAAATCAATATAGCAAAGTTGCAAAAATTGCAACTTTGCAAAAAACACATGAGAAGTTAGCCCAAGAATACGGGATTTCTGCAAGAACCATTATGAATGATGCCCTTTTTGCAAAAGCCATCGACAAAATAGGCGAAGCAAATGCTGAACTCAAAAAGGAAATTTTGTCGGGAAAAAGCAAAATCACGAAAAGCCAAGTACAAGAATTGGCAAAAATGGAAAAA
>RDXG01000033.1 GCA_004292785.1 Bacteroidota bacterium
CCAAAAATGTTGTTGTTTTTGGCATTAGGAATTGCTTTGCTTTTTGTCCTAATTTTAATGTTGTTTCAAACATTATTTGGCAAAACTCCCGACAAATCAACTACTTACGACAAACCTGCGCCAAGCCAAAATCACAGTCATTCGCCAATTGATGAGCAAAAAGTAGATACTTACATCGAAAAATTGGAAAATGTTTCACAAGACGGTAGAACGATTCTAGATTATTTGGATTTGGAAATCAAACACAAAAATCAGCTTGTCAAAGAAAAAAGCGAATTGCTTTCTGAACTTGACAAACAAAAAAACAACATCGAAGAAAGACTAAAAATGTTAGAAGAAAATCCTAACGAATTGCTCGAAAAAATTGAGAGAGAAAACCGACGAAAAATAAAAGAACTCAAAGAACAAGCATCTAACCAAAGCATTTCTAGCGGTTTTTTAGGCTTTTTTGTTGGGTTATTGATCTTTGTTTTGGTCTTGGGAAT
The DNA here is from genome assembly GCA_004292785.1 of Bacteroidota bacterium. GTDB lineage: Bacteria > Bacteroidota > Bacteroidia > Cytophagales > Thermoflexibacteraceae > RDXG01. The sequence goes on from RDXG01000033.1 coordinate 486, forward strand.
CTTGGCTTATTTTGGAATTTTGGGCAATATTCAGGCTTGGGTAGCAAGAATTTTGAAATAAAAACATTAAAAAAAAATTACTTTGTCAGACTTATGTCGGACAATTTTAACAAAAAAAACTCTAAAAAGCTCATGTCAGACTTATGTCGGACAATTTTACCAAAAAAAAAACAAAAAAAATTAACATGACAAAACCAAATAACATTTTTATTTACCGAGAAATTATTACCTTAGAATCGGGAAAAAGAAGCGGAAAACCTTACATTAGAGGCATGAGAATAACCGTTTCAGACATTTTGCAGTGGCTATCTTATGGAAAAAGCATTCCCGAAATTATCGAGGATTTTCCAGAATTGACTGCACAAGACATTTTTGTGGCTCTTGAATTTGCCGAAAAACAAAAGTTGTCATGAAAAAAAACATTCTCATTTTGGGTGGTTTTGGTTTTATAGGTTCAAATTTGATCGAAGATTTCCTAAAAAACGGTAATTTTAATGTTATTGTGTTCGAATTTAGGGGTTTGATCAACCGTTTTGCCAATCAAATCAAGGTTTATTACGGAGATTTTAACAAAGAAGAAGACATCGAAATTGTGTTTCAAGAAAACCAAATCGACATTGTGATTCATTTGATAAGTACCACAGTACCAGCCACTTCCAACGATAATGTTTCTTACGACATCAATTCGAATTTGATTGGCACGATCAAATTATTGAATATTATGTTAAAATACGGTGTAAAACGCATCATTTTTCCTTCTTCAGGCGGGACTGTTTATGGGCAAATTGCAGGCGATTCTGCCAAAGAAAACGATCCGACTAATCCCATTTCTTCGCATGGAATTACCAAACTTTCCATCGAAAAATATTTGCTTTTGTATCAACATTTGCACGGTTTGGAATACTTAATTTTGCGGGTTTCTAATCCTTTTGGAATGTATCATAGTTCGCAAAAACAGGGTTTTATTAACGTGGTGCTAAAAAAAATCATCAAAAACGAAAAAATTGTAGTTTGGGGCGACGGTTCTGCGGTCAGAGATTATATGTATATCAAAGACTTGACTTTTATTTTGACAAAAATCATTGAAAATGACATCAAAAACCAAATTATTAACATTGGCAGTGGCGTTGGAGTTTCTATCAAAGAAATACTAAATTTGTTGCAAAATATTGTTCCCAATATTGAAATAGTGTACGAATCTGCCCGAAATTTTGACATTCCTAAAATTGTTTTGAACGTTGATAAATTAAAATCGATGCTCGATTTTTCTTTGACAGACCTCGAAAAAGCCATATTTTTGACTTATAATTGGCATAAAAAAAAAGAGTAAAAATCTTATTTTTTTGTATTTTTGCAAAGAAAAACAAAGATCAAACAATTTGAGTTTTAGATAAAAAGATGAAAAACCCTCTAATTTCTGTGATTGTGCCAAATTATAACCATGCTCCTTATCTTTTGGAACGTATTGAAAGTATTTTGTCGCAAAGTTTTCAAGATTTTGAGTTGATTTTATTAGATGATTTTTCTACGGATCAAAGCAAAGAGGTTTTGAAAAAATATCAGAATCACGAAAAAGTAAGTCATTTGCTTTTGAATGAAAAAAATAGCGGAAGCACCTTTAAACAATGGAATAAAGGCATTTCTTTGGCAAAAGGAAAATATATTTGGCT
>RDXG01000034.1 GCA_004292785.1 Bacteroidota bacterium
TGGATTCGCTTTCCAAAATTTGAATAATTTTGAGGTCTTGGAAAAGCAATTCGGATAAAAAGCCTTCCAAAATATCGAAATTTGCTTTGTTTCGGAGCAGTTTTTTCAATGCCCAATCAAAACTTATGAGTTGTCTTTGCATGATTTTAAAGTTTTTCAAATCAAATTAGCACTTTTACAAGACTTTGAATGTTGCAAAAGTGCTAATTTGATTAGTGATTGTTTGCCACCAAAAACAGAAATAAATAAATCCAAAGCGCACCCAAAAAGTGCCAATAAGTTACACACATTTCAATTCTTAAAAGGCGTTGCGAATGAACTTTATATTTAAAAACATCAATTAAAATCAAAAAAATATAAATTAATCCACTAACAATATGTGCAGCGTGCAAACCCGAAAACACATAAACAAACGACCCTGAAGGATTAGATTTATCACCTGCAAAGAAAACCCCAACATTTACTAATTCCTTCCAACTCAACCATTGCGTAAACAAAAAGCCAAAACCCAAAAATAAAGCCAAAGAAATGGCAATTTTGAGTTGTCCCATTTCGTTGTTTTTGGCGCTCCAAAGCGCCCATTGAATAGCCACACTACTCAAAATTACGACCAGAGAACTGACATAAAAAATGTTTGGCATATCAAAAATTAACCAATTTCCATCAGATTGGCGAACCAAATAGGCACTCGTTAAAGCTGCAAAAACCATCACAACCGTAGCCATAAAAAGCCAAAGCGCAAATTTCAAAGGATTCATAGAAAGCGTACTTGTAGGCTGTTCTATTACTTCTATTTTTTCCATAATTTTATGATTATTTGATTAAATTTTATCCATTAAATAAGCAATTTGTATGGTTGGCAAATACAAAAAAGACGCAAACATCATCTTTAAAGCCTCTTTTCTGTCGCAATTTTTGAGTAAAAAAATAGATTGCAACAAAAATAACAACCCACAAAAAGTAGCCACCATTCCCGAAATCATGCCTGTTATTCCAAAATAAGTTGGTAATAATCCCAAAGGAATCAGGAAAAGTGTGTAAATCATGATTTGAAAAGCAGTACTCCAATCTTTTCCTCCCGCAGAAGGCAACATTTTAAAACCTGCATTGGTATAATCTTCGTCTGCTACCCAAGCTATAGCCCAAAAATGCGGGAATTGCCAAATAAATTGGATTCCAAAAATAATAAAAGCCTCCAAAGAAAAATTGCCAGTAGCCGCAACCCAACCAATCAAAGGCGGAAATGCACCAGGAAATGCACCTACAAATACAGAAATTGACGTTTTTTGTTTTAAAGGCGTATAAATAAAACCATACAAAAGCAATGAAAATAAAGCCAAAGAAGCCACTAAAACATTGATAAAAAACACTAAAAGCGTTGTTCCAATAATTGCCAAAAGCAAGGTATAAATCACAGCTTCGTTTACGCTAAGCCTTTGCGTAGGTAGCGGTCTTTGTTCGGTGCGTTTCATGAGTTTATCCAAATCTTTCTCAATAATTTGGTTGATGGTGTTTGCAGCACCTGTGATCAGAAAACTACCGACCGCAAAAGCCAGTAATTGTATCCAATTCACGTCAGTTTTTGGGGCAAGCAGATAACCAAAAGCACCAGAAAAAACGACCGTAATAGAAAGGCGAAATTTGAGCAACATCGCATATTGCTTTATTTTCATAAATAATTGATTGACAATCAGGGTGTTATTTAGCATATTAAATACAATTTTTAAACAATTTGTTTTAAAATTTTAGCCGTTTAGTTTAGTTGTTATTTCCAAAACTTTTTCCACAGAAATTTGCAAAGAAATTGCAATTTGATTAGGATTTAAACCCAAACGTAAAAGATTTTCTACAGCAATTTGTTCCCTTTGTTCTGTTTGTAAAAGAATTTCTTTTTCTCTTTGTTCGGCTTGCAAAAGAATTTTTGCCTTTTCTTGTTCGGCTTGCAAAATAATTTGCATTTTTTCCTTTTCAGAACTTGCCAATTTGCGCTCCATTTCCTCAAATTTGCTTTCAATTTCATCTTCGGCTTCGGCACGCAAAACCATTTCCTCGTTTTGCAAAGGATAATTTAAGCGTTCAATCATTGCCTTTAATTCTGGATCGTCATTCCATTCTGGCGGCAAATGCATGATTTTTTGATCCCGATTGGTT
>RDXG01000035.1 GCA_004292785.1 Bacteroidota bacterium
AGGAGCAATAAACTTTTCTGAAAAACTATGGGTAGAATAAGAAGTAGATCGGTTGAAAAAGTAATATTTTTTAATTTCGAGGTCAAAAATTAAGGCATAATCAGTACCTGCGGGCATCCAATATTTTTGCGTTTTTTTGATGTCAATCAAAGCGTTTGCGTGATTTCCAGAAATTTCGCCTAACAAAGTTGGGGCTACTTTGATCAAATTTTTCCAACTTGCTTGTTCTTCTTTGCTTGCCTTTGTAAACGCCACAAAAGAAGTATCTGCTTCGCACCAAGTATTTTCTTTGACTTCAAAACCTGCGGTTTCTGGGCGAACTGTACCTAAATCTTTAATTTCATTCCAATTATATAATTTTGCCATGAAATGCATGGTAAATAAAGTAGCTAAATTTGAGTTCATGGGTTTAATGATTAAAGTAAAAAGTCCGTCTTCGTTCATTTCTGTTTCAATTCGCTTAATTTGGTTAATTTCGCAAAATTCAAAAAATTAATTTTACAAAAAAAAATGAAAAATTTACTCTTATTTCTTTTGATTCTTGCCTTTCCTGCGCAAGCGCAAAAATATTGGGTTTTCCTCAAAGACAAAGATGTTTCTGCTTATGATTATCGAAAACATTTGTCTGAACAAACCATCAAAAATAGGCTTCTTTTGAAACTAGATTTGCAACAAAATACAGATATTCCGATAAATCAGGTTTATTTAGAAGCCATCAAAGCCCAAAATGTGCAAATTATTCATCAATCCAAATGGTTAAATGCGGTTTCTGCGGTTTTGAATAATTCGCAAATTGAAGCCTTAAAAAAACTGCCTTTTGTGGAAAAAATACAAAAAATGGGCAACACAAAAATTCTTTCTTTGCCCAAAACCAATGAAAAAAACTACGATTTGGCGTTAAAACAAATGAAAGCCGAAGTTTTTGCCGATTCTGCCTTGAACGGAAAAGGAATTTTGATCGGAGTGATTGATGGCGGTTTTTATGGAGCAGATTCCGATTTTTCATTAGAGCATTTATTCAAAGAAAAAAAGATTTTGGGCATCAAAGATTGGGTAAATCCAAAAAAAACAGACCATTTTAGCGAATTTGGTAGCGAAACGCACAATCATGGCACTACGGTTTTGAGCATGATCACAGGTTATACCGAACTTTCGCAAACAGGTTTGGCAACACAAGCCAAATTTTATCTGGCTCGCAGCGAAAATTCTGATCGCGAATACCGCCAAGAAGAAGATTATTGGGTTTTGGCAATGGAATGGCTGGATAGTTTGGGCGTGAGAATTATTAACACTTCTTTGGGCTATGCCAACGGTTTTGATGATCCTGCCGAAAACTACAAACCCGAACAAATGAACGGACAGACAAGTGTGATTAGCAAGGCGGCGCAAATTGCATACAGCGAAAAAGGGATTTTGGTGGTGGTTGCCGCAGGAAATGAAGGTTCTGATGCTTGGCGAATCATTTCTGCACCTGCTGATGCCAAAGGTGCGCTTTCGGTGGGTGCAACGAATATGTTTAAAACAAAAATTTATTACAGTAGCATTGGCACAGATTTTTTGCCTTATTTAAAACCAAATATTTCTTGTTATTCCGAAAATGGAACATCTTTTTCTGCGCCGATGATCGCAGGTTTTGCGGCTTGTTTGTTGCAAAGCAAGCCCAACGCCCAAAATTCAGAACTTTTTGATGCCATCGAAAAATCTGCAAATTTGTATCCTTTTGGAAATTATTTTATTGGCTACGGAATCCCAAATGCGCCCAAAGCCTTAGAGATTTTGCATGGAAATATTCCTAAAAACCAAATTCAGAAAGAAGTTAAGGCAAAAAAAGAATATTTTTTGGCAGAAAAAATTAAAAAAGGCAGTCAAATTATTGTTTTTCACAAAAAAAATGAAAGAACCGTAATCAGTCAAGATTATTTTAGTTTTAATCCCAAAAAACAACAAATTTTGCAACCTGCGGGAGTTTTAAAAACCACTTTGGCTTGGGAAGGCGGAGTGATTGAAATTGTTTGGGAATAAAAGTATTGGTGGAAAAATACTTTCCGCCAATACAAATTTTATTGTTTTTTTGCCAAATCTGTAATCGTTTGCAAATTTACTTGTTCAAAAGTCAAAATTTTAGAACCTTTGTGTTCTTTCAAAAAAGTTTCTGCATCTGTTTTGCTTTTCAAAGGCACTAAATCGTGTCCCATCGACCCCAAAATATCGCTTTCTATCACGTAAAAGGCTTTTGTTGCCTCAATTCTTTGCAAATCATAAAAATCAGAAACCAAAACCGAGTCGGCTTTCAAATCATTTTTGAATTTGATGGCAAACATACAGCGCGGCGAGCAAAAATAAGCCGTTTTTGTGCTAGTTTTGGCAATCACATTCCATTTTGGAAACGGCAGAGAGGGCATTCCGCAATTTTGGCAATC
>RDXG01000307.1 GCA_004292785.1 Bacteroidota bacterium
TTGGCTCGAAAAAGATGTCAAGGAAACAGCTCTAAGAGCCGCCACCTTAGCAGGTGAGAAAAAAGGGCTAATCGAAGGAAAGATCGAAGGAAAGATCGAGGGAATGATCGAGGGAAAGATCGAAACCGCCAAAAAAGCCATTCTGAAAGGTTTTGACAACCAAACCATCGCTGAATTGACAGAATTAAGCATTGAAAAAATTGAAATTATTAGGTCTGAACAAAATAAAAAACAGTCTTAAAAAATGAATTGGACAGAAGAACAAGTACGCAGTTTTTCGCCTGACGATGCTTCTACAAAAGCAGGCAAAGGTTTGGCAAAAGAAAAATCGTGGGTGAGTTTTGGCATTGCAGAAAATCAGGCTCTTTGGGGAGAATGTCAAGGAAGCGGAAAAAATCCGTACAGAACCCAAATTGATCTTGCAAATATTGCTTTCAAATGCACCTGTCCAAGCCGAAAATTTCCTTGCAAGCATGGTTTGGGTTTAATGTTTTTATATGCAAATCAGCCAGAATCTGTTCCTGTTGCCGAATTGCCGAATTGGGTTGAAGAATGGATCGGCAAAAGACAAGGCAATGCACAAAAAAGTCAAGAAAAAGCAAGTAAACCCGTAGACGAAAAAGCAAAAAATAAACGAGCCGATCAACGTTTAGAAAAAGTTAATCAAGGAATTGAAGAATTACGTTTGTGGATTTCGGATTTGATCAGAAGTGGAATCATGTCTGCTCCTGAAAAAAATATTTCTTTTTGGGAAAATTTTGCCAAAAAAATGATTGATGCGCAAGCCAAAGGACTTGCTACCAGAGTACAAAAATTAGGAAAAATTGCTTTTTATAAAGATGGTTGGCAATCCGAACTTTTAGATCAACTTTCGGAAATGTATTTGCTGACCGAAAGTTTTAAAAATATTTCAACTTTACCCGAAAATTTGCAAACTGACATCAAAAACCAAATTGGTTGGACACAAGATCAAAACGAACTCAAAGAAACACAAGGAATTAGAGATATTTGGGCGGTTTTGGCAAAAGAAAACGAAGTCGAAGATAATTTATTGATAGAAAAATATTGGTTTTATGGGGCAAATACCAAACAATTTGCGCTTTTTTTGCAATTCACACTAAAAAATCCTTATGTGGCGGCAAGCAAAAATTTGGCTATTCCTATCGGAGCAAGTTTAGACGCAGAAATCGTTTATTTTCCATCTTCTGTGCTTCAAAGGGTCATTATTAAAACTCAATACGACAGTATTCCCGCAGTTTTGCAAACTGAAGGCTTCAAAAATTGGGAACAAACACAAGATTTCTATGCTGAAGTTTTGGCTCAAAATCCTTTTAGCGAATCAGTGCCAATGATTGTTGAAAATATAAAACCTTTCTTTGAAAAAGAAAAATGGTTTTTGCAAGATGTTGATAAACAAGCAGTTAAATTAACAGAAAATATGCCAAATTACTGGAAAATGCTGGCAATTAGTGGCGGAGAATTTTTGACTATCTTTGTTGTTCGTAAAAAACAAGAAATTTTGCCTCTCGGTTTTTGGAAACAAGGTAAATATGTAATTTTATAGAAAATGCTATTTTTGGGATAAACTTAAACATCAGATTTTTTTAATCTAGCTTTTTCTTATTTTTCCTGTTAAAAAAATATTCCAAATGGATTTTAGAAATGGCATAGCAGGCACAGAATACATAATTTTGAAATCTTCGAGCAAAGAAGTTTTGTTATCCAAAAAACGTAAAACTCGTTCTATTGGATTTTTTTGGAAAAGTTGAATGAAAATATCGGCAATAATTTCGCCTTTTCTGTGCATAATATTCAAAATAAGCGCATCAAAAATACGAAAACGCGCGCTTGTTTTTGTTTTGTAAAATGGCGTGCCATGTTTGATCAATGATTGTGTGATGGCTTCCGAATCCCTTTGAATATTCAGAAAAGCATAACCTGTTGAGCCTCTGGCTTGTCCGCCTTTGGTGCCAATATTCATTATTCTTTTGCCTTCTTGACGGTTGAAATTGTAGTCTGTCATTGGAATTACGCCTTGTTCGTATTCTTCTATTTCAAAATCTTTTATTTTTAATTTTTCTTTAATATATTTTTCTAAGACAATTTCGTACTCATTATTTTCCAATAATTTTTTTGAAAAAACGGTATATTCCACCAATGCCAAATTATTTTCTAGAGGAAGAACGTAAAAAAAATGTACTCCGTCATCTTGTTTGATTCTAAAATCGAACATGGTGATCTTGCTGGTGTCAAAACAAGGAACAGTAGTACGAATTTGCCAACCTTTAAAATGTTGAAGCAAATAATGATATTTAGGATGAAAAGGACTAAATATTTTTGGATTAAAGCGAGAATCAAAAACCCAAACCGCAGAAAAAATACCTTGTTCGGTTTGTACCTTTGCAAGTTCTTTTTCTTCCGTAATTTGTAAAATATTTGTTTTTAGAAATGTAATATTTGGATTAAGATTTAATTTTTTTAAGGTTTCTTGGTAAAAATCTATTCCTCTCAACATTTTATATTTAAAGTTTTCCAACGGATAAATATATTGACTTTCATATCCAGTAATTTCTATTCTTTCCCATTCTTTATGTACCAAAGAATCGAAAATAGAAGGCTGATCTGTCCAAAAACACCAAGTTCGGTCATTTTTTATTTTTTCGTCTTTGTCAATAATAAGTATTTTTTTGTCTTTCAAAATGCTATAATTCAGATGGTAAGCCAAACTAAGTCCTGCTCCTCCACCTCCTGCCAAAATATAGTCATAGTGTATCATGATTTGTTTCTGGTTTTATAATAAGCCATTTTCTTGAAAAGTTTTGGAAAAATCACGAATCTTGCGATTTTTTTCGTCATTTTCTGCCCAATCCAAAATATCTTTATTATTTTTTTCCAAAAATTTTAGATAGGTATCAATCGCATCAACTTGACCCTCTGCCAAATAAACGACAGCCCGCAAAAAGCGTGTACCAATTTCCTTATAAATGATTTGCCATCTTTCGCCTACTTCTTCAATTTCACTTTGGGTGAATTTTTCTTGAATGTATTGACGAACATCAGTTGGAAGTTTGTTTAGCATCATTTTTGTAAATATTTTTATTTTTTATTCTATTTACTTCTCAATCAACAGTTTGAACTGTTTTTTCTTGTTTTTACTATGTCTGTACCATAAATAAGCCAACAAAGTAATGGCAAGATATGGCATTGATAACAAATACAAAATACCTGTATTTAAACCAGAACCTAAGCTATTTTCGCCATTGCTAATGTTGTTTTCCACTGTAGCTCGGCACATTGCGCATTGAGCAAATGAACTTAAAGTTTGACAAGTTAATAAAAAAACGATTAATAAAAATTTCTTTGTCATTTTTTTTTAAGATTTAAATGTAATATTATCTAAAAACAAGGAGTAGAGAAATATTTTTTACTTATTTTTAAACGAACTGTTGAGTCATGTAAGAACTGTTCGTTTAAAAATAAGTAATGGTTTACAAGAATATATGCAGGATTTTTTAAGCGTAATATTGGCTAATCATTAAATAAACCAAAACGCCTGTAAAAGCTACATACGCCCAAATTGGAAAAGTAAAACGCACCATTTTTTTATGTTTTTCTTTTTGATCACTCAATGCAAAAAAGAAAGCAAATAAAACCAAAGGCACAACTACCACCGCCAAAATAATATGCGTAAGCAAAATAAATAAGTAAACATATCTGCTAGTACCTGCCGCAATTTTTTCTGCTTCGTCTAAAACTTTGTCATGGTTTAAATCACCAAAAGGGGTAGAAGGAGCTTGAAAATGATATAAAACGTAAGAAACCAAAAAAATACTCGAAAACACAAAAGCAGACATCATCAATTTTTTATGAATTAGAACCTGACCATTTTTGATGGCATAAAAAGCAGCCATCAAACAGCAAAAAGTAGCAGTATTCAAAAAAGCATTGATATGCGGAAGAATGGAAACATCTAAACTACCTAATTTGCCCGATTGTGGAACAAAAAGCAACAAAGCAACCACTAAAGGAATTGCCACAGACAAAATTCCAATGATTAAGGTAATTTTGCCGTTATTTTTTTCAACAGAAATATTCATTTTTTTAGCGTTTATATTCCGAAAGTAAAACTTGAATTTCAGTAATGAGTCGATCTACTTCATCGCGGCTAGTGCCACTATAATAACCTCTGATACGTTTTTCTTTGTCAATCAAAATCAATTTATCGCTATGCACAAAATCAATTTTGCCGTCAGTTCCTGTTTGAACAGGGATAAAATAGGCACATTTGGCTTGCTGATAAATTTGTTGTTTGTCGCCTGTAACCAAAGTCCAAAAATTTGGGTCTATTTTGTTAAAATCTGCATATTCTTTCAAAACTTGTACGCTATCTGCCAGCGGATCAACAGAATGAGAAAGAATTTTGACATCGGGATAGTCCTTAAAAATATCTTGCACACGCGAAAGTTCGGAGGTCATAACCTTACAAATATCAGGGCAACGCGTAAAAAAGAATTCTGCGACATAGATTTTTCCTTCAAAATTTTGCTGTGTAATGGCTTTTCCTTCTTGCGAAACAAAAGAAAAATTTGGAATTCTGTGCATCGTATCTTCGGAAGTGCGCGGGCAATCAGAAGAAATAGGATTTAATATTTTCAAACGATATTCGTTTTTTCCAAAAACCTTCAAAAATATAAATAACCCAATAGGAATGGCGAACATAGCAACAAACATTCCTATTTTTAGCTTTTGATTGGTCATGATTTTATATAATTTTGTTAAAATACTTTTTGAACACAAAAAAGTTTTGCAAAATTATATATTTTTTTGAACAGAGTAGAAATTATTTGGGTTCAGACCATTTTTTTTTCTTTTTGATTCTGCCCCATTTGTCTTTTTTGCGTTTTTTAGATTTTTTTCCAGACTGTTCTCTTTCAAAATTTTCCATCGCGATGGCATTCATTTCTGCCAAAGTCATATAAGTAGGGCAAGTTTTTTCGCCACAAGAAGCCAAAAAACCAAATAAAATGAAAAATATGATAATTTTGTATTTCATTTTTGAAATCATTTTTGTAAAAACACACAAATTTAGCAATAAAAAAATCTTTGAGTTCGTTTACGAAAAAAGTTTAGTTTTATAGAATTAAAACAAAAAAATAATTATTTTTGAAAAATTTTTTTTAATTATTGATTTCATGAAGTTACAAGTGCTTTACAAAATATCTTTTATTTGTTTTTGTCTATACCTATTCGAGATTTTTTTTGGTGATCATCAACTCAATATCAGCGCACGAAAATATGATAATGATGCTGCTTTGTGCAAAAAAGACTACCAAAATTGTATGTTGAACCAACTCATGGACAGCGTTTTTAACACAGGAACATATAAAGGAGTCATATTGATAGCCGAAAACGGGAAAACAATTTTCAGAAAAGGCTATGGTATTTCCGATATTGACAGCAGCAGTTTTACTCCTGAAATTGCCATGCAATTAGCTTCTATTTCCAAACCTTTTACCGCCACAGCAATTATGATTTTGGAAGAAAGAAATTTGCTTTCCTACGAAGACGATCTTAGCAAATTTTTTCCTGATCTAAACTATAAAGGAGTCAAAATCAAACATTTGCTAAATCATACTTCTGGAATCCCCGATTATATCAACCAAAATTGGCATTTCAAAAAATTTACCCACAAAAAAGAACTTGTAAATAATGAAGATTTGTTACAACATTTGATCATTTACAGACCCAAACAGCTTTTTGAGGCAGGGAAAAAACATCATTATAGCAATACAGGTTATGCTTTGTTGGCTTCGATCATCGAAAATGTTTCAAAACAGCCTTTTACAGAATTTATGCAACAAAATATTTTTGATGTGGCGGGCATGAAAAACACTTTTTTTTATAGCAAAGACAGAACATTGAGAATGAAAAGATCAAAAGAACCACTCGACGGAATTTTGGGCGACAAAGGAATTTTTTCGACAGTGGATGATATGCTTGCCTTTGATCAGGCTTTGTATGAGGACAAAATTATTAGCCAAAAAACACTAAAAAATGCTTTTAAAGCACAAAAAACCACAAAAAACGAAGATTTTAACTACGGTTACGGTTGGAGAATTATAGAAAACAAAGACACAGGAGAACTTACGGTTTATCATCGTGGGCATTGGCAGGGATTTAATCCTATGTTTATGCGTTTTGTGAGTTGTAACCGCAGTATAATCTCGTTGCATTTGCCCACAGGTTTAGATGTTTGGAAATTGTCTGGTCAAATCACGAACATTATAAATGACAGTGAAAAATATTGTTTTACGCATTTTTAGTAAAGGCATTTTTTTATTTAAAAACTCAAAAAAAAAGCCATCTGACGATGGCTTTTCAAAAAATTTATCATTCAAAAAAAAATTATTTTTTGTCTTCTTCTTTTGGTAAAGGTTTACCGCCAAGTTTGACAATGACTTTGTTCGTAATATCAAATTCTGGAGAGGCAAACAACAAAATTGGGAAGCCGCTTGCATCAGAACTAAAAACGTAAGTAAAATTTTCTGCTTTTGCAACTTCATCTATGGCTTTTTGGATTTTTTCGTACACAGGAGCAAGCATGGTCTGATTTTTCTTTTGCATTTCAGATTGCGCAGCACGTTCAAATTCTTGGATTTGTTGGTTAAGCATTTGCAACTCTTTTTCGCGCTCTTGACGAATAACTTGTGCCAAACCTTCCGCAGTTTTCACATAATCCTCGTATTTTTGTTTGAAAGTGGCTTGTTTGGTTTCCAATTCCTTAGAAATTTGAGATTGGTAGGCTTTCAAATCTGTTTCGATTTGTTTTGCCTCTGGCAAAGCCGAAAGCACAGCGTCAGCGTTGGTATAACCAATTTTAAGGACAGTTTGTGCAAAAGAAGTCTGAACACTAAACAAAATAATCGCTAAAATAGCGAAAAAGAAATTTTTTTTCATAGTCTAAGAAAAATCAATTTTACTTTAAAACGCAAAATTAATTATTTTCTATTCAAAACATATAAAGATTAACAAATATTTAACGATTTTACATTTAATTTTGTCAAGCATTTATCCAACAATTTCTAAAAAATCATGTTGATAAGACATTTTTTGGACAAAATTTTAAAAAATTTCGTATTCAAAAGAATAATCATTAATTTTGTGGTAAATTTAATTTGATTTTTAAAATGGTAGATACATTTGTTAAATACAAAGTAAAAGACATTAAATTAGCGGAATGGGGTAGAAAAGAAATCCGTTTGGCAGAGGCAGAAATGCCAGGTTTGATGGCTTTGAGAGAAGAATATGGAGATTCTAAACCCCTAAAAAACGCTAGAATCGCAGGTTGTTTGCACATGACTATCCAAACTGCCGTTTTGATCGAAACTTTGGTGGCTTTGGGAGCAGAAGTTACTTGGTCGTCTTGCAATATTTTTTCTACGCAAGATCACGCAGCAGCAGCAGTAGCAGCAGCAGGAGTTTCGGTTTATGCTTGGAAAGGCATGAGCGCAGAAGAATTTGATTGGTGCATTGAACAAACTTTGTTTTTTGGCGAAAATCGTGAACCATTGAATATGATTTTGGACGATGGCGGAGATTTGACAAACATGGTCTTGGACAAATATCCAGAATTTATCAAACACGTCAAAGGAATTTCTGAAGAAACCACCACAGGCGTTCACAGACTTTACGAAAGAGTAAAAAATGGAACTTTGCCTTTGCCTGCCATCAACGTAAACGATTCGGTTACCAAATCCAAATTCGATAACAAATATGGTTGCAAAGAATCATTAGTTGATGCCATTCGCAGAGCAACAGACATTATGATGGCTGGAAAAGTGGCGGTAGTTGCGGGCTACGGAGACGTAGGAAAAGGATCAGCAGCTTCTTTGAAAGGCGCAGGTGCAAGAGTTATTGTTACTGAAATTGATCCAATTTGTGCTTTACAAGCAGCAATGGACGGTTTCGAGGTCAGAAAAATGATCAATGCTGTAAAAAATGCAGACATTATTGTAACTGCCACAGGAAACGTAAACATCATTAACGAAGAGCATTTCCTTGCTTTAAAAGACAAAGCAATCGTTTGTAATATTGGGCATTTTGACAACGAGATCAACATGGCTTGGTTAAACGCAAACTATGGCGATACAAAAGTTGAAATCAAACCGCAAGTAGATATGTACAACATCAACGGAAAAGATTTGTTGGTGCTTGCTGAAGGTCGTTTGGTAAATTTGGGTTGTGCAATGGGACACCCTTCTTTTGTAATGTCAAATTCGTTTACAAACCAAGTGTTGGCACAATTAGAATTGTGGATAAATGGCTCAAAATACGAAAATAAAGTATATATGCTTCCAAAACACCTCGACGAAAAAGTGGCAAAATTGCATTTGGCAAAAATTGGCGTTGAATTGGAAGAACTTCAAACTGAACAAGCCGACTACATCGGCGTTTCAAAATCGGGACCTTACAAACCTGATTATTATCGTTATTAACAACGAAAACCTGTAAGAAATTACAGGTTTTTTATTTCTATTTTGTCTGACTTTTATTCGACAAATTCTATTAAAATTGACCAGATTTTTTGTAAAATTTGAAAAAAAATGCAAAACCTTATTTTTTTCGATTCTAATTATTTATTCGACAATTTTTTACCGCTAACTTTTTTGCGCCCAAGCGCAGATTTGAGAATTGGAATTTTGAAAATCCATGAAAAATGGCAAAAAAGATTAGAAAATGATCAAATTTCTTTTTTGACAAAAAATTATTTACAAGACAAATTCAAAATCAATTTTTCTGAAAAAAATATTTACATCAACGGAAATTTATTGCCAAACGAAAATATTTGTTTGCAAATCAAGGACTTAGCAGAAAATGAAAGCATATTTTTGGGTGAATATTTATTGGCTTTTGTTAGCAAAAAAAAATTTGAAAACTACGAAAATTTATATCAAAACGCCCAAGTTAGCAAAGTTCAAAAAATAAATGAAGCCAAACTTTTAATCAATATTTGGGATTTATTCCTCGAAAATCGTGATCAGATTGTTGCAGATTTCGAATTGATTACCAAAAATCGTAAAAGTTTGCCCATCAAAGACCCGAGTACAGTAGTTTATGGCAAAGAAAATATTTTTTTGGAAGAAGGAGCAAAAGTAAAATCAGCCATTCTCGATGCCGAAGATGCACCAATTTATTTGGGCAAAAATTCGACTGTCGAATTGGGAGCAATCATTCGCGGAGCATTTGCAATTTGCGAAGGCGGAATTGTGGGCATGGGCGCGAAAATGCGTGGAAATTCTACTTTTGGAAAGTTTTGCAAAGTGGGCGGAGAGGTCAATAACAGCATTTTTCAGGATTTTAGCAACAAAGGACACGACGGTTTTTTGGGTAATTCTTTGATCGGAGAATGGTGCAATTTTGGAGCAGATTCCAACACTTCGAACATGAAAAATAACTATTCGCAGGTAAAAATTTGGGATTTTAACACAAATAATTACATTTCTAGCAATTTGCAATTTGTGGGCGTAATCATGGGCGATCACGTCAAATGTGGCATAAACACGATGCTCAACACAGGAACGGTGGTTGGAACAGGCGCAAATATTTTTGATGCAGGCTTTCCGCCCAAATTTGTACCGCCTTTTGCTTGGGGAAATACAAACAATTTTCAGACTTTTCGCCTAGCAGAAATGCTCGAAACCTGCCAAAAAGTGATGCTTCGAAGAAACCAAAACCTTTCAAAAATTGACCAAAAAATCTTGGAAACCGTTTTTGAACAAACCCAAAAATATAGATTTTGGGAATAAAATGATATTGTCAGACATTTGTCGGACAGTTAAAAAAACTTTAAAACTGCTTTTGAAAAAATATCACATTGTTAAACTTATGTCGGACAGTTAAAAACTCCTTAAAAAATTTATGAATCTCGAAAAAAGACTTCAATTTATTATTTTTTGCCTTTCGGCTGTATTTTTCTTGCCGTTTTTGGGAGCTGTGCCTCTTTTTGATTGGGACGAAATCAATTTTGCAGAATGTGCCAGAGAAATGCTCATGCTCGACGAATATCTGAAAGTGTATATCAATTACCAACCTTTTTGGGAAAAACCGCCTTTATTTATTTGGTTTCAAGCTATTTCTATGTCTATTTTTGGCATAAACGAATATGCGGCTCGCCTGCCCAATGCCATTTGTGGCATTTTGACTTTGCAAATTTTATTTTTGATGGGCAAAAAATTGTATCACGCAAAATTTGGTTTTTGGTGGGCAATCTGTTATTTGGGTTCAATTTTGCCACATTTTTATTTCAAAACAGGAATTATTGATCCCGTTTTTAATTTATTTATTTTCTTGGGAATTTACTTTTTTTTACTTTTTTATTGGAAAAAAGAGCAATTTGAGATCGAATTAAGCAAAAAACCGTTATTTTATCTCATTATTTCTGGAATTTTTATTGGTTTGGCAATTCTTACAAAGGGACCCGTTGCCTATCTGATTTTTGGCTTGTGTTTGTTTGTCTTTTGGATTTTGCAAAAGTTCAAATTATTTATTTCTATACCTCATTTTTTGCTATTTTCTGTCATTTGTGGCTTGCCAATGCTTTTGTGGATTGGCGTAGAAACCCTTAAAAATGGCACTTGGTTTTTGGAAGAATTTATCAAATATCAAATTCGTTTGTTTCAAACCAAAGACGCAGGTCATGGCGGTTTTTTTGGTTATCACTTTGTAGTTTTGCTGTTTGGTTGCTTCCCGATCTCGTTTTTTGCACTTTTTAGGCTATTCAAAAACACAGAAAAAACCGATTTTCAACGAAATTTTATGCTTTTTATGCAAATTTTGTTTTGGGTAATTTTGGTTTTGTTTAGCGTGGTCAGCACAAAAATTGTTCATTATTCTTCAATGGCATATTTTCCAATTAGTTTTTTGGGAACTTTGTTTGTTTGGCAAATGATTGAAAACAAAATTTCTGTACCTAACTCGCTAAAAATCAGCTTGTTAGTTTTTTCGATCATTTTGGGAGCTGTGGTTTTTGCTTTGCCTTTTGTAGGTCAAAATTTGGATTCTCTCAAAGATTTGATCAAAGACGATTTTGCAAAAGCCAATTTTTCGGCGCAAGTCGATTGGCACTGGTCGGATGGTTGGGCAGGAATTTATTTAATTTTATTGTTAATTTCTGTTTTATTTTTGTTTCATTTCCAAAAAATAAATTGGGCTTTTCAAATGCTTTTTGTAGGAATGGCGGTCATGATGATGGGAACTTTGTCGGTTTTTCCAAATATTGAACGCTATACGCAAGCCGCCGCCTTAGATTTTTTTAGAACTTTACAAAACAAAGACGTTTATGTAACCACGATTGGCTACAAAAGTTATGCACATTTATTTTATGCCAAAATTCCCGTCAGTTCACGCCCAAACACGAATGATGGCTATGAATGGACAAAATTTTTGCTTCATTGTTTTTTTAATAAAAAAATGTTCCTTTGTAAAAATTCTAAAACCAAAAATTCAGATGCTGATCGCTAACCCAATTTATGATGTCGTTTTCAAATACTTGATGCAAGACAACAAGGTTGCTAAATTGTTGATTTCTAGCATTATAGACATGGAAGTTATCGATTTGGAT
>RDXG01000036.1 GCA_004292785.1 Bacteroidota bacterium
GGGCTACGAAAAATATCCGCCAACGGCAAGCGGTTTGCAAGTGCTTTTAGAAAAAGGAGATCGGCTTATGCTTTGCACAGACGGACTAAATTCGATGCTTGCTGAAAAAGAAATTGAATTTTTCTTTAATAAAAAGCTAGAAATCAATGATTTATGCAAAACTTTGATCGCAAAGGCAAACGAGGCAGGAGGACACGATAACATTACGGTTGTTTTGTTTGATGTGGTTGATGTAGAAAAAAATCCGACTTTGGAGCAAAAATTTGCAAAAAAAATAGCCGATTCTGTAGGCAAACCAGATTTAAAAGAAGTAGTTTTGCCTGTGTTGTTAGGCACAGGAATTTTGTGTTTGCTGTTGATTAGTTTTTTGGTAAGTGGTTATCACCGTTTTTTTAACATAGATTCTGATCAAACAGAACAACGTTTGATCCAAATAATGAAAGAAGTAAACGATCAAAATCCTGAAAAAAAAGTAATGAATAACCCAAAAACAAATTCGCAAAATATAAAAGAAAAGAAAAAAATAGAAACAAATTTGCCTGCCAAAACTGTAGAAATTCCAAAAAATGTAGCCCCAAAAGCGGAGCCAAAACCTGTGATCAGTGATCAGGAAAGTGCTGATCTGAAAAAAAAGCTAAAAATATTGTTAGACCTCAAACAAGCCCATAAAAAAAGAATTGATAAGTTAAAAATGTCTGCCTTAAATTTGGACAAAAACAAGCAAATTAATATTATAGAAGCCGATTTTAAGACTTTGTGGCCCCGATTGCAAATGGTTGCCAACGGTCAAAGTGAATTGAAAACCCCAAAAGATTTGGCAGAATTGCAAAAAATACAAAATGCCTTGTCGGAAGTGGAAAGTATTTTGAAAAAAATGGATTTAGATTTGAAAAAAATTGAAATAAAATAAAGAAAATGGAAGAAAAACGCAAATGCAAAATACTTTATTTTAGCCTTAGCGACGAAATGCGCAGAGAAGAAAAACTCGAATGGTTTAGAGATACCAAATTCGAAGATATTGATTTTGAACGCATTAGACCCGACGAAAAAGGAAATTGGTTAAACATTACTGATAACGATTTTGATTCTTTGATTCCTGTTTGCTCAAAAGAAACAAAATTAGGAAAAGGCGGTCATGCTATTTTTGGACTTTATACCAGCACCATCAAAACCAACAGAGATGAATGGGTTTTTGATTACGATAAAAATACTCTGATTCAAAAGATAAAGTTTTTTATAGAAAAATACAACCAACAAATAGAAAGTAACCTTACGCACAACAACGATTTGGATTATTCTATTAAGTGGAGCAGGGATTTAAAAAATAAATTATATAAAAAACGTAAAATTGTTTTTAATGAAAATCTTATTTTTAAAATTCCTTCAAGACCTTTTTTGAAACAATTTTGGTATGCTGAAAAAATACTAAATGATGTTTTAACAGAAAATCATTACTTAATTTCTGGAAATAATTTTGATTTAGAAAATGTGATGATCAATTTTTCGGGTGTGGGCATGATCAAACCGCCTCAATTTTTGGTTAGCAGACAAATTCCTGATTATAGTATTTTGGAGGCGACTCAATGCCTTCCTCTCTACCGCTACGAAAAAGGCGAAAAAGTAGAAAATATTACGGATTGGGCTTTGGAGTTATTCGAGAAAAGGTATGGGAGTGTGGAGGAAGGAGGATTGAGTATAGAGGATCGAGATTTGAGTGTGGGTAATACTCTACCCTCTACCCTTCATCCTCGAATCTCTAAACAAGATATTTTTCATTACGTTTATGCCGTTTTGCATGATCCCAAGTACCGCACAAAATACGCCCAAAACCTAAAACGTGATTTTCCTAAAATTCCGTTGTATTCAGATTTTTGGAAATGGGCAAATGCGGGTAAAAAATTGATGGATTTGCACCTAAATTATGAGAAAATTGAGGAAAGAGTATTGAGGGTAGAGGATCGAGGATCGAGTGGAGTTTCGAGGAAAGAGAATAGGGAAAATACGACCCTCAATACTCTAGCCCCTCGTTCCAAACTCAAAGCCAACAAGGAATTAGGCGAAATTTACATCGATGAGCAAACTACTTTAACAGGCGTTCCGCCACTTGCTTGGGAATACAAATTGGGCAACCGCAGTGCTTT